>CAYSMJ010000093.1:0-10435 GCA_964432075.1 uncultured Caulobacterales bacterium | reverse complement strand
ATCTGGTCCCCGTCAAAGTCAGCATTTAACGCGGTACACACCAGCGGATGGAGCTGGATGGCCTTGCCTTCAATCAGCTTTGGTTCGAACGCCTGAATACCAAGCCGGTGAAGTGTTGGCGCCCGGTTGAGCATAACAGGATGCTCACGGATGACCTCATCAAGAATATCCCAGACCTCGGGGCGTTCTTTTTCTACCAGCTTTTTCGCCTGTTTCACAGTAGCTGATAGACCCTTGGCGTCAAGCCGCGCATAAATAAATGGCTTGAACAGTTCAAGTGCCATCTTTTTTGGAAGACCGCACTCATGCAGCTTCAGTTCAGGACCAACCACGATCACGGAGCGGCCGGAATAATCAACCCGCTTGCCAAGAAGGTTCTGACGGAAACGACCCTGCTTGCCCTTGAGCATATCGGAAAGTGACTTGAGCGGACGTTTGTTTGTGCCCGTAATCACCCGGCCGCGTCGACCATTGTCAAACAGCGCGTCGACCGATTCCTGCAGCATGCGCTTTTCGTTCCGTACTATGATATCCGGCGCGCGAAGTTCGATCAGCCGCTTCAGGCGATTGTTCCGGTTGATCACACGCCGATAGAGATCATTCAGGTCTGACGTGGCGAACCGACCGCCATCAAGCGGGACAAGCGGGCGCAATTCCGGCGGGATCACCGGAACAACCGTCATGATCATCCATTCTGGCCGGTTGCCGGACTGCATAAACGCATCAATAATCTTGAGTCGCTTGGCCAGCTTTTTCGGTTTGAGTTCTGTGGTTGCCTCGGCGATTTCCACACGCAGCTGTGCGGCAATCGCTTCAAGGTCCATCGCCATGAGGATTTCGCGGATGGCTTCAGCGCCAATTCCGGCGGTAAAGCTGTCCTCGCCATATTCCTCCTGAGCCTGAAGATGTTCTTCTTCTGTCAGAAGCTGGTGCGGCTCAAGCGGCGTTAGCCCCGGCTCGATGACGATATATTTTTCGAAATACAGAACCCGCTCCACATCCTTGAGGGTCATGTCGAGCATTAGCGAAATCCGTGACGGCAGGGATTTCAGGAACCAGATATGGGCACAGGGCGCAGCAAGCTCGATATGGCCCATCCTGTCACGGCGGACTTTTGTCAACGTAACCTCAACCCCGCATTTCTCGCAGGTGATGCCCTTATATTTCATGCGCTTATATTTACCGCACAGGCATTCATAATCCTTCACGGGCCCGAAAATCCGGGCACAGAATAGTCCGTCCCGCTCTGGCTTGAAGGTCCGGTAATTGATCGTTTCCGGTTTTTTGATTTCGCCAAACGACCAGGAGAGAATTTTCTCCGGACTCGCCAGCGAAATCCTGATCTGGTTGAACGTCGACTGTACGGCAGCCGGATTAAAGACGTTCATCATTTCCTGGGACATGGGGACCCTCGCATTATTGGGGCAGATTTCACTCTGCGATAATCGGTAAACTTCATATTTGGTTGCAGGCGGCTATCCCGTCTGCAACTCGACATTCAGGCCGAGGGAGCGCATTTCCTTGACCAGCACATTAAAGCTTTCCGGAATGCCGGCTTCAAAGGTGTCATCCCCGCGCACGATGGCTTCATAGACCTTGGTCCGGCCAGCAACGTCATCGGATTTCACCGTCAGCATTTCCTGCAGCGTGTAGGCCGCGCCATAGGCTTCGAGCGCCCAGACTTCCATCTCCCCAAATCGTTGGCCGCCAAACTGTGCCTTGCCGCCCAGAGGCTGCTGGGTGACAAGCGAATACGGACCGATAGACCGGGCGTGAATCTTGTCATCGACAAGGTGATGAAGCTTGAGCAGATATTTGTAGCCCACCGTTACCGGCCGATTGAATTTCTCGCCGGTGCGCCCGTCAAAAAGATCAACCTGACCGGACTCTTTAAGGCCGGCTTTCTTCAGCATCTCAACGATATCAGGCTCGCGCGCGCCATCAAACACCGGCGTTCCGATCGGCACACCGCGAACGAGATTGCCCGCCAGTTCCTTCAATTCCTCATTTGAACGCGGAAGGGTCTGCTCTTCGCCATAGACATCCTTCAACTTGGCGATCATCTGATCGCGTCCCTCGCCTGCGGCTTCCCACGCTTCAAGAATTTCCTTGATCTGCACGCCAAGGCCGCGGCAGGCCCAGCCAAGATGGGTTTCAAGAATCTGCCCGACATTCATCCGTGAGGGAACACCAAGCGGATTAAGAACGATGTCGACCGGTGTGCCATCGTCGAGAAATGGCATGTCTTCCATCGGTCCGATCTTTGAGATCACCCCCTTGTTCCCATGCCGCCCGGCCATTTTGTCGCCCGGCTGCAGCTTGCGTTTCACCGCAACAAAAACCTTGACCATCTTCATCACGCCCGGTGGCAGTTCATCGCCCCGCTTGAGCTTGTCGACCTTATCTTCAAACCGCGCTTCAAGACGGCCCCGGCTTTCGTCATATTGGGCTCGAAGACCCTCGACCTCAGCCATGGCCGCCTCATCGGCAAGGCCGATCTTCCACCACTGGCCGCGGGTCAGGTTATCGAGAATCATCTCGGTGACGGTTCCCTTCTCGAATTCCTTCGGCCCACTGACAGCCTCACGGCCCAGAAGAATGTCTTTCAGACGGCCAAATATATTCCGTTCCAGGATCGCCAATTCATCATCACGGTCTTTGGCAAGCCGTTCGATCTCTTCACGCTCAATTGCAATCGCGCGTTCATCCTTTTCGATACCATGGCGGTTGAACACCCGAACCTCGACCACCGTCCCGGCGACGCCCGGCGGAAGCTTGAGCGAGGTATCCCTGACATCAGATGCTTTTTCTCCGAAGATCGCCCGCAGAAGTTTTTCTTCCGGTGTCATCGGGCTTTCACCCTTTGGCGTGATCTTGCCCACCAGAATGTCGCCGGGATGGACCTCGGCGCCAATGGCGACGATGCCGGCCTCGTCAAGATTGCGCAGCGCCTCTTCCGACACGTTCGGAATATCCCGCGTGATCTCTTCCGGCCCGAGCTTGGTGTCGCGGGCCATCACCTCGAATTCCTCAAGATGGATCGAGGTGAACACATCATCGCGTACGATCCGTTCACTGATCAGAATCGAGTCCTCGAAATTATATCCGTTCCAGGGCATAAAGGCGACAAGCACATTCTTGCCCAGCGCAAGCTCACCCAGATCCGTTGACGGACCATCAGCGATGATATCGCCATCGCGCACCTGGTCGCCGATTTTGACGAGCGGGCGCTGGTTGATACAGGTGTTCTGGTTAGACCGCTGGAACTTGCGCAGGTTATAGATATCAACGCCGGGTTTTGCCGGGTCTTTTTCTTCGGTTGCGCGCACAACGATCCGCTGGCTGTCGACCTGCTCGATAATGCCGGGGCGCCGCGCCGCGACGGCAGCCCCCGAGTCCCGGGCCACGATCGCTTCCATCCCTGTGCCGACATAAGGGGCTTCGGCCTGCAAAAGGGGTACGGCCTGACGTTGCATGTTCGAGCCCATCAGCGCGCGGTTGGCGTCGTCATTCTCAAGGAACGGGATCAGGGCCGCGGCCACCGAAACCAGCTGTTTTGGCGAAACGTCGATAAAGGCAACATCCTCGCGCGGCACAAGCGTCGCCTCGCCGCCAACGCGGCAGTTGACGAACTCATTGGCGAGCACCCCGTTTTCATCCAAATCAGCATTGGCCTGGGCAATGGCAAAACGCTGCTCTTCCATCGCAGACAGGTAGACAACCTCGTCGCTGACTTTGCAATTATTGACCTTGCGATAGGGGCTTTCGATAAAGCCGTACTTGTTTACCTGCGCATGGGTTGCCAGCGAGTTGATCAGACCGATATTCGGGCCTTCCGGTGTCTCGATCGGGCAGATCCGGCCATAATGGGTCGGATGCACGTCGCGCACCTCAAAGCCGGCCCGCTCCCGGGTCAGCCCGCCCGGCCCCAGCGCCGACATCCGCCGTTTATGGGTAATCTCGGACAACGGATTGGTCTGATCCATGAACTGGGAAAGCTGTGACGAGCCAAAAAATTCCCGCACAGCCGCCGCAACCGGTTTGGCGTTAATGAGGTCGTGGGGCATCAGCGTGTCGAGTTCCGCTGACGACATACGCTCCTTGATGGCACGCTCCATCCGCAACAGGCCAACACGATACTGGTTTTCCATCAGTTCGCCGACGGACCGAACCCGGCGGTTCCCGAGATTGTCAATATCATCAATGTCACCGCGCCCATCACGCAGATCGACGAGAGTCTTCAGAACCGAAAGGATGTCTTCCTTGCGCAAGGTGCGCAGTTCATCGCTGACATCAGAAAAGGCAAGACGCATATTCATCTTGACACGCCCCACCGCCGACAGGTCGTAGCGCTCGGGGTCAAAGAACAGACCGTAGAAAAGCCCCTCGGCCGTCTCCAGCGTTGGCGGCTCGCCCGGGCGCATGACACGATAAATATCGATCAGCGCCATGTCGCGGCTGGAGTTCTTGTCAGCCGCCAGCGTATTGCGCATATAGCCGCCGATGTTCAGGTGATCGACATCAATCGTGTCAAACTCATCAATTCCGATCTCCACAAGCATTTCGAGAGCCTTGGCATCAATCTCGTCGCCAGCTTCGGCGTAGATTTCTCCAGAATCGAAATTGACAAGGTCGGACGCGAAATAACGGCCAATCATGTCGGCATCGGTATAAAGCAGGCTCTTCAGACCGTCTTCTTCGGCAAGCTTCTTGGCTGCCCGGGCCGAGATTTTCTTACCCGCCTCCACTACAACGTCGCCGGTTTCGGCATTGATCAGGTCACGATCAATCTTGACCCCTTTGAAACGCTCGGGATTAAAGGCTACGGAAAACCCGCCCGCGACACGCTTGTGCGGCACGCGGTCATAAAACTCGTCGAGAATTTCTTCCTGATCCATGCCAAGTGCATAAAGCAGGGTCGTCGCCGGCAGCTTGCGTCGCCGGTCAATCCGCACATTGACGATATCTTTCGGGTCGAATTCGAAATCCAGCCACGACCCGCGATAGGGGATGATCCGCGCTCCAAAAAGCAGCTTGCCGGACGAATGTGACTTGCCCTTGTCATGGTCAAAAAACACGCCGGGGCTGCGGTGCATCTGCGAAACGATAACCCGTTCCGTCCCATTCACAATAAAGGTGCCGTTGTCGGTCATGAGCGGCATGTCGCCCATATAGACTTCCTGCTCCTTGATGTCCTTGACCGACTTTGCGTCTGTGTCTTCGTCAACTTCAAACACGATCAGACGCAAGGTCACCTTGAGCGGCGCAGCGTAGGTCATGTCGCGCTGCTGACATTCCTCGGTGTCATATTTCGGATCTTCAAACTCGTATGAGACATATTCAAGCACGGCTGTCTCGGTAAAGTCCGTAATCGGAAAGACAGATTTGAAGACAGCCTCAATACCCTCAATCGCCCGCTCGGCATGGGGAATATGACGCTGCAGAAACTGCTCATAACTGTCTTTTTGAACCTGGATCAGGTTCGGCATCGCGGCTGCATCGCCGATCCGGCCGAAACTTTTGCGAATTCTTTTTTTCTCAACGAAAGATTGCGCCATTCTTGCCTCGCTTGACCCGGTCTCTGTAAGAAAACAGAGCGGGATGGCCGACATGCGGCCGGTTATTTTTCTGGCGTCGTGTGTTACGCGGGAGCCCGAAAGCACGCTGGGCCGGGACCTTTGGGAAGGCGATCAACCGGGCCTCGCTTTCTGTCTTCGGAAAACAGCAAGACCGGCGCGTTGCCTTGGCAACCGCCGGTGCAGCATTCCGGATTGTTAAAGCTCAAAATATCGAAACACGTCGCCATTAAAGGTTAGACTTTGGGGGACCACTGCCAAAGCCGAGATGTGGACATAGACGCGAATTCACGCGGCGACAACCCTTTTACCGGGTGGTTGTGCAATTTTCATGCAAACAGCACCGCCAGGCCGGAAACGGCTGATCCCATTCTGGTTTCAGCCTCGGGACAATCGCTGCGCGTTTCCGCCGCGACGGGCAAGGGGCCTGCGACCAGCGCCGTGTGCCCCTGACCCTGACCAGACGGACCCGTCTGGTCAGCCTCGTTACTTGAGTTCGACCTTGGCGCCGACATCTTCCAGCTTTTTCTTGATCTCTTCGGCTTCGCCCTTGGAGACAGCCTCTTTGACGGCCTTTCCGCCAGCTTCGACCAGTTCCTTGGCTTCCTTGAGGCCAAGACCAGTAATGGCGCGCACTTCCTTGATCACATTGATCTTTTTGTCGCCAGCTTCGAGCAGAATGACGTCAAATTCGTCCTTTTCCTCTTCAGCCGGGGCGTCACCGCCGCCGCCCGGGCCGGCAACCATGACCGCGCCGCCAGCAGCCGGCTCAATTCCGTATTCTTCCTTGAGGAGGTCTTTGAGTTCTTTGGCTTCGAGAAGCGTCAGCCCGACGATTTCCTCAGCGAGTTTCTTGATGTCTGCCATGGTTCCGTTTCCTGTTTTCTGATGGGAGTTTTAGTGGACCTGAATAGCGGAGGAGCCGGGCTTACGCCGCCTCCTCGCGTTCTTCGAGTGTTTTGAGAATACCCGCGATGTCGGTTGCCGGGGCGCCGATCGCAGCTGCAAGGTTTGACGCCGGCGCGCCGATACAACCCAAAACCGAGGCAATCAGCTCTTCGCGCGATGGCATTGAGGCAAGCGCCTTGACGTCGGCCTCGTCCATGATTTCGGGACCCATGGCCCCGCCCTTGATCTCAAGACGATCATTTTCCTTGCAGAATTTTTCAATGATCTTGGCGGGCGCGACCGGGTCTTGGCCAAAGACAATGGCCGTTGGCCCTTCGAAAAGACGAGCCATGCGGCTTTGCTCGCTCTCGGCAATGGCGATTTTTGCGAGGCGATTTTTTACAACTTTCATCCGCGCATCGACGCCGCGCAACTGATTGCGAAGCCCCGACATTTCGGAGACCGTCAGCCCCTTATTGGCGACCACAACGACGACAGCGTTCTTGTCGAACACATCGCCGATCCACGCCACCATTTCGGTTTTTTCGGTTCTGTTCATACCGGACTCCGTCTCGCAACTGGACCCCCCGATCGGGCGATCTCGATAATGTGCGGCACCAGAAAACCAAAAAAGGCCCTCTGTCTGCCGACAAGAGAGCCCATCCAACAACATAACACCCAGACACGCGGCGCGGCTTTGTTGAGCCTTGCGCTGCCGTTTCTGAGGTCTGTCTATGCCAGGTTATTAAGGCGGAAATCGCCCCCTGACGTCTTGGACAGGATCGTGAGCGCGTGACAGATCACAAAATCCCCGCCCATGCAAGACCCGAATGCCATGACCGCTATTTTTTGCGCCCGCCACCGCCCGTCGCGCGCGCTTGACCCCGACGGGGCTTGCGCCAACATAGGTGCGAAAGTTGCCCGGAGATCGCCACCCCATGAAGGCCCTCATCAAAGCCAAACCCGAAACAGGCATCTGGATGGCCGATGTGGCCATGCCGACCATCGGACCCAATGATGTCCTGATCCGGGTGAAACGCACAGCCATCTGCGGCACCGATGTGCATATCTATAACTGGGACGACTGGGCCCAGGCGACCATCCCAGTGCCCATGACGGTGGGACATGAATTTTCCGGAGAGATCGTCGAGATCGGCTCGGAGGTACACCCCGAACATTCAAAGCTGAAAATCGGCGACCGGGTGAGTGTAGAGGGACATGTGACCTGTGGCTTCTGCCGGAATTGCCGGGCCGGACGAAGGCATCTGTGTCGCAACACGGTCGGGATCGGGGTGAACCGACCGGGCGCCTTTGCAGAATATATTGCCGCGCCCGCTTTCAACGTCTACCGATTATCCGAAGATATCTCCGATGACATGGGCGCGATTTTCGACCCCTTCGGCAATGCAGTACACACCGCCCTTGCGTTCGATCTTGTCGGTGAGGACGTCCTGATCACCGGGGCCGGGCCAATCGGCATCATGGCAACGGCCGTTGCCCGTTTTGTCGGGGCACGCCATATCGTGATCACCGATGTGAATGACTATCGCCTCAGCCTTGCCCGCCAGATGGGGGCAAGCCGGGCCATCAATGTGACAGAACGCTCAGTAGGCGATGTGATGGCTGAGCTGGGCATGACGGAAGGGTTCGATATCGGCCTTGAAATGTCGGGCGTTCCATCTGCCTTCGGATCAATGCTGGAAGCCATGAACCATGGCGGACGGATAGCAATGCTTGGCATTATGCCAAAAGGTGCCGGCATCGACTGGGATGCCGTGATTTTCAAAGGTCTTGAGATCAAGGGCATTTACGGTCGCAAGATGTTTGAAACCTGGTACAAGATGGGCACGCTGCTGCAGGCCGGGCTCGACCTGTCACCAATCCTGACTCATCATTTTTCCGCCGAAGACTTCCAGCAGGGCTTTGATGTGATGCGGGCGGGCCAGTCGGGCAAGGTGATTCTCGAATGGGCCTGAGCCGGCGCTGACATGCAGGCTTTTGCAACCCTCCTTGACCGGCTGTCGCTGACGCCAGGGCGCAATGCGAAGCTCACCTTGCTGACAGACTATTTTTCGGCAACGCCCGATCCTGACCGGGGATATGCGCTGGCGGCAATCACCCGTGACCTTAAATTCTCGTCGATCAAGCCGGCTGGCCTGCGCAATTTGATTGGTGAGCGGATGGACCCGGTTCTGTTCGAGCTTTCCTATGATTATGTCGGCGATCTTGCCGAAACCATTGCCCTTGCCTGGCCCGCCAGACATGGCGCCAACCGCGCGCCGGACCTTGGTGAGGTTGTTGAGACATTGCAGGAAATCAAAATGAAACAGGCGCCGGACCGGGTTTCTGCCTGGCTCGACGGGCTGGACGCGCGCGGGCGCTGGGCGCTTTTGAAACTTGTTACCGGCGGGTTGCGGATCGGTGTGTCTGCACGCCTCGCCAAAACCGCCCTTGCCCAATATGGCGACCTTCCGGTCACAGAAATCGAAGAACTCTGGCACGGTCTTGAAATTCCCTATACGTCTCTTTTTACCTGGCTGGAGGGGCGGGGCGAGAAACCCGAGAACCATCAAAATACGCCCTTTCGCCCGGTCATGCTCTCGGTAGCAATCGACGAAGACCGGGATTTTAAAACCTATGATCCGGATGATTTCCTCGCTGAATGGAAATGGGACGGCATCAGGGTTCAGGCGAGTGCCGGCGGGGGTGAACGCCGGCTTTACAGCCGGACAGGTGATGATATCGGCGCGGCGTTTCCCGATATCGTGGAGACGCTTGACGAGCCCGTGACCATTGATGGCGAGCTTCTGGTTTTTGATCCATCGCATGCGTCCTTTACCGCGGCCAGTTTTGGCGATCTGCAACAACGGCTCAACCGCAAGACGGTGACCAAAAAGCTGCTGACGGAAAAACCCGCCTTTATCCGCGCCTATGATATCCTCTCAACAGGCGGGACGGACCTGCGGGCCCTGCCCTTTCTTGAACGACGCAGACATCTTGAGGACTTTATTGCCGCGCGCCATCCGCAGCGGATGGATCTGTCAGCCCTCGTTGAATTTGCCAGCTGGGATGACCTGGCGGCGCTCCGCGGCAATCCGCCGGAACCGGCTATCGAGGGGGTCATGATCAAACGCGCGGCCGCGCCCTATGTGCCGGGCCGACCAAAGGGCGAGTGGTTCAAATGGAAGCGCGACCCGTTTCTGATTGATGCGGTGATGATGTATGCCCAGCGCGGCCATGGCAAACGCTCGTCGTTTTATTCCGACTACACCTTTGGCGTCTGGCGCGACGGCGAGATTGTGCCCGTTGGCAAGGCCTATTTCGGGTTTACCGATGAGGAACTCAAACAACTCGACCGGTTTGTCCGTGACAACACGACCGACCGATTCGGACCAGTGCGTCAGGTTGCTTTTGGTACGGATGAAGGGCTTGTTCTTGAAATCGCTTTTGAGGGTCTGAACCGCTCACCGCGCCACAAATCGGGTCTTGCCATGCGGTTCCCGCGGATTCACCGGATCCGCTGGGACAAACCGGCCCGGGAGGCCGAACATCTGGCAACCCTCGAAGCCATGCTGGATTGAACGTCATGCCGAAATACGAAGCCCTGCTGCACCCGACGCCGAAAGGACTTTATTGTCCGCCTGGTGATTTTTTTGTTGATCCTGTTGCTGCGGTTGACCGGGCCGTCATTACCCATGGCCATGCGGACCATGCCCGGGCGGGCCATGGCGCTGTTCTGGCGACACCGGAAACCCTCGCGATCATGGCAGTGCGGTATGGCGCAACCTTTACCGGGCGCCCGCAGGCGGCGGCTCTTGGCAAATGCGTTGTCATCAACGGCGTGTCGGTGCGGCTTGCACCGGCAGGCCATGTGCTCGGCTCCGCCCAGGCGGTAATCGAATGGAAGGGTCTGCGGATGGTTGTTTCGGGAGACTATAAACGCCGGGCCGATCCCACCTGCACACCCTTTG
>CAYSMJ010000092.1:0-10835 GCA_964432075.1 uncultured Caulobacterales bacterium | reverse complement strand
GATCATGGCGCGCAAGGCCGGGTGGAGGCGGGCAGCCATGAGAATGTTGACGTTCGGGGTTACAAATGACAGCCGTTCGCGTGTCCGGGCCGCCTGGCGGATTGTCGCCGCCGCCCCGACAATGTCGATGGCATCGATCGGGAGGTCCAGAACGGACCACACAGATCGGTCAACATTGACGGGGACATGGGTCAGCCCGAAGCGATCTCTGCCTGCCATGGGTTTGTTTTCCATCCGCGTGATTTCTGTGCCCCGTGAACCCGATTTGAGCGCTGCGAAAACATACTGCTGAGACAATCCCTGCACTGGCATTTTTCACCGAGTTTGAATAGATGATGCAAAGAGTTGAAAACGCGTTTTGAAGGACATCCATGGCTGACCCCCGCCTGATCAAAGTCAATGGCCGCGAAATCGAGGTCGATCCGAACCTGACCCTGCTCCAGGCCTGTGAGGTCGCGGGCGAGGAGATTCCGCGCTTTTGTTACCATGAGCGATTGTCGGTCGCCGGAAATTGCCGCATGTGCCTGATCGAGGTGAAGGGCGGCCCGCCCAAGCCCGTGGCGTCCTGCGCCCAGAATGTGCGGGACCTGCGTCCCGGTCCTGAAGGGGTGCCGCCGGAACTGTTTACCAATTCGCCCCTTGTCAAAAAGGCGCGTGAAGGGGTGATGGAATTCCTCCTGATCAACCATCCACTCGACTGCCCTATCTGTGACCAGGGCGGCGAATGCGACCTGCAGGACCAGGCTATGGCCTACGGTCGTGACGGGACCCGCTTTGAGGAAAACAAGCGGGCTGTTGAAGAAAAATATATGGGCCCACTGATCAAGACGATCATGACCCGCTGCATCCAGTGTACCCGCTGCGTACGGTTTGCCACGGAAATTGCAGGTGTCGATGATCTGGGTCTCGTCAATCGCGGCGAAAATGCTGAAATTACGACCTATCTTGAAAAGGCTGTCGATTCGGAGTTGACCGGCAATCTGATTGACGTCTGCCCGGTTGGCGCGCTGACATCCAAACCCTACGCCTTTACAGCGCGTCCCTGGGAGTTGCGCAAGACTGAAACGATTGACGCGATGGATGCAGTCGGTTCGAACATCCGGGTTGATGCACGCGGTCGTGAGGTTCTGCGGGTGCTGCCGCGGGTTCACGAAGGGATCAACGAGGAATGGATCTCCGACAAGACACGGTTCATCTGGGACGGATTGAAAAGCCAGCGGCTTGATCGGCCGTATCTTCGCGAGAATGGCAAGCTGCGGCCAGCTTCGTGGAATGAGGCGCTTGATGTTGCCGGTGCGCGGCTGAAAGATACCGATCCGCAAAAAGTTGCCGGTATCGTCGGTGATCTTGTCTCCGTCGAACCGGTGAAGGCGCTGAAAGATCTGCTTGATGGTCTTGGCAGTCCCCATCGCGATTGTCGGACCGATGGGATGGCTGTGGGCACGGGCCCGCGCGAAAGTTATCTTTTCAATTCAACAATAGCCGGCATTGAAGCGGCCGATGCGGTCCTGCTGATTGGTACGAACCCGCGTAGGGAGGCTGCCCTGGTCAATGCGCGGATCCGCAAGGCCTGGGTGAACAACCTGTCATTGCGCATCGGCCTGATCGGCGAACAGGCCGATCTTACCTATCAATACGAGTATCTGGGAGCAGGGCCGGAAAGTCTTTCAAGGCTCAAAGACGATAGCGATGATTTTTTCAGGGCCTTGAAAGACGCAAAACGGCCCATGATTATCGTCGGAACCGGGGTCTTGTCGCGTGATGATGCGCCAGCCATTCTCGATATGATTATTGAACTTGGGCAGGCTGTCGGGCTCGTGACACCGGACTGGAACGGTTTCAACCTGCTCCAGATGGCAGCCTCGCGGGTCGGCGCGCTTGACGCTGGCTTTTTGCCCGGTGAAGGCGGACGGGGTTTCCGACAGATTCTTGATGGCGCGCAATCGCGTGACATTGAGGTTGTCTACAATCTTGGCGCCGATGAATTCGATGTGGCAAAGCTTGGTGGGGCTTTCATGATCTATCAGGGCCACCATGGTGATGCGGCGGCCCGTGTTGCCGATGTGATCCTTCCGTCAGCCTGTTATGTCGAACAGCCTGGGCTTTATGTTAATCTTGAAGGCCGTGTCCAGATGGCCGAGCGGGCCGTATTTCCGCCAGGTGATGCCCGGGAGGATTGGGCGATCCTGCGGGCGCTATCCGCCCGGGCCGGCACAACCTTGCCGTACGATGATTTGATGGCGCTGCGTCAAGCGCTTTTTGCCGAGACGCCCCATCTCGGGCAAGTTGATATGACGCCCATCGCGATGGCTGGCGACGAAGCGGCTTCGGCCTCCGATGGCGACGTCGGCACAGACACACCGGAAGTCTTCTCGCTTCCAGCGCTTCACGCTGCCGGGTCGTCAAACGTCGATTCAACACCCTTCCGATCCAGTGTTGTCGATTTCTACATGACCAACCCGATCGCGCGGGCAAGCAAGACCATGGCCGAATGCTCGGCGACGCTTTCGCGTGGGACGATTGCAGCGGAATAGGGGATCAAACGTCTTATTCACCCTGTGTTTTCGATGAACGGCTCCATCCGGGCGCCAGACCGTCTGGATACGCCCGTCGAACAGGTTACGTTTGTATCAGACACAGAACCGCCGAAAGGTCCCCCCAGCCGATGCGATACTTGCCTCCCGTTTCCATGATCTTGCTTTTGGCAGGCGCCACGCTTTTCCCGCGCGGTGCGTATGCCCATGAAGAAAAGGGCGAGACCGGAACGCGTGGAGAACGGATCTATGATTTGCGCGATTTCAACCAGATCGAGGTAAGCGGTGTTTACGAGATTTCTGTGGAGATTGGCCCTGACTTCGCCATCCGGCTTTCCGGGCGCGAGGAGAGGCTGCAGCATGCACGCGTTCGGGTCAGCAATGAAACGCTCTATCTCGGTCATCACAAGGGTCGGACTCTGCGCAGCAAAAAAGGCGTTGACGCGGTCATTTCGCTTCCCGCCCTGGCCGGGATCGAAGCCTCTGGCGTTGTTGACGGCGAAATCCGGGGAATCGATGCAGACCTGTTCCGCGTAGAAGTCTCCGGGGTCGGCGATCTGATGCTCACGGGTAAGTGCGCGCATTTGTGGGCAAGACTCTCAGGTGTCGGCGATCTTGATGCTTCCGATCTCAAATGTGCCCATGTCGACGTAAAGGTATCCGGGGTTGGCGATGTGCGCGTTCATGCGAGCGAAAGCCTTGATGCAAATGTCAGCGGGATCGGCGATCTCACCTGTTTTGGCTCGCCCTCTCGGGTCAAGAAGAACAAAACATTCTTTTCATCAATTTCGGTTCACTGATAAAACCTGTTTGGAGCATCGGACTTTTTCTAAAAATCGCCCGACGCTTTCGTGTTATTAGCTTGTCGCGCCGGGTGGTAGAAAAACCGGACTCCAGGTTCTTGCCCGTCGCTCTATTCGGGTGGAAAACAATTCCCATCGATCAATTGCCGCAGGCATGCCGGATAAAGCTGGTGTTCTTCAACAAGGATACGCGCAGCCAGCGCGTCAGCCGTATCATCGGGCAAGACCGGCACATAACGTTGGCCCAGAACCGGGCCGCCGTCCATATCCTCCGTTACAAAATGTACCGAACACCCAGCATGTCTGACGCCATCAGCAATCATCCGTTCATGGACGTTCAGCCCTTTGTAGTCCGGCAACAAAGAGGGGTGAATATTCAGAAGGCGACCTTTCCAGTGATTGACAAATGGTGCCGTTAACAGCCGCATGAACCCGGCGAGGCAGACAATATCGACCCGCGCACGTTCAAGCCTTGCCATCAAGGCGCCATCGTAAAGGTCCCGACTAGGAAAGTGTCGTGGCTCAATGACGTCTGTTTCAATCCCTTGTGCGCGGGCATGGTCCAGCCCTGCAGCTTTGCCACGGTTCGACAGAACAAGGATGATTTCCCCCTGAAAATCGGGGGCTGTCGCTGCCTCAGTCAGTGCCTTGAGGTTGGATCCACGCCCTGAAATCAGCACACCGATCCGGCAGGGAATGTTCGATAATTCCGAACTCATGCGGCGACCAGATCTCCGATGATCCGGGCTTGCGGCCACACTGCGCAGCAGGCATCAAGAACAGCGCTGGATTCCTCGCTGCTGACAACAAGAACACAGCCAATGCCACAGTTAAAAGTCCGGCGCATGCTGCCATTGTCGAGATCGCCAAGGGTCTGTAGCCATTCAAACAAGGGTGGAAGCCCCAGGCTATCCTCGGAAAGGTTCGGTCGGACGGCCTTGCTCAGGACCCGGGGCAGATTGTCGGTAAGGCCGCCGCCGGTAATGTGCGAAACCGCGCGGATGCCTTTTGCTGCGTCCTGATTAAATCGGCTAAGGAGATGAAGCACGGGTTTGACATAGAGCTGCGTCGGCTCAAGCAGGGCTGATCCGAATGACTGATCCGGTGCGAAGGGGGCTGGCGCCGTCAGATCAAGTCGGTGGTCGGCAATCAGCTTGCGGACAAGTGAAAATCCGTTCGCATGCAGACCGGTTGAGGGCAGGCCGATCAGAACATCGCCCGGCCTCGTTTCAATCGGCATAAGCCGGTCACGTTCGACAGCGCCAACGCAAAATCCGGCGAGATCATAATCGCCTTTGGCGTAAATACCCGGCATCTCGGCAGTTTCGCCGCCGATCAGGGCACATCCCGCCTCGCGGCAGCCTTGGGCGATTCCGGCGATAACCGTTTCGGCCACCTTAGGCTCAAGCTTGCCGGTTGCAAAATAGTCCAGAAAAAAAAGCGGCTCGGCGCCCTGGACCACGACGTCGTTCGCGCACATGGCGACGAGGTCAATGCCAATGCCTTCATGGATGCCGGTTTCGCTGGCAAGTTTGAGTTTTGTGCCAACGCCGTCTGTCCCGGAGACGAGCAGGGGGTCGGAAAAGCCGGCAGGTTTCAGGTCAAACAGGCCACCAAAACCGCCAAGGCTTGGGTCTGCCCCGGCGCGCAGGGTTGACTTGGCAAGCGGTTTGATGCGGTCGATCAGCCGGTCTGCCGCTTCGATATCAACGCCCGCTTGCCGGTAAGCTTCCGCGCTTGCATCGTGCTTTTTTATTTCGGAACTGTCGGTCACGGCTCGGCTTTCCTCTCGGGGCGATGATCATCATTCGCAGATTTGCCTTCTCATCGGATCCGAATACACAAAATCGTCACCTTTCGACACGCCCGATTGCCTTATATGTGGGCTTTACGCGGGGCGCAAAAAAGCCGATTCTGTTTGGTGTTGTGTTGGCAATGCTGACGACGGGTAATGACGACGACGGGTAATGACGACGACGGGCAATGACGAGGTGAAATAGGGTTTATGTGGAGCGATATATTCGCGGCTTTCGTGCAGTTTCGGCACGGTTTTGGTGGGATTGCCTTGGTTCTGGCCTCGCTGACAGTGCCGGCATTGGCAAATGATGCTGTCTTTACAGTCGCCCGTGTGCCCGTCCTGGCACAGGCCGACAGTGCGATTGCGGCAAAGCAAGAGGCCGAAGATGTTGGCCGTCGCAAAGCGATGGACATCCTGCTCCGTCGCCTCGCACCACGGAGCGAATGGCAGCATCTGCCGCGTCTTGAGGCTGGTCAGGCGGCTGGTACAAGCGATGCCTTTGAGCCCGGCGACCAGGGTGCCATTGTGCTGGATGACCAGCAATTACTCGATCTCGAACAGAGTTTTGAGGTTTTTGAAGAGAAATCGGGCCCGACGACCTATCGCGCCATGATCACCTATCGGTTCAAACCGGTTGAAACCCGCAATCTGCTGATCACCGCCCGGATTCCTTATTCAGAGGCGCAGGCACGTAAGGCGCTGGTGTTGCCGGTCCTTGAAACCAATCGCGGGCTGTATCTCTGGGAGTCAAATAATCCGTGGCTGCGGGCTTGGCAGGAGCGGCCATTGCGCCATGAGCTGACCCCGATCATTGCGCCCCTCGGCGATCTGGAAGATTCAACGACGGTATCGGCGGAAGAAGCAAAGGCGCTTGATACCGACAGACTGGCCATCATGGCGGATCGCTACGGGGTCAGCCAGGTCATCATTGCCCATGCCCGGCTGCGGCAGGAGGCGGGAACCGACAAGCTAAGCGTCCGGTTGATCAATGGCTTCCGCGAATCAGGTTCGCTCAACGCCAATTCGGAAATTTTCTCGCAAGAGCAGGCCGTATCCGGAATTGCGTCGAGGGCCGAAGATTACCTTGCTGACGGGGATCGCTACACCCTGCAAGAAGGGCGGGCCGGAAGCAGCGGTTCCTACCTTGCCAATGGCCTGATCGCCGGAAATAGCGGTGATATCTTGTCCGATATTTCCTTGTCCGAAGCATCCGGCAATTTTCCCGCCCTCGCCGATATGGCCGTAATGGGTAGTGTCCTCGATTATGCCAGCGGCTGGAAGGCGCAGACCCTGATCGATCATTCCCGTAAAAGCGTTTTGCGCGCGAGTGCCTTCTTCAAAAGCGTCGAGGAATGGAAGCGAATTCGGCTGGCGCTGATTTCCACACCGCTTGTTGGGTCCGTGCAAATCCGCAACCTTTCGCGGGAGGGTGCCGAAATGTCGATCGAGACATTTGGCGATCCCGGCAAGCTTGTCGTGGCCATGGAAAATAAGGGCCTATCCCTGTGGACTCTTGATGCGGGGCCGATTGATCGGGCGGTCTGGAATATTGCGACCCCGGCAACGGCGGCACGGATCCCGGTCCGGGTGCAACAAGCACCCATTGATCCCGCAAGACGTCTGCGCCAACGTACCGATTACCGGCCGGGCTATGGGGCCAATCGTGAGGCGGAAACCGGCCTTTCCGGGTCTGCCCTCGAATTTGAACCCGGGACGCCGACCCCTGATGCCAGTGACGAGGTTAGCCTGAAAACGCGGTCGCCTTTTCTCCTGCAACAGCAGGACCCGCAGTGAGGCGCGCGGTTGACTGACCATTCGAAAATTGGCGCACCAGAAAAGGCATCACCAACGGCTCGTCCGGACGGAGACAATGGCGGGTCAGGGGATCGGTCGGGCAACCGGCCAGAGACAGGTCCTAGCCTGTCATCCGGCACCGGACCGGCGCAACTCCCGCTGTTTGAACCGGCCTCGGTGCCATCGTTCAAACTGGCCAATTTTATCAGTGCAGGCAGCCATGCGGAGATTGTGCCTGCCCTCTCCAGCTGGCTGGACTCAGACCAACCCTGTCTGATTATTACGGGTCCGGCTGGTGCTGGCAAAACCCATCTTGTCCATCTGATGGCTGAATTGCCGGGCTGTCCGGCGCTGCAATTCCTTGGCGCGGATGGCGTTGACTTTGCCTTGGGAACAGCGGACGCGCCGACAATCCGCATTATCGATTCAGTGGAGACAGCGCCACTGGGGCCACGCGCCATGATTGGCCTGATCGAAGCCATGCAACAGGGGTCCACACGTCTGGTTTTGAGTGGCCGTCCGCCGGTTGCTGACTGGGCTCAGGGCCTGCGCGACTTGCATACCCGACTTCAGGCCATCCCGCGTCTGCGGATCCCCGATCCGGATGAGGTGGTGCTGCGCGGGGTTATTATCCAGCAGCTTCGCGCGCGCCAGCTGGCGCTGAGCTCGGAACAGCTGGACAGTCTCGCAAACTATGCAGCGCCGCGACTTGAGCGGACCTTTGAGGCAGCGGCGCTGTTCGTGGAGCGTCTGGACCTCTTGGCCCTGCAGACCGGGCGCAAGCCATCCATTGCCCTGGCCCGTCAGAGTCTTGACCAGTCCGTCGAGGAGGCTTGAATTGCGGTGTCCGTCAGGCGCAAAACTAACATCATCGTAAATCCTTTCACGCAGGATGAAGTTTTTCAATCACGGTATAGCCGTGATAGGCATACAAATGGCCGAATGCGCGCGACCGGCAAAATGTCAGCCCGTTCGCAAAAACCGGAGCTGAGATTTTCATGGATGACAGCCGCATAAGCGATCCGCAGGACCCCCGCGCAGCGGGCTCGCTGGCTGGCGATCTCCTCGAACGCGCGGTGCCGCGTGAGCGCCCGTTTGAAAATGTCGGTCCGGACAGCCCCGACCGGTTTTTCAACCGTGAGCTTTCCTGGCTGTCCTTTAACGACCGGGTTCTTGAAGAAGCTTACAACGAGAAACACCCCTTGCTTGAGCGGCTTCGGTTTCTGTCAATCTCCGGTAGCAATCTTGATGAGTTCTTTATGGTCAGGGTTGCGGGGCTTTACGGACAGGTTCGCGAAGGCATCAAAACCAAAAGTCAGGAGAAACTGACCCCGGCAGAACAGCTGGCACTGATTGATGTTGAAGCCCGCAAGCTGATGGCTGAGCAACAGAATTGCTGGCGGATGCTGCGCTCGCTAATGGAAGATGAGGGGGTTTTTCTTGTCGGAACTGACGATCTGACGAGTGAAGAAAAGGCTTGGCTCGAGCGACACTTCATCGACAATATCTTCCCGATACTGACACCGCTGACCCTTGATCCGGCCCACCCGTTTCCGTTTATTCCAAACCTCGGCTTTGTCCTTTGTTTTGATCTGGAGCATTGGGAAGGCCGGCAGATGACAACCCTCATCCCGGTACCGATCAAAGTCGGACGCTTTATCCGACTGCCGGCCACACGGACAGGTACTCAATCGGGAGATGGTACGGTCCTTGCACCGATCCGCTATATCGCCCTGGAAACGGCAATCGCTGTCTTTCTGAAGCATGTTTTTCCGCACCACAGGGTTCTCAATCGCGGCGCTTTCAGGATTCTGCGTGATTCCGACATTGAGCTGGAAGAGGAAGCCGAAGATCTGGTCCGTGTGTTTGAGACCATGCTCAAGCGCCGGCGGCGGGGCGATGTAATCCGGATCAAGGTCGACAAGGCAACGCCTGCGCATATGCGTGAGCTTTTCTGTAAAAGGCTCGATGTTCCACCGGAGGATCTTGTCGAAATCGACGGGATTTTGGGGATATCCCAGATCAGCGGTCTGATTGCCGATGAGCGTGAGGATCTGCAGTTTGCCCCTTATGAGCCGCGTTCGCCCGAACGAATTCGCGAACATGGTGGAGATTGTTTCTCGGCAATCCGCGAAAAAGACATCATCATCCATCACCCTTATGAAACATTTGACGTTGTGATCCGGTTTCTGAAACAGGCGGCAGCCGACCCGGATGTGATTGCGATCAAACAGACCGTTTACCGAACATCAAGTCAGTCACCGATTATCGCCGCTCTTATCGAAGCTGCGGAAGCGGGCAAGAACGTAACTGCACTTATTGAACTCAAGGCGCGCTTTGACGAGGAAGCCAATATAAGGCTGGCCCGTGAACTTGAACGAGCGGGAGTGAGCGTTGTCTACGGATTTTTTGATTACAAGACCCACTCTAAACTATCCTATATCGTGCGTCAGGAAAGTGGCGTTACACGGACTTATGTCCATGTTGGCACGGGCAACTATCATCCGATTACAGCGCGTATCTATACTGATCTCAGCCTGTTCACCTGTGACCCGGCAATTGGGCGGGATGCGGCGCGCGTATTCAACTATGTCACCGGTTATGCAATTCCCGACAGCTTTGAGCATTTTATGGTTGCGCCGATCAATGCGCGTGCGCGTCTTTCGGAATTGATTGACCGGGAAATCGCCAATGCGCGCGCCGGCCGCCCCGCAGCAATCTGGGGCAAGATGAACTCGCTTGTAGACGGGAATATTATTGATCATCTTTATGCGGCAAGTGATGCGGGTGTGCAGATTGATCTGGTGGTTCGCGGCATCTGCTGCCTTCGTCCGGGAATACCCGGGCTCTCGGAAAATATTCGTGTCAAGAGTATTGTTGGGCGTTTTCTTGAGCACTCCCGGATTTACTGTTTTGGCAATGGCCATGCGCTGCCCAGCGACCGTGCACTGGTTTATATTTCATCGGCTGATCTTATGCCGCGCAACATCAACCGCCGGGTTGAAGTGTTCTGCCCGATCCTCAATCCGACTGTCCATAATCAGGTGCTTGACCAGGTCATGGTCGCAAATCTGAACGATGAAGAACAGAGCTGGCGGCTGCAGCCGGACGGTCGATACAAGCGGGTCGAGATACCCGACGAAGTCACACCATTTAACGCTCACACCTATATGATGACCAATTCAAGCCTGTCCGGACGGGGAGAGGCCATTCGCTACAATGCGCCTGCCGACCTGAAACCCCAATACCGCAAGGATAAAGACTAAACGAGGGCGCATGTTTTGTCTTTCACAAAAACATGTTGCGGGCCATGTCAGCCGACCTTTTTATGCGCTCAGTGCGCTCCGCCTCTGCCAAAAGCTTTGGGATCAGTGTAGGACGGATGCCGGGCTTGGTTGGGCATGAGGCAGAAATGGTGAAGACGGCAAAGAATTCCGGGCGGGTGAAAACTGACAAACGGGCGGTCATTGATATCGGGTCGAATTCCGTTCGGCTGGTGATCTTCGATGGTCCACGTCGCACGCCGATTGCAATTCTCAATGAAAAGGTCCTGTGCGGTCTGGGGAGGGACCGGGATGCGGATGGACGTCTTTCTGATGCGTCGATGCGCCTTGCTCTGCTGACACTGGCGCGGTTCAAATTGCTTCTTGATGCCCACGCAAACCCGCCCGTCACGGCGATTGCTACCGCTGCGGTTCGCGAAGCCGGTAATGGGCCAGCTTTTGTCGATAAGATCGAAGCTCTGGGGCTTGAGGTGACGATTATTGACGGTCGCGAGGAGGCACAGCTGGCTGCCCACGGGGTCCTCGCCTACCGGCCAAATGCAACCGGGATTGTTGGCGATCTTGGCGGTGGCAGCCTCGAACTGATGCATCTTAAAAACGGTGCGATGGGCGCCCATGACAG
>CAYSMJ010000091.1:0-10890 GCA_964432075.1 uncultured Caulobacterales bacterium | reverse complement strand
GGCCCGAAAAATTCGACGAATTTTCCGACGACGCCCTTTTCGCGCAGCATCTGCGTGACGGTCAGCACAAGGTCAGTGGCCGTCGCCCCTTCTTTTAACCTTCCGACGCATTTGAAGCCGATCACTTCCGGTATGAGCATGGAAATCGGCTGGCCGAGCATGGCCGCCTCGGCCTCGATGCCGCCGACACCCCAGCCAAGGACGGACAGGCCATTGACCATCGTGGTGTGGCTGTCAGTCCCGACAAGCGTGTCGGGATAGGCATAGGTCTCGCCATTGTGGTCGGCGGTCCAGACGGTCTGGGCGAGATATTCGAGATTGACCTGGTGGCAGATCCCGGTGCCGGGCGGGACCACGCGGAAATTGTCAAAGGCACGCTGGCCCCATTTTAGGAATTTGTAGCGCTCGGCATTGCGTTCATATTCGCGCTCGATATTTTTCTGCAGCGCGTCGGGCGTGCCAAAATAATCGACCATCACTGAGTGGTCGATCACAAGATCAACCGGCGCGAGTGGGTTGATCTTGGCCGGATCCTCGCCAAGGTTTTTCATGGCATCGCGCATGGCGGCAAGATCAACCACCGCCGGAACCCCCGTGAAATCCTGCATCAGCACACGCGCCGGGCGATAGGCAATCTCGCGGCTGGTGTTGCCCGTGGCCAGCCAATCGCCGAACGCCTTGATATCATCGGTCGTCACCGAGCGGCCATCTTCGAACCGGAGAAGATTTTCCAACAGGACCTTGAGGGAAAAGGGCAGCCGCGCCACGTCTCCGACATGGTCCGCCGCAGCCTTGAGGCTGAAAAAGGTATAGCTGGACCCGCCAACTGTCAGGCTCTTGCGGGTGTTCAGACTGTCCTGGCCTGGGATCATGGTGTTCTCCTGTTCACTGGGAATGACGTCTTCACTGGGAATGGCATAGCCCATGGGAAAGAATGGCATAGCCCATGGGCAAAAATGTCTGGGCCGACGATTTACAGCTCAGTTATCGGGGTTTTGTTCGCCGGTGCAATACTACATTTGTCGCTGGTGATGAACGAGCCACCGGCCGGTAACAATCCTTCACAACGACGCATGGTACTGCACCTGCGGCCAGCAGGCAAAACCGCCGACTGGCGCTCATGTCACACCCAGGCCTTCGAAATCGGCGAGCCCCTTCGCGTCCTGCGCAGCCTGTGCTATCGCAAACCGAGAACCGAATCGGAGATCGACGGCGCCAGGCTGGCGCGATATCGATTCATGTGACGTTGACGAGGACAACAATGTCCTGTCTGGATGGGAGCCTGCGATGATGTTTGAACGCCCTTTAGCCGCTCTGATCGCGATGTCGATCAGCTTTTCCTTCACCGCTTCGGCCCTTGCCCAGGCGCCGGAAGCGATCGCCAAATACAGCGACTGGAGCGTTTTTGTAAAAGACATTGACGGCGACCGGATCTGCTTTGCGGCGACGGAAGCGAAGGAAAAACTGCCCACAAGCCTTAATCATGGGGATGTGTTCTTTATGGTTGCGAGCTGGAAATCCGGCGCGGCAACGGAGCAACCGAGCCTGATGACCGGCTACAGTCTGCGTGAACGCCCGGAACCCACCGCCCGCATTGGCGGTGACGCGTGGGAAATGTACCCTTCCGAAAACGAAGCCTTTGTGGAGAGCGATGCCGACGAGGACCGCCTTGTTGACGCCATGCGCCGCGGCGCCGACATGCGCATTAGCGCCATGTCCGAGCGCGGCAATGCGACCGAATATGAAATCTCCCTGCGCGGCATCACCGCCGCCCTCGGCCGCGTCAGCAAAGAGTGTCGGTAGGCTGAAGCCAGACCGCCCGCTTTGCCGCAAAGGGGATGGTATGCGGTTGAGACGGAGAGCCCTTCACCCGGTGCCCGGAATGGGCCCTTTGGCATGGGGTTACGCGATCGTACAATCAAAAGGGGTTCAACGACCTTTCCGGTCATGACTAGCAATCAAAGCCTTAGAGTAAAACACGGATGAAATTAGATCGTATTTTTTCCACGCAAACCGGTTCGCAATTCGCTTGAAAATACTCTAATCTCAATGCCGAGGATCAAGCAGGCGTTGAGTTCAGCGATACCAGACATCGTCTCAGGGCCAATCATCGCCACTTCATGAAGCCTCGCCGCGGACCGGGTTTAGCCCGGCTGCGGACGGTTCAAAGTTAAACCAAGGCATGAGCGATTGACCGATTATCTTCGCCTTTTTCACCCGGTTGTGATACTCCCATGACGCGACAAGAGGGAGGGTTGCATGACCCTGTCTGCCTATCTCTATTTCGCCGGGCAGTGTGCGGACGCGTTTGATTTCTACAAGGACACGTTCAAGGGCGACTTTGAAGCGCGCATGACCTATCGGGACGCGCCGGAGAGTTTCAATTTCCCGCCGGAAAAGGCCGACCGGATCATGCACTGCACCCTCAGGATTGGAACCTCGATCCTTCAGGGGGCTGACCTTGCCGAGGGGTTTGGCCCGCCGCCGACCCCGACCAACGCCATGGCGGTTTCCTACAAACCCGCAAACCGGGCCGATGCCGACAGGGTTTTCGCGCTCTTGTCTGCCGATAGCGGCGCCGCGCTCATGGACATGCAGGAGACCTTCTGGGGCAGCTATTTCGGCATGGCGAAAGACCGGTTCGGCGTTCAATGGCTACTCAACTTGCCGCTTGATCAATAGCGTGCACCAACACAGGAGACCAACATGTTCAACGAAACCCTGATGCAGGTCGGCAAAACGCTGGTGGAAAACTGTAACAATGGACGCGAGAAAGAGGGCCTTGACGCGCTTTATCATCCGCAGGCTGTGTCCATGGAAGCGGCCCAGATGCCCGCCGGCGGCCCGCGCGAGTTTGATGGCGTCGAGGCGATTAAAGCCAAGCACGAGCAGTGGAACGCCATGATGGAAGAGCATTCCTCAAAAGCCGAAGGGCCATTTTTCCATGGCGACGACAAGTTTTCCGTCATCTTTGAAGCCGACATTACCAATCGGGAGTCTGGCGAACGCTTCCAGATGCGTGAAGTCGGTCTGTACACCGTGTCAGACGGTAAGATCGTCAGGGAAGAGTTCTTTT
This sequence comes from uncultured Caulobacterales bacterium, assembly GCA_964432075.1. Taxonomy (GTDB): domain Bacteria; phylum Pseudomonadota; class Alphaproteobacteria; order Caulobacterales; family Parvularculaceae; genus CALLPQ01. The sequence goes on along the minus strand of CAYSMJ010000091.1, from coordinate 7,814 downwards.
ACTCGGCAGACTGATTTAACAGAGTGCTGAAAAAGGGATTGTTCCGGCAATTGGACGGCCAAAACATCCGTGCGCGTTTCGAAGCCTCATCCTGAGCCGCGACCGCGCAGCCGGTCTGTGCGTCGAAGGATGGTTTCAAGGCTCGGTCGTTCGGCTTGACGGGCACAAGCGATACGCGCTTTGTGCAGGCGTGTTGACAGCGTCCGCGCCCATGAATTCGCGGACACAAAGGAGAGACCCATGTCCAACGAATTCACAGAACTCGTCTTTAAAAATGCCGGCGGCGAAAAAACCGGCGATTTCAACGGCACCTCGGCAAATCTGCGTCTTGGCGGCGCCAATGCCAGCGGCGATATCGCCTTGTGGGATGAGGAAGGCCGCCAGACCATCCATATCGATGGCGGCGACGCCAATATGACGCTCGGCGGGCCGGGCCATAATGGCGATATCGGTCTTGTCTGCGATCAGGGAAAGCTTCGTATTCATATCGATGGCGGCGCGGCGAACCTGTATATGGGTGGTCAGGGCGCCGGCGGCGATATTGCGCTCAAACACCATGACGGCGAGACCACCGTGCATATCGATGGGGGCAGCGGCAATCTGACCCTTGGCGGCGGCGGCACCCAGGGCGATGTGGCTCTCCTCAATGCCGAACGCGGCCAGACGGTCCATATTGACGGCGGCAATGGCAACATCACCCTCGGTGGGGCCGGCTCTGAAGGAGACATTGCCCTTCGCAACACAGACGGTGTCCAGTCCGTCCATATTGATGGTGGCGGTGCCAACATCACCCTTGGTGGCGGCGGCGCCCAGGGCGACATCACCCTGCAGGATGGCAATGGCATGCAGACGGTCCATATTGATGGCGGTGACGGGTCGATTACCGTCAAAGGCAACAAGATCCCGACCGCTGACCATGTTTTTGCTTCGGATTACACGCTGGCCCCGCTGGATAGTGTTGCCGGGCATATCGCCGCAAAGGGTCATCTTCCCGGCGTTCCTTCAGCCGAGGCGATGCGACGTGACGGGGTCGACCTGATCGCAATGAACGCCAAACTGCTGGAAAAAATCGAGGAACTCACCCTATACGCCCTCGATCAGGAAGAGCGGATCAGCCGGCTTGAACAGCAGCTTGTCGCAAAACACTGAGATCCGTCCGGGCTGGATCGACAGACGGCGATCGATAGGGCCCGCTCAAAATGCTCCGGTCAGCGCCCAGACCGACCCGGCGCCGTTCACAAGCATGAGAGGGATTTGCTTTGCGGCGGATCTCCCTTGATTTCAGGGAAGCGGTGCTAATATCGAAGGGACAGACGGGTTCATCTGCCCCTATCCCTCCCCTCAAAAGGCATGAACCCGTTCTGAGGCCGCTGCGGCATTCCCCTCCCCCCCACGACACCGCAGCGGCCGCCCTTCTTCTTGAATTGATACCGCGGTCAGTCGCCGGTCCGGCGGATGTCGCCAATCCCCTCGGTGGCCCCACGGCGGATTGACAAGGCGCCAGTCCGGGAAATCTCGGTCAGGCCAAGCGGGATCATCAGATTACGGAACGCATCGATTTTTTCCTTGCCACCGGTCAGCTCAAAAACCAGGCTGGTATTGCCAGCGTCGATTGTACGGGCCCGAAAAATATCGGCCAGACGCATCGCCTCAACGCGCTTCTCTCCTTCGCTGACCACCTTGAACAGGCCGAGTTCGCGCGTGATCGCGATCGGATTGTCAGACACGTTCCCGACCCGGCGAACCGGCACAAGCCGATTGAGTTGCAATTCGATCTGTTCAAGGATCGACGGCGTGCCCGATGTGACGATCGTAATCCGCGACCGGCGCTTTTCGCTGTCGATCTCTGCCACTGTCAGGCTCTCGATATTATAGCCCCGCGCGGAAAACAGCCCGACAACCCGGGCAAGCACGCCCGGTTCATTATCGACGATACAGGCCAGCGTCCGGCTTTCAACGGCCTCGCGGGTGGTCGGCTCCGAATAAACAGACTGGTCATTGGGCACCATCAGACAAGCCTTTTCCCGCTATCGTCGATTTCATTACCCGTCACCCCGGTACTGCCGAGGATCATTTCATTATGCGCCTTGCCGGACGGGATCATTGGCAGACAGTTCTCATCGCGAGTGACCCGGCAGTCAAACAGGACCGGACCATCAAACGCAATCATCTCACTGATCTTGTCATCAAGCTCGGCTGGTTTTTCCGCGCGCAAGCCAAGACAGCCAAAGGCTTCCGCCATCTTGACAAAATCCGGCAGCGCTTCGGAGTAGGAATGGGCATAGCGTCCGCCGTGAAGAAGCTCCTGCCACTGACGGACCATGCCCATCCATTCATTGTTGATGATAAAAATCTTGATCGGCAGTCGGTGTTGCACCGCAGCCGACATTTCCTGCATGGTCATCTGAACCGAGGCTTCGCCCGCAATATCGATGACGAGCGCGTCGCGGTGCGCGGCCTGCACGCCAAGTGCCGCAGGCAGACCATAGCCCATGGTCCCCAGCCCGCCAGAGGTCATCCACCGGTTTGGCTCCTGAAAATGATAGTGCTGGGCGGCCCACATCTGGTGCTGACCGACTTCTGTTGTGATATAGGTATTGCGGGTCTTGGTCAGTTCATACAGCCGTTCGATCGCATATTGCGGTTTTATGCTGTCCTCTGATTTTTCGTAGGCAAAGCAGTTTACTGCGCGCCACGCGGCAAGCTGGCTGAACCAGGGTTCCAGATCGTTTGCAGGCCGTCCCTCGGTCACCTTTGTCCAGGCCAGTTCGAGGGCTCTGAGCACATGACCGCAATCGCCCACCAGGCCAATGTCAGCCTTGACATTTTTGTTGATCGACGAGGGATCAATGTCCATATGGATTTTCCGGCTGCCAGGCGAAAATGCATCAAGCCGACCGGTAATCCGATCATCAAACCGGGCCCCGACGCAGATCATCAAGTCACAGTCATGCATCGCGTTATTGGCCTCATAGGAGCCGTGCATGCCGAGCATACCAAGCCATTGCGGGTCAGTGCCCGGCTCCATCGGTGCGGGAAAGGCGCCAAGCCCCATCAGGGTCGACGTAACCGGGAACCCCGTCGCCTTGGCGAGGGATCGAAGCGTTGCAACCGCAGCCGAGCCCGAATTGATCACACCGCCTCCGGTATAAAAAACCGGCCGACGTGCCTCTGCCATCATCCGTGCGGCTGCCAGAACCTCTTCGGGTCCAGCATCCAGCTGCGGATGATAGGTGCGGTGTTCTGCATGCGGACCGGGGTCTTCATATCGGCAGGTTTCAAATTGAACGTCTTTCGGAATATCGATCACGACCGGCCCCGGGCGACCATGGGTTGCCACATAGAAAGCCTCATGAATGATATGGGCAAGCCGGTCAGGATCCGAGACAAGATAGTTGTGTTTTGAACAGGCCCGCGTAATCCCCACCGTGTCGCATTCCTGAAACGCGTCGGACCCGATCAGCGCACGGGGCACCTGGCCGGTGATCACGACAAGCGGAATGGAATCCAGCATGGCATCGGCAATCCCGGTGACCGCATTGGTTGCCCCGGGCCCAGAGGTAACAAGAACAACACCGGCTTTTCCGGTCGAGCGGGCATAGCCCTCCGCGGCATGGGCCGCGCCCTGCTCATGGCGCATCAGGATGTGGTCAATCTGATCCTGCTGGTAAAGGGCATCATAGATCGGCAGTACCGCGCCGCCCGGATAGCCGAAAATCGTATCGACGCCATTATCGATCAGTCCGCGGACAACGACTTCTGCGCCGGTCATGGTGCGCGCTTGCGTTTCCTTTCGGGGTTGCGTTTGCGTGTCGAGGGCCATGCTATTTCTCGCCTGTTTCATTCTGATCATGGTTAACGACCGTTACGATTTTCTTTGCATAGGACAAAACATCGACCGGCAACAAAAAAGGCCCCTTTCGGGACCTTTGGTAAGCGCCGGCGCCGGGATCAGCTTTCATGCCAATCCGTCACCGACGCTCCGAAGCACCACAATAGAAAATGTCACAGCCAAAACTTTCGTTGAAACAAAATGCTAGAATGCCTGAGCATAGCTGTCAATCCGTAATTGCGTGGCCGGGCTTGGGGTGCATCGCCGCAATGAGAAGAAGCGAGGCGTGCGCTCATACCGCCAGTGCGATGGAAATCGCGCCCAATCCATAAAGCAAAAGGATTCCAGCCCCTTCAAAGCCAATCGCGCCAACGGCCAGTTCCAGGGCGCCGATCACGCCGCCACGAAGACCGGTTCTGACCGCAAGCCCTTCAGCCAGCTGAGACAGGAACCACCCCGTCAACCCGATCACAAGCGCAAAAACCATAAGCGACAGGACCAATCCTGATGAAAGCAACCGGGCCGAGCCATCAGGTGCGTGTTCAGCGCGGGTGGTGCCGGTAGGTGAGCACCAGAAGCGCAAGGAAAAGGCGTTTGCAGACGGCGAAAATAGAGTTTTCGGTCAGACTCTCGTGCGACGACATGATCCTTCCCTTGACTGATTAGACGAAACAGCCGGTTGACCCCTTATGGTCCCGGTCCTCAGACAGACCCTGTCACATCGGTTTTGACGCGGCGCCAGAGCGTGGTTGATCCTTGCCTTGATTATTCGGCCAATTAGGAGCCGCTTCGGCCCTTGAAAAGGTGCGGGGCGCAAAAAGGCGGATTTTGATCCAGACCCGGATAAACTCAAGCCACTGACGGACCATCAGAAGGCCGGCACTTCGTCCCCATTTCTGATATTTCTGGCGCTGGCGCAGACCCGGCAGGTAAACAATGGCCTGACCGGCGCCATGGCGCCGGAAAAAACAGTTCAGGAACAGAACAATCCCATAGCCCCTGGTCAGCTCTCGCCAGCCAAGCTGGTCCGCTGCCGTCATGGCTGTTGCAAAATCGTCCCTGCTCATCATCCGTTCGCCGCTGATCGGCCCGAAAAAATAGCACCAGAACCAGCGCACAGGGCCGGTCTGCAATATGCGGGGCAAATTCGGCGGTACCGCACGGCCTGACATCACCTGGCTTACATCACCCCGGCGATATCGCTCGATAAGCATACTGACATGCTTGTCGGTCAGACCGGTCAGGTCCGCATCACACCAGAAAAAATGACAGGGGCGCTGAACGGCCTCAAGGTGACTGCGGATCGCCTCACCGACCGGGACGCGCCGGGCCAATGTTGTCACGTCTGCCCCTGCAGACCGGGCAATATCGGCTGTTTTGTCCGTCGACGCATCATCAACCACATGAACACCGGCGAGATCGCGGTGGCTGACAAGCACACGGACAATCTCGCCAATCGTTTCAGCTTCATTATAGGCTGTTACAACGGCGATGATCGGGAGTGGTTCAGGGTCGGCCATAAAGTGTCACGCTTTCAGTGATTGCCCGGACGGTTTTGTAGCACCCGGCCATGTGTGATGGCACGCAAAAGGGACGCGAGACCCGTTGCGCGACAGGAGTTTGACACACGGTAACCGATCATCATCTGCCTCAGAGTCGAGCCGAAAAATCTGTTTCCGCCGTCTGCAAACGCCTTTTTCTGCGCTTCCGGTGCTCACATACCGCATGTCCATTGCGCTCCGGTTCTCGAAAACGGCGTTTTCGACAGACGAAGCCGGTTTTTCGGTCAGGCTCTCGGCCCCTCGCCCTCCATTTTACCACCATAGTGGATCGACCCGGACATTTGAGTCCGTACCGTCCATCGTTTACCGACCGCTATCTCACTCAAATGGCCGGACAAGGTGATCCATCATAAACCTGCATAGTGGTGCGAAACATCAGCTTCAAATTACCAGAGGTACCGTGATCGCCGTGGCGCGTCCAACCCCGTCCTGGCGCGGCGAAGTGCAGCGTTTGGGGCTTTCGTCCTATTGCGCGGGCCCGGCGGCTTTCCTAAACCGTTCCCATATTTTTCTCGAGGACACCCATGGCAACGAATGAAACCCGAACCGAAACCGACAGCTTTGGCCCCCTGCCCGTTCCAAAGGACCGATATTACGGGGCGCAATCGGCGCGCTCCCTGATCAATTTCAATATCGGCACGGAAACCATGCCGGCACCGCTGATACGCGCCCTTGGGATCGTCAAAATGTGTGCCGCACGGGCAAACATGGGCCTCGACAATCTTGAGCCACAACTCGGTGACGCGATTGCCCGGGCAGCCGAAGAGGTCGCCGAGGGCAAACTGGACGATCACTTCCCCCTGTCGGTCTGGCAGACAGGTTCAGGTACACAGTCGAACATGAACACCAACGAGGTTGTCGCGAACCGTGCCATTGAGATGCTTGGCGGTGAGATCGGCTCGAAAGATCCTGTTCATCCCAATGACCATGTCAATCGCAGCCAGTCATCAAATGATACCTTCCCGACGGCGATGCATATTGCTGCGGTGGAAGAAATCCATCACCGGCTGCTGCCAGCATTGCAACAATTGCGCAACGCCCTCAACGACAAGGCCGAGGCCTTTGCCGACATCATCAAGATCGGCCGGACCCATCTGCAGGATGCCACACCCCTGACGCTCGGACAGGAGTTCTCCGGCTATACCGTCATGGTCGAGAACGCGATCTCACGCGTCGAAAACACGCTGGACCGTCTTTATGCCCTGGCTCAGGGGGGGACGGCTGTTGGTACCGGGATCAATGCAAAACCCGGTTTTGCCGAAAAATTTGCCGAAGAAGTGGCAAACTATACCCGTCTGCCCTTTGCAACGGCACCGAACAAGTTCGAGGCCCTTGGCACCCACGATGCCCTCGTCGAAGCCCATGGCGCGCTGAACGGGATCGCGGTCAGCCTGAACAAGATCGCAAATGATATCCGTCTTCTTGGCTCGGGGCCACGATCGGGTCTTGGCGAGCTTGCCTTGCCGGAAAACGAGCCAGGCTCCTCGATCATGCCGGGTAAAGTCAATCCGACCCAGTGCGAGGCGATCACCATGGTTGCCGCGCAGGTTATGGGCAACAACACAACCGTTTCGGTTGCCGGTGCCCAGGGCCATCTCGAACTCAATGTGTTCAAGCCGGTTATCGCCTACAATGTTTTGCAATCGATCCGCCTGCTTGGCGATGCCAGCGTGTCCTTTACGGAAAAATGCATCACCGGCATTCGCGCCAATGAAGAGCGGATCAGCGATCTTTTGGCCCGCTCCCTGATGCTGGTCACGGCGCTTGCACCCGAGATCGGCTATGACAATGCAACAAAAATCGCCAAGACAGCGCACCAGAATGGAACAACCCTGCGCGAAGAAGCCATCAATCTCGGCTTTGTCACGGGCGAGCGCTATGATGAAATCGTGCGTCCGGAAGAAATGATTGCCCCAAAATAAGACAAACAGGGAGCGCACACTGATACCAGTTTGCCCCGATACCCTAATAAGGCGAAAAGCGTAGGAATTTCTCTAGAAAGGGCGCGTAGCCGAACACGAATTCCCGGGGTAAGACTCAACTGGTCCGGGGTTTGCAAAGACGACCCCATGAACGGGGGTACGCCCCCATAAGTCGAATAGATAACGGGGTTTATCCATGGCCGAACAAAAGAAATCGCCGAGCCAGTTGCGTGTCGTTCTCGCGCAATTTCTCTACAGCCACAGTGTCGATATCGAGCAGCTTTACAGCGCACTCGGCGCCGACCTGACCCAGTGCGACGCGGATGCCGTTTCGCACTTCGCCGGCATCATTGACGGGATCAATCTTGCCACAAATAAAATTCGCTCCCACGGGATCGATAACTGGACGAAAAATTAAGGCCAGCGGCAACCCTGGAATGCCGTCGCCCCGGACATGATCCGGGGCCGTGCGCTGCTCCGGTATTCACCCGGCAAAAC
>CAYSMJ010000090.1:0-10902 GCA_964432075.1 uncultured Caulobacterales bacterium | reverse complement strand
AATTGATATCGCGGATCGGCAGGTCCGCCGTCTTGCGCCGCGCACTGGCGAGGCGCGGCTTGAGAATTTTACAGGGGCCACACCAGACGGACTCAAAGGTAGCCGCAAGAACAGTTGCCGGATCTTCCCCGAGCGGACGGTTTCCTTGCATACCTTCGTTGGATACGAGGCCCCGCGCCACAAACACAATCAGAGCCGCGAACAGAAGACCGCCGATCAAAACCGCACCTCCGGGCTTTTGTGCTTTGCGCTCATTAGCCATCAGCATCCCTCCTACCTCCCTGCGGGGCTTGGTCTGCAACTGCCCAGAAAACCATGCCCACCATTAGTGTCTAACCGAAAAATCTGTTTTCTGCCGTCTGCAAACGCCTTTTTATGCATTTCCGGTGCTCACATACCGCATATACGTTGCGCGCCGGTTCTAGAAAACGGCAATATCGACAGACGAAACCGATTTTCCGGTTTGTTTCTTAAATATCAAGCTCAGCGGCAAGGGCATTGGTCTGGATAAAGTCTCGGCGAGGCTCAACAATATCGCCCATCAGCCGTGAGAAGATATCGTCGGCATCATCCGCCTCACGAATTTTGACCTGAAGAAGAACACGTGCATTCTCATCCAGCGTCGTTTCCCAAAGCTGATTTGGGTTCATCTCACCAAGACCCTTATATCGCTGGACCTTGATCCCTTTTTCGCCGGACATCCGCGCTGTCCTTAACAGATGAAACGGCCCGTAAATCGCGGACATCGAATCTTTTTGCCGCCAGACGCTCGCATTATCAAAAATCGGCGCAATCGGCTCCATCAAGCTCTGTACACGGCGGGCTTCGGCACTGGCAAGAATATCGGCTGTCAGCGCGTGACGTTCCAGAACGCCGCGGAGTTCACGCGAGAAAATATATCCCCCCTGACCGTCAGGTCGACCTTCCCATCCGCGTTCATATTCTTCTGCGATACTGTCGAGGCGATCAGCAATCTTTGTTGCCATCCTGTCCCGCTCGGTCGGCTCAAGCTCTTTCAGCCCTCCGGCAAGAGCCGCCTGAATGATCGCATCGCGGTTGAACCGTGCCGGCAACCCGTCGATAGCCTCGGCAAGTTTTCGCGCTTTGGTGATAATATCGGCAAGATCACTTCCGATAATCACTTCCCCATCGCCGAGCGTCAGGCTGGCGTCGGTCAACCCTTCTGAAAAGAGATAGTCGTTAAGCGACTTATCATCGAGCAAATATTGCTCTGACTTGCCGCGCATCACCTTATACAGAGGCGGTTGGGCAATATACAGGTGACCACGGCGAATAAGCTCGGGCATCTGACGGAAAAAGAAGGTCAGAAGCAATGTGCGGATATGGGCGCCATCCACGTCGGCGTCGGTCATGATGACAATCTTGTGGTAACGCAACTTGTCCGGGTTAAAATCATCCCGGCCAATGCCGGTTCCAAGCGCTGTGATCAGCGTACCGATTTCCTGACTTGACAGCATTTTGTCAAAACGGGCCCGCTCCACATTCAGGATTTTTCCGCGCAGAGGCAGAACTGCCTGGTTTTCGCGATTGCGCGCCTGTTTTGCCGAACCACCCGCAGAATCGCCCTCGACAATAAAGAGCTCAGAACGGGCCGGATCACGCTCCTGACAGTCGGCAAGCTTACCGGGCAGGGAGGCCACATCCAGCGCAGACTTCCGCCGGGTCAACTCCCGCGCTTTGCGGGCTGCCTCGCGGGCAGCAGCGGCCTCGACAATTTTCTGGACCACCTTGTTTGCTTCGGCCGGATTTTCCTCAAACCAGAATCCAAGCTGCTCGGCAATTGCGCTTTCCACAACAGGCCGAACCTCGGACGAAACAAGTTTGTCCTTAGTTTGTGAGCTGAATTTCGGATCAGGGACCTTTACAGAGAGAACACAGGTCAATCCCTCTCGGGCATCATCCCCGGTGAGGGAAACCTTCTCTTTTTTGGCAATCCCGGATTCCTGTGCATATTTATTGATAATCCGCGTCAGCGCTGCGCGGAAACCCGCCATATGGGTTCCACCATCTTTTTGCGGAATATTATTGGTAAAACACAAGACCTTTTCATGATAGCTGTCATTCCACCACAAGGCGACCTCCACGCCAAGCCCATCGCGTTCTGTGGAAAAAGCAACCGGCTTGCTGAAAAGAGGTGATTTTGCCTGATCGAGATAGCGAACATAAGCCTCAAGTCCGCCCTCATAATACATCGTTTCCTCTCGTTTTTCGAGGCCGCGATCATCGACAAGCTTGATCGTGACGCCGGAATTCAGGAAGGCAAGCTCGCGGAGCCGATGTTCAAGAATGTCAAAGTCAAAAACCATCCCGGTAAAGATCTCATCGGACGGCAAAAACGTCACCTGCGTTCCGGATTGATCCGTTGTCCCGAATTCCGCAAGCGGCGCCTCAGGCTCACCCATATGGAAGCGCATCTTGTGTTCCTTGCCTGCACGCCAGATAGTCAGGTCCAGCCATTTTGACAGGGCGTTGACGACAGATACCCCGACACCATGCAACCCGCCCGATACCTTGTAGGAATTCTGATCAAACTTGCCCCCGGCATGGAGCTGGGTCATGATTACCTCTGCCGCCGAAACTCCCTCTTCGGTGTGGATTTCGGTCGGGATCCCGCGGCCATTATCCGCCACACTTACCGAACCATCTTCGTTCAGCGTCACGGTAACGGTATCGCAATAACCGACAAGCGCCTCATCAATGGCGTTGTCGACCACCTCATAAACCATATGATGCAAGCCGGACCCATCGTCCGTATCGCCAATATACATGCCAGGGCGTTTGCGCACAGCGTCGAGCCCTTTGAGCACCTTGATTGAATCGGCGCCATATTCTTCAGCCATTCAGACCTCTCTCAACTCATGGTCAGTTCTGTAACAGCGCCATTCATTAGCGCCAGCTGCTGAGCGCGTTCGCCCCAGCCTGCAAAAAGGCTCTGGTCTGTTCCCGTCATAAAAACAGGGAACCCAAGCCCATAAAGAATATCAAAAAGGGCGCGGCGCCGATCCTTATCCAGATGGGCAGCAATTTCATCAAGCAAAAGCACCAGCGGGGCGCGGCGCTCATTTTCCATGCACGCAAGTGCCTGCGCATGGGCAAGCACAAGCCCAATCAAAAGCGCTTTCTGCTCACCGGTAGAACAAAGCCGCGCCGGTCGTCCTTTCGGCCTGTGGCCCACAAGCCAGTCCGTGCGATGGGGCCCGACAAGCGCGCGCCCGGCCTCACGGTCCCGCATACGCTGATGCGCCAGACGCTCGATAAACCCATCTTCAGCATCCGTCAGGGTAAAGTGGGTCAGGGAGGTCTCAAGTTCGCCTTCCAGTGCAATATCGGCGGTCGGAAAAGCCTGCTGCTCATCGGCAACACCGTAAACGGACAATCGTTCCGCCATCTCCCGGCGTGCGGCGGAAACTGCAACGCCGTTTGTGGCCATCTGCTCCTCAAGCGCAGACAGCCAGGCCGCGTCCCGCGAGCCATCGTCAAGCAGCTTCTGGCGCTGGCGCATTGATTGCTCATAGGCCGAGGACAGGGACGTAAAGCCCGGGTCATAGGCTGCAATCATTCGATCAAAGAAGCGGCGGCGCTCCGAGGCGCCCTCCACAAAAAGACGATCATGTGCCGGCGTCAGCCAGACGAAACGCAAAAGGGCGGAGAATGCACCTGGACCTGACAGGTTACGTCCGTCAAGACGGCAGGTTCGCCGGTCCGGCGCATCGGCGAGGGTTCCAACGCCAAGCGCGCGGTCATCTTCTCCATCAAAAACCCGCGCCGCGACAGCAAACGTGCCCGGCCCTTCCAGACGGGCAAGCTCGCTCATCTTTGCCCCCCGCAAACCGCGACCGGGACTGAAAAGCGAAAGCGCTTCAAGAATATTGGTCTTCCCCGCACCGTTCTGGCCGGAGATCGTCACCGGCCGCCCGTCAAGGGCCACCGAAAAAGCCGTATAGGAACGGAAATCTGTGAGCGATAAACGGCTGATGGACACACCGGCGCCTGTCGCTTTCGCACCCCAAGGCCGCCCAGCATTCGGTATGGTCCGATCAGAACCCGTCCCGGAATCGGCCAGGTTTGTTTGCGGCGAAACGTCCACAGAATCACGGTTCCTGTTTTACAAGACCACCCGACATCGGGTGAATAAACGTCAGACCCTGAGCGGCATCAGGACATAAAGGGCTGCTTCATCTTCCTCATCAAGCACAACAGTCGGCGAGGACGGATCGGCGAGTTTGAATACAGCATTTTCACTCTCGACCTGCGAGGCGATATCCAAAAGATATTTTGCGTTGAAGCCGATTTCCGAAGGCTCCCCATCATAATCCACAGACAGCTCTTCCACGGCCGAGCCAGCGTCCGGATTATTGACCGTCAACCGCAACTGGTCATTATCAAGGGCCAGCTTAACCGACTTCGTACGGTCGGCCGAAATGGTCGCAACCCGGTCAACAGCCTTGGAAAAGTCACGATTGTCGACACGCAGCGTATACGGATTTCCCTGCGGTATTACCCGTTGATAATCGGGGAAAGTTCCATCAATGAGTTTCGAGGTTAACCGCCCTGCCCCGAGCGCAAAACGAATCTTTGTCGGTGAAACCCCGATTTTTATGGTTTCCTCGGCATCTTCAAGAAGGCGCCCGAGTTCCGCAACCGCCTTACGCGGAACAATAACACCGGGCATGCCGGCAGCTCCTTCGGGCAAGGCCGTTTCAAGCCGGGCCAGCCGATGGCCATCCGTTGCTGCAACACGCAGGACTGGCGGCGTGACATCATCCATCGCGTGCAGATAAACACCATTCAGATAGTAACGCGTTTCCTCTTGCGACATGGCAAAGCGCGCCTTGTCAAGCAGACGCCGAAGCTCGGCCTTGGCAATTGAGAATTCTGTCTCGTACTCCGCCGTTGCCAAGGTCGGGAAATCCTGTTCCGGCAGCACCGCGAGAGTAAAGCGCGACCGCCCCGCCGTGACCTGCAGGCTGTTTTTCTCGCCAATCAGTTCCAAACCGACCTGAGCACCATCGGGCAGACGTTTGACAATCTCGAACAAGTACGCCGCCGAAACGGTGGTCGCGCCCTTCTGGGTTATATCGGCGGGTGCCTCTTCCACGATCTCGATATCGAGATCCGTGGCGGTAAGCATCAGCCCGATCCCTTCGGCCTGCAAAAGCACATTGGACAGGATCGGAATGGTATTGCGCCGCTCTACAACACTCTGGACGTGGCCAAGGGCCTTTGCCAAAACCGAACGTTCGATCGTGACTTTCATGATGTGATAACTGCTTTCATACCCTGTCCGCCGCACCAGAATGGGCGCGTGATTACGCATGCAATGCTGGATTCAGAGGCCGTGACCGAGCCCTGTCGGCACCAGAAATCGCATATTCTTACTTGCTATCGCGCCACCGCCTTACGCAGCATTAAAGGGGCTGCATTAAAGACGGTGTCGGATAACGACCGGAGCCACATGTTCTGCGATGCCGGAGGCGTAGACTATCGGAATCCCGGCAATAATGCCAGCATTTAAACCTTGGTGAACACGCCATCTGGCACAATACGAGTTTGCGCAGATGGTGACTCATCTGCGCCTCCGACGCGTGTCCGCCGACGCCCAGTCGTGCTTGCCCGCGCGGCAAAGATCAGTTCCGATCCATGCTGGCTGGTATTACGTGACCCGCAGGAATATCCGGAAAGATCGGGGCGCCACATTTGTCCAGGTCGACCGTGATAACGTCAAGCCATCAACAACCCGGCTTTCTTCACGCGGGTTCAAAGCTCGATACGCTCGCGAATTTGATCAACCTGCTTGCAGAAAATCTTGTCCCGCTCAAGCAGAGCCGCAGCCCGGCGGGCAGACGAAAGCGCGGTTGTATGGTCCCGGTTCAATGCCCGTGACAATTGCGGCAATGACTGTTTCAGATATTCCCGGCCACAATAGACAAAGGCGTGGCGGGCACGGACAATCGGTTGGGGCCGGGCCTTGCCGACCATATCCTCAATGCTAACGCCCATGACTTCGCTCGTCACTGCCAGCAAATCATCAACCGACAGGACTTTCCGCCCTTCCGTAAGCTTATCGCGCAAGGCCTCCCGCGCCATCGGCAAATCGACCGTGATATCGCAGTTTCGGTAGGTTAACAGCAATTGATTCAGACCGCCAATCGCCTCGCGCATGGAGTAATTGAAATTCGCAACAACAAAATCAAGCGCCTCGGGCGATATTCGGCAGACGGCCTTTTCCCGCTCCAACCGTTTTTTCAGAACATCGCAGCGCAGATGAGGTCCGCCCGTCTGAATGCCGACGCTCAGGCCGCCTGCCAACCGATCTGCCAGACGCTGATTGATATTCTTGTCAATCAGTTTTTTGGGCGCAAGGTCGCCGGCCCCTGCGAGTTGTACACCGGACGCAAGACATGTATCGATAATCGCCAGCAATTGTTCCTGCGTTTTTTCCTTCCCGTACAGAAGATGTATATCGTCAATCAAAACCACATGGCACTGCATGAAGCGCCTGTGAAGTTCGGTTGCGCCGTTTGAAAGCAATGCGTCTACGCAGCCATTCTGGACATTATTGTAATCAAAATAGGCAATCAGCAAGTCAGGATTACGGCGACGATTCTCATTGGCGATTGCATGCAAGAGATGGGTTTTTCCAATCCCGGACGTTCCATAGATGTAAATCAACTCATGATTACCATTGTCCTCGACGGGCTCGCTCTCAAGAATGGCCTTTCGCGCCGCCGTGCATGCCAACTCGTTGCTGGCATCGACCGCAAAAGACTCAAAGGTATTCTGCGTATTGACCGGCGACAGCAGCATTTCAAATGGGAGAGCTCTTTTATCCCCGCCACCGTCGCTGCGGGACCACCCGTTCCGCGCCTGCTCTGCAGGCACAGTTGAACCGGACGACGCGCCATTTGCCGGACGATCAATCAAAAACGGTGTCCGTATTTCCTTTTCACGCGATTTGCGTGCCGTCGCAGTAAGATTGGCGGAGATCTCTGGACGAAGCTTTATAGCCACGCGATCAACTGGCCCAATGGTCTTGTTCCAGATATCCTTCATGGTCACCAAATGATGACGACCGATCAACGCGCAACGAACTTCCGAACCCGTCTCAAATGTCACAAGTGACGCTGACGCCGACGCAATCGACATATCCCGAAAATAGGCATTAAACTGCGTTTCCCCATATTCGCGAGCGAGAAACTCCAGAAACCGCACATTCAACGCCTGCAAATTTTCATTATCCACCTGAAGCTCCCTGACCTGTTCTGTCATCCCCATAAACATGCAACCCTTTCATCGACTCTAATGACCAATCCGTAAGCCCCTCATTCGCATCATGTCGAATCCGCGACGGGACGCAACTCTGATTATCGCCCGCGTGGGCAATAATATTCATCCGTTACCGGGCCCACTGCCCGACACCGGCCGCTATCCTTGTGATTTTTAAAAAGGTCCGCTTAAGGACAATACGAGAAATAGCTGGTGCTAATCCAACAAAATCAACTTGGCCCGAAGAAAGCGCGCAAGCGGCCAACCTGGTTCATTCACTGTTAAAAATGTAAACAGGGGGCGCGTTGCGGCCGCGCTTCTATTTCGTTCCAACATTCCCTCCATTGCGCCATGCAGCCATAGCAAGCCTGAGGCACACTAAAACCCTTCACCGAAACGTATAAACCGTAACGGCACCACAATACGCTACTCTGAAATACAAGGACGTTGAAAAGCCATTCCGCTGATCATCAGCATACTGCTCGACAACAAATTGATAATAGTTTCTTAAATCCGGGCTGGCAATGTGATTTTGCTTCGATTTTGTCGTTTTTTCGCGCATCAAGCCAGTTGACACGTAAGCTTTGCAGCAATTCCAAATACTTGCCGGACGCTTATGATAATCGCATTAAGGCGCACCTCTTGCGTTATGCACAAATTGCGCCTTTGCTCCACCGGCGCACACAAAAAAACCGGCATGGCCAAGCGGCCAGACCGGAGATTCTAGACCGCGTTTACATTATGTTTAATCGAAACGCAGTCCAGATTTTTCAGGGGTCGCGCGTTCAAAACCAAGTCGATGGATGGGAAACATCGACAATTACGCTTTTTGTAAACGCGCCCTAACAAATGGCCCAAACAAATGAAAGTGGGTTTAGCTCGGCTTGAGCCTTACGCGCTTCCAACCGATTTTACACGGGCAGATAATCGCGACAGTTTTCGTGCAACCGTATTGCGATGGAAAAGCCCTTTTGTCACGGCGCGATGCATCTCGGGCTGGGCGGCCTGCAATGCGCTTTCCGCACCCTCACGGTCTCCCGCAGCAACCGCCTCTTCCACCCTGCGAATAAAGGTACGTACACGGCTCCGACGGGCCTTGTTGACCGCAGTACGTCGCTCGATCTTTCGAACCATTTTTTTCGCAGATTTTGTATTGGCCATGGCAGGCAGGATCTCTTCTTCTTGAGGGTCAAATTTTCAGGAGATTGCGGATAGCCTTTGAACCTTTTCCCGTCAACAGGCGGATTGCAGGAAATTTCGCCTTACGCTCCTAACAAAGGTCAATGCTGACAGCGGGGGCAATAAAATGTCGACCGCCCGCCTTGCACGATTCGACGGATTGGCCCGTCACAGCGATTACAATTCGCATTGCAGCGGTCGTAGACCTGAAAGGTGTGCTGGAAATAGCCGAGCTTCCCGTTTGCGGAGGCAAAATCCCGCAAGGTCGACCCACCGGCCCCAATCGCCTCAAGCAAAACCGCCCTGATTTCACGATGAAGGCGTTTGATCCGCTCGGCGGCGATCCGCCCGGCCTTCCGGCGCGGTGAAATTCCAGAGCGGTAGAGCGCCTCGCAAACATAGATATTGCCAAGTCCCGCGACGACACGCTGATCAAGAAGCGCTGCCTTGATCGGGGTTGCCTTGCCTTTGAGCGCTTGCCCAAGTGTTTGGGCCGTAAAACCGGGCGAAAGCGGCTCCGGCCCCATGGTTGCAAAATGCCGACATTGCTCAAGGTCTTCCATCGCCACGAGATCCATGAAACCGAACCGCCTTGGGTCGTTATAGACAATCCGCACAAGGTCATGGTCGCGATCAAGCATAAAACAGACATGGTCATGGCGGGGATCATCGGCTCGTCCGTGGTAAAGCTGTGCCGCGCCCTTCGCACCCCCGTCGGCATGCTCAATGCGAAAACGACCGGACATGCCGAGATGCATCACCAACACAATGCGATTGGAGAGGAAGGCAAGGAGATATTTGCCCCGACGGTCGAGCCGTTCGACGCATTTGCCGGATACGGCGTGACGAAACCCGGCTGGGAGCGGAAACCGCAAATCCGGACGATTAAGCTGGACATTGGAAAACCGCGCCCCTTCCATAACGGGCGCCAAGGCCCGGCGCACGGTTTCGACCTCAGGTAATTCCGGCATGACAGCACAGGCTTTTTTGACAGCGGGTTCCCAAGAAGGAGGACCCGTTCCATGTTTCGCATCTAACGGGTGACAAATCTGATTGGGCATAGCAACCAGCCAAACCGGTGAACCACTTTGCCGGCACGACGCTGGAAACCCCTTCCATTGCGCTTGCGCATTGTGGAGACGGCTGAGACCAGGGTTAAGGAAAAAAAGGCGCGATCAAGCTCCGATCGCGCCTCCTCGTCCCTTTATGCGGATAAAGACAATCAGTTGTCTTTTTTGTCACCATCCTTGAGCGCTGCACCAAGGATATCGCCCAGCGACGCACCGGAATCGGCAGAGCCAAACTGTTCGACCGCTTCTTTTTCCTCGGCCGCTTCGCGGGCCTTGATGGACAGGGTGATCCGCCGCGCGGCCCGGTCCATGCCGGTCACCCGGGCATCCACACGATCGCCAACGGCAAAACGGTCCGGCCGCTGCTCCGAGCGTTCCTTCGACAGGTCTGACTTGCGGATGAAGGCCTTCATTCCGGTCTCGCCGCCAACCTCGACCTCGATCCCGCCATTTTCAATCGAGGTGACGGTGCAGGTGACGTCGCTGCCACGGCTGATATCGCCAAGCTCATCAAGCGGATCGTTACCGACCTGTTTGATGCCCAGCGAAATCCGCTCCTTGTCGGCATCAACATCAAGGACCTTGGCCTGGACGATCTGCCCTTTTTCATAGTCCTGGATCGCGTCCTCGCCTGAGCGGTTCCAGTCCAGATCGGTCAGATGGACCATGCCATCAAGGTCCTCGGTAAGGCCAACAAACAGACCAAACTCAGTGATATTCTTGATCTCGCCTTCAATGACCGACCCAATCGGATGGACATCACAAAAGCTCTGCCATGGATTGTTCAGGCATTGCTTGAGACCCAGCGAAATCCGGCGCTTGTTCTCGTCGACTTCTAGCACCATGACTTCGACTTCCTGGGAGGTCGAGACGATCTTGCCCGGATGAACGTTTTTCTTGACCCAGCTCATCTCAGAAACGTGGACAAGGCCCTCGATGCCGTCCTCAAGCTCAACAAATGCACCATAGTCGGTGATATTGGTAATCTTGCCGGTGAATTTCGCTCCCATGGGATATTTTGCGGCAACACCTTCCCAGGGATCGGGCTGGAGTTGCTTGATGCCGAGTGAGATCCGGCTTGTTTCCGGATTGATCTTGATAATTTTCACCCGGACAGTGTCATTGACATTGATCACCTCCGAGGGATGGTTCACCCGGCTCCACGACATATCGGTGACATGCAAGAGGCCATCAACACCCGGCGCAAGTTCGACAAATGCGCCGTAATCCGTGATGTTCTTGACAACGCCTTCGCGCTCATCGCCCTCGTTGAGTTCCTTGACGACTTCCTGGCGATGTTCCGCCCGGTCCTCCTCGAGGATTGACCGGCGGGAAACAACGATGTTGCCGCGCCGCTTGTCCATCT
>CAYSMJ010000089.1:4579-10925 GCA_964432075.1 uncultured Caulobacterales bacterium | reverse complement strand
CCTGCAGGGCGTCGCGGTATCATAAGCGCCAGAGGGGGCAACGACCGGCCCGGCGCATAAGCCACCGTTCGCCTGTCCGGCGTGGTTTCCGGGTCAGGCGCTTGGTGCTAAGGACACTCAACATCGTAGCGAAAGCAAAACCCGATCCTGTTGGGGAGGAAAAAATGCGCATCAACAAACAAATCCAGCGAGCCGCTTTTCTTTTTGCCGGGCTTGCCCTTACCGCCTGCGCCACACAGCCCCAGCCACAATCCCCCGCCCCGGGTCTTGCCGAGGTCGAGGCATTCGCGGCCGGGACGCTGCCGGACGGGGATCGGGTCAGCTTTGCCTATGCGCTGGCGGATGCTGCGGAAAACAAAGGCCGGATAAGCCAGGAACGCAGCGGCAATGTCGTGCCTGAGGATGTCCCGCTGAACCGTTTCATTCCCTTTTTAGGACGGGAGATTGAAACACTATCGGTGATTGAGAATGGCGAGAAGGTTGAAAAATTCTGGCAGTCCCTGACCCCGGAGCAATGGCGCCGGGCTTTGTCCAGTCAGCATACCGAAACGACGATCTACAAGGTCGACAAGGGCGGCAGCATCTCCTACCTTCCTATTGCCTCGGGCGATTTGAGCAAAGGTTCATACCAGCTTGCCTATGATAATTTCCGGTACAAGGATTATCCCTGCGCTGCAGATGATCCGGGTGCGGGCAGACTATATGTCGGCGTTGGCTTGCGCATCCGCGCCAATATCAATTCAAAAAAGGGCGGCTTCCGGATCGGTTTTGCCTCTTTTGCCCTGTCGGCAAGCAGAAATGAGGTCAACGGAACCGTTTCCGCCGATATTGTCGGGCTAGCCAATTCAAACACGCTCTCGCAAGTCGTTGGCGCTGCCTCGGGCGATATCACCTATGAAAGCCTGATTGAGGCCAGCAATGCCTATGCCGTCGCAGGCCAGGCGATTGAGACCATGGTTGAACTGACCAATCCGCGTATTGTGGGGTATAAAGACAGCCGCAAAGCCGGGTCGTGCCTTGCCGCCATGGAAAAATCGCTGGGGCTCTGACACGTCGCTCTTTCTCCCTGCCCAACAAGGCCGTTTTTGTATGTCCGTTGAACCACCAAAGATCAGGGTCAGGCGTCTGCCCCATGGCGAGGGTCTTGCCCTGCCGCGCTATGAAACTGAGCTTGCCGCTGGCGCGGATGTGTGCGCCGCTCTTCCCGAAGACGAACCGTTGACCCTCGCGCCTGGTAAACGGTTTATGGTACCGACCGGCATTGCCATTGCCCTGCCTCCCGGCTGGGAAGCGCAGATGCGCCCGCGCTCCGGCCTTGCCGCCAAACATGGGGTGACCTGCGTCAATGCACCGGGTACGATTGATGCTGACTATCGCGGCGAATTGCGCGTTATCTTGATCAATCATGGAACCGACCCCGTGACCTTCAAACGTGGCGACCGAATTGGCCAGCTTGTGATTGCCCCCGTCTGGCAGGCGACCTTTGAGGCGGCGGACATGCTTGATGAAACCGCACGCGGTGAAGGCGGTTTTGGCTCTACAGGGCTGTCGTCTTGACCCTGACAAAAGATGAGATCGAACGCTATTCGCGCCATATCCTCCTGCGCGAGGTCGGGGCACAGGGACAGCAAAAGCTCAAGGCTGCCAGCTTGCTGGTGGTCGGGGCTGGCGGAATTGGCGGCCCGGCACTTTTCTATCTTGCCGCAGCCGGCATTGGTCGGATCGGGATTGTCGATCCGGACAGGTTCGCCCTGTCCAACCTGCACCGCCTGATCCTTCATGATACTGATAAGGTTGGCACACAGAAAACCGAAAGCGCCGCGAGCGCCCTTGCACGTCTCAATCCGGACATTGCGGTGAGCCTCCACCCGGTCCGGCTTGACGCGTCGAATGCCGCCGATCTTGTTTCCGGTTTTGACCTGGTTCTTGAGGGCGTCGACAATTTCGAAACCCGCTATGTTCTCAATCGCGCTGCGATCGATGCGCGCAAGCCGCTCGTTTCCGCAGCCGTCGGCCGGTTTACCGGTCAGCTTGCAACCTTCAAGCCCTGGGCTGCGCCGGGCCACCTGCCCTGCTATCGTTGCTTCGTGCCCGAAGAGCCGCCGCGCGATGACCAGTTCAATTGCGCAGAAGACGGCATCCTCGGACCCGTTACCGGGATCATGGGCACGCTCGCGGCTATGGAAGTCCTGAAGGAAATCCTCGGCCTTGGAGAAAGCCTTGCCGGAAGGCTGTTTATCCATGATGCGCTGACGACCCAAAGCCGCACCATCTCCCTGCCCGCTGACCCGGCCTGCCCCGAATGCGGCCCTTTATCGGGGCACGATCCGACCCGCTGACCCTGTCAAAACAAGGGTCTGACGCGAGCCCTCCCAAAAGCAGGGATCGTGCAAACAAAACCGTTTCTTAACCACCACCGGCCAAAGTCAGAGGCACGGCAAAACGGGATGCGCACGCAATGACCGACAACAAATTTTCACTGATTTCCGATCTTGGTTCTGATGGCTATGTCTGCGCCGAAGACGTTTTGACCCTGCGGCGCACGATCTTTGCTGATGGCATTGTCGATGACGTGGAGCTTGATGCCCTTTTCCATCTTGCCGAGCGCGCGCCGGATGGCGACAGGGAATGGGCTCAGTATTTCTCAGAGGCCGTAGCCGATTACTATCTGCGTGAAGAAGAACCAGCCGGTTATCTGACAGAAGCAGAATTCAAAACCCTGCGTCAACGCGTGACGAGCGACCGGGCAAAAGCAAGCCCGTTTGAATTCGGTATGCTGCTCAAACTGATGGAAGATGCAATCGCGACGCCGCCGGCCATGACCGCATTTGTTGGCGAACAGATAAAAAAATATATCCTTGAAAAAAGCGATGGCGTGGTCATCTCTGGCGACGATGCCGCCCTGATCCGCCGGTTCATCTTTGCTGCGGGTGGCGACGGTAATGTGGCGGTGACCCGAACCGAGGTCGAATTGCTGTTCGATCTTTCTGATGCAACCGCAGAGGCTGACAATGATCCGGCGTGGACGGATCTGTTCACAAAAGCCGTTTCCAATCATCTGATGGCTCATATCGGATACAAGCCCATGGGACGGGCGAATGCGCTGGCGATGTATACGAAAAGCTTTGATGATGGGGGGCCAATCCCCTCCAAACGGGGCGATGAAAATATTGCCGAGACCGCTAGCCGTGTGTTCGCTGACCTGCTTGGAAATATTTTCACGCCAAAACGCGCCCACCGCGCCCGCGTCGAGCGGCGCTATGAACTCCTGAATAAAGCCCGTGGCACAGAAGCGGCCACAGCCGAAGCCGTAACCGACGACGAAGCGCAATGGCTGATCGACCGGATCACCCGCGATGGCAGGTTGCACAAGGACGAACAGGCGCTGATTGCCTATATGCGAGACGATCTCGGCGCCAGACTGCCCGCCGCGCTAACACAAATCGCGAACAGGGCCGCGTAAAGGCACGCCGCACAACGGTCATTCCCGGCGCTGAATAAGGGCCGGACTTTGCTGCGCGCCCCTGTCAGGCGGCCGGTTTTACCTCAAGCAGTTTGAGATCGAAGTGCAGGTCTTCGCCGGCAAGCGGGTGGTTGCCATCAGCGGTTACGGTTTCGGCATTGACGTCGGTCACCATCAGATTGACGGTGGAGCCATCCGGCTGCTGGGCTGACAGGGTCATGCCAGGCTGGGGAGGCTGGTCCTGGGGAAGGCTTGCGTGCGGGATCTCGATAATCAATTCGTCACGGCGCGGCCCGAACGCATCCGCCGCGGGGACCGTGATATTTTGTTCGGCGCCTTCATGCATGCCGGCGAGAGCCGAATCAATCGGGGCGAGGATATCGCCGCCACCAAGGGTCAGGGTTTGCGGCCCCTCCTTCTCGGTGCCGCCGATAACATTTCCGTCACCGGTACGTACAGTATAATCGACAATCACCGTGTCGCCGGTCTTAGCAATAGCCATGAAAATCTCCTATTGGAAACAGGTTGTTGCGGCGCTTTGGCACCGATAGGGATGCGCCCGTTCAGGCGCGGCGATTGCTGCAAGGCTCGCAAGATGCGCCTGCGAGGTCAACCAACGCGGTTGAGTTCCATTATTCTCCCGGCAGGGCTGCCGCCGCCGCGGCCGACCGGCCAACGCGAACCGGGTCGCGCGCTTCGAATCGCCCCACCAGCCGGAACGCAAGCCACAAGGCAATCCCGGCAAAGGGCAGTCCGCCAAGAAATTGCCCGATCACGATGCCCGGGGCGCCGTACAGGGCGCTACCGGCGATCACAAAAGGAATGATTCCCAGCGTATTCCGCGCCCAGTTGATCCCGGTCGACCAGAGCGCGCGGTCAAGATTGTTAAAGGTGGCATTGCAGATAAAGATGACACCGTTGAAGAAAAACAGGGGCGCCGCCAGGGCGGCAAACCAGAACACGATTGTCGCGCCAAGCCCCTCCAGCTTGAACTGATCCACAAGGAAGCCATGCCCGGCAAATAGGATCGCCCAGGCAAGGGTGGTATAGGCGGCCGTAAACAGGATCGCCTTGCGGATCGTCGCGCGCACCCTGCCATAATTATGCGCGCCGAAATTCTGCCCGACAATCGGGCCGACCGCACCCGACAGGGCAAAAATCACACAGAATGCCAGCGGCATCAGCCGTAAAATGACCGACAGCCCGGCAACAGCCTCGTCGCCATAAGGCGCAATGGCGCGGGTGACGAAAGCTGTTCCCGTCGGGGTTGCCAGATTGGTCATGACCGCCGGCGCGGCGATCGCGAGTATCAGCGGGACATGCGATCTGATCTGCTCGCGACGGAAGGAGCCAAACCCGCCATAAACGCGCAAAACCGGCAGCAAAGCGGTCGCCACCATGGAAATCCGGGCCCCGACGGAGGCAATCGCAGCGCCTTCCAAACCAAGACCAAGACCGAAAATCAGGATCGGGTCGAGAATGGCGTTTACGATCCCGGCGGCAAGCGTCACATTCATGGCGCGTCTGGCATCGCCATGGGCGCGCAAAAGACCGGAACAGACCATGGCAAGCACCATGATCGGCATGGAAGGCACGACAATTCTGACATAGCGTACAGCCGCATCGAGCGCGTCGCCTGTCCCGCCAAGCCCTTGCACAAGCGCGGGCGCTGCGAGCCAGAAAACCGCACTGAACAGAACCCCGAAAACAAGGCCGAGGCTGACCACACTTGTAGCCACTTCCCGGGCGCCTTCCTCATCCCCCGCGCCAATCCGGCGGGCCGCCAGTGCGCTCATGGCAATCATCAATCCGATCGTTATAGCCATATTGAACGACAATAGCGTTCCCGCAAAGCCGACGGCTGCCGTCAGACTTGGATCGGCGAGAAGTGAGATGAAATAAAGATCAACAAAATCAACAAGAAAGATCGAGACAAGCCCCACACTCGAGGTCGTCGCCATCACCGCGATATGGCGGTAAAGATTTCCACTCAGAAACCGGGCCTGCACGCCAGACGGTTTATCCACTTGCGTGGTCTTAGTGCCCTTGTCGGGCCTTTGACGGAATAGGTTTCGGAAAGCCACACACGATCTCGATCAGCTGGCCATTTTTACGATTGATTTTCGTAAATGTATGGCATCGCGGTCGTTCCTACGCGCGAACCCGGCCCGCGTCATCCCCGGTGCTGATTTATCGTCCCAGAGGCAACACCCCGACAGAAACTGCGCTTTTTCCACGGCAGGGCTCGGCTCACCGATGTGGGGGAGGCCGTTTCCCATTGTTATATCCGCAATTTTGGTTATCTTTATGTTAACAAGGCATGCGCGGTGCGTTGGCGCGTGGGAGGTGGATAATGACCTATGATGATGAAGGCCAGAATTTCGACGTCGAAGCGATGTTCCTGGGGCTTGCGGCGTTGGTCGTTGTTATCGGCATTGTCTTTGTTGCGTTTACGACAAATCTTGGCGGCATCGGCCCCATCGGGGGCACCGGAAACGCTAATACAAATATAGCCAATCCAAACATAACCAATTCAAACACAAATGTTACGATTACCGATGTCTATCCCGGATCGAAAGGGACTGTGGGGACGATCCAGTCGGTCAACAGCGCACCGTCCGCAACCCGGGTCCGTGGCGATGTGATTTGCGCCTGTTATAATGAGGGCTTCGAACTGGCGGGCAAGACTGACAATGTTCAGTCGGCAGCCTACCGGACCGGGTTTTCCCAGTGCAGGGCGCTGGGGTCGGTCGAGGGTGGCAATGCCTGGACCGCTGGGTGGGAAGCTCGTCGCACCGGTCGGCCTTTTGAAGTCACCTGCAAAGCCTATAAGCGCCGCGCGGGTCGATAGGCTTCGCGCACCGGCTTTTCGCGCACCGGCTT
>CAYSMJ010000089.1:0-4479 GCA_964432075.1 uncultured Caulobacterales bacterium | reverse complement strand
ATAAGCGCCGCGCGGGTCGATAGGCTTCGCGCACCGGCTTTTCGCGCACCGGCTTACCGATTGGCTTTACCCTTCGCCGGAGACCGGCCGCAGGAGCAGTTCCTGGATCAGGCGATCGATCGGAACACCTTTCTCAATGATGCGGGCAACCGCGCTGCCGATTGGCATTTCAACCTTATGGCGCAGGGCAAGCCCGACAACTGCGGACGCAGACTTTGCCCCCTCGCTCGTCACCCCCGGCCGGGCGAGCAGGTCTTCAAGATTTTCACCACGGCCAAGCGCCTGACCCAAAGCCATATTGCGCGAACGCGCTGACGCCGCCGTCAGGACCAGATCCCCCAGCCCCGAAAGACCGCTCAGGGTTTCCGCTTTTGCTCCCATAGCGAGCGCGAGACGCTGAAACTCGGCAAATCCCCGGGCGATCAGGGCCGCCCGGGCACTTTCTCCAAGGCCGCGACCATCGACAATGCCAGCCGCAATGGCGAGGACGTTCTTGACCGCTCCGCCCAGCGCCACCCCAACGAGATCGCGGCTTGGATAAAGCCGAAAGGTCCGTGTCCCGAGGGACGCCAGCCAGCGGGCCCGGCTTTCGGCATCGGCATCAGCGAAGGTAACCGCGGTTGGCAGGCCGCGCGCCACATCACCGGCAAAGCTCGGACCGGAAACCATCGCCGGCACTGCCTCGGGCCAGACCGCCTGCAGAACCGCCGGCATCAGGTGCAGTGTCTCCCGTTCAATGCCCTTTGCAGCGATGGCAACCGGTATCGCGGCGTGCGGATCATGTTGTGCGGCGCGGACTTCCCGTGCGACCGCCCGCACAGTCTGGGCCGGAACAGCCAGCAGGATCGCCTCCATGGCCGCGCAGTCAGACAATCGGCAGGTGACGGCCAGCCCATCGGGAAGCGCGAT
Source organism: uncultured Caulobacterales bacterium (assembly GCA_964432075.1). Classification (GTDB taxonomy): domain Bacteria; phylum Pseudomonadota; class Alphaproteobacteria; order Caulobacterales; family Parvularculaceae; genus CALLPQ01. The sequence continues at coordinate 3,570 of CAYSMJ010000089.1, read as the reverse complement.
CTGCGGCAGATAAGCCTCATTCATACGTGTCTGATTAACCGCGGCAGCATGGCTTTCCCTCCGTGTCCAGAGCATTGTTTCCACACCATTGCCCGCGAGAACGCAGGCAAGGGCCGTGCCCCAGCTGCCGGCTCCAATCACCGCGACCCGGTTGAACCCCTTGTTCATGGCCTATGCCTTTCGCCGCGCCCGGTTTGCGCCAGCACACTTGTGTTGCCCCCTTGAGCCCACTCCGCCTTGTGCTCCTGAGCCCATCTGTCTTACCGCAATTTCCTGTCGCGCCAAATCCGCGCGATCGCACACATGCCAACGATAAGATTTGCATGGCCGTTGGGGACGGCTACAACCACGCCATGAGTTTTAAGGCTATCATATTTGATTGCGACGGTGTGCTTGTGGACAGCGAAGCGCTGGCGCTTGAGGAGTGTGTTGCGCACCTGCAATCGGTCGGCATCCCCTGGACGGCAACGGAACTCGTGCGCGATTTTTCCGGCTTCCGCGATGACGTCTTCCGCGATGTGATCGCGACCGCCTTCCGCGATCATAATGGCCGGAAAATGCCGCAAAGTTTTTTTGATGAACTGGTGGATTTGAGGCGGCAACGGCGCGATGAACTGCAATGCGTCGCTGGCGCGCACGAAACCATGCTTACCCTTGACCGATGGCGCCAAGATGCCGCTCACCCCTTCTCGGCAACGCAAGCCGTCGCCTCCTCATCGAGGACGCACTATCTGGAAGCCAAGCTGCGGCGGGTTGATCTTTTTCATTATTTTGATCCGCATATCTATTCTGCAGACCGTGTTTCCCATGGCAAACCCGCACCTGATATTTTTCTGTATACAGCAGAAAATCTTGGCATTAAGCCGCAGGATTGTCTGGTGATTGAGGACAGCGTGCACGGCGTTGCCGCCGGCCTTGCTGCGGGCATGACGGTTTGGGGGCTGACGGCGGGTGGGCATAGCTATCCGGGTCATGACGAAATGCTGGCCCGGACCGGGGCCGAAATGGTTGAGGAAGACTTTGACAGCCTCCTCACCCGGCTTGAACACACTTACCATAAGACAGCTTGAGGACAGTCGCCATGTTTGCATCAGATAATTGTGTTGGCGCAGCCCCGGAAATTGTTGAGGCGCTCTGTTCTGCCGCCGCCGCAGACAACACGCCTTATGGTGGCGACAGGCTGACACATGAGGCCACGGACCGCATCAGGGAGGTCTTTGAGTGCGATGCCGAAGTGTTTTTTGTGCCGACGGGTGGCGCCGCAAACGGCTTGGCGCTCAGTGTACTGACCCCGCCCTATGGCACGGTTTTCTGTCATGAGGCTGCTCATGTCGAGATGGACGAATGTGCCGGTCCTGAGTTTTTTACAGGCGGTGCGAAGCTCACCCTTGTGCGCGCACCAAACGGAAAAATGACGCCGGAGGCGTTGCAGGCTGCCATGGACGCCTACCCACATCGACCCCCTCACGGATCGCCGCCATCTGCGTTGTCGATCACACAGCTGACAGAGTGCGGGACGGTATATTCCTTAGATGAGTTATCGGCATTGCTTGGGTTTGCCCGGCGTCGCAGTCTGAGGGTTCATATGGATGGTGCCCGATTTGCCAATGCCATCGCCGCGTCAGGGGCGAGCCCGGCAGATATGACCTGGCGAGCGGGTGTCGATATCCTGTCGCTTGGCGCCACCAAAAACGGATGCCTGATGGCCGAAGCCATCATCGTTTTCGATGCAACCCTTGGTGAAGACCTCGCCTTCCGCCGCAAGCGGGCCGGCCATCTCGTGTCAAAGCAATCCTTTATGTCGGCGCAATTCCTGGCCTGGCTTGAGGAGGATCGCTGGCTGGGGTTTGCCGAAAATGCCAACCGGATGGCGGCGCACCTCTCGGCAGGGCTTGCCGATATTCCCAGCGTAACGATTGGCTATCCAACCGATGCAAATGAAGTCTTTGCCATCATGCCTGAAGCACTTGCACAAGCGCTGCACAGTGATGGTTTTGCCTTTTATCCGTGGATCACGCCAGGTGACCCGGCTGATGGGCGGATGCACCGGCTGATCTGCTCTTACAAGACCGAACGGAAATCAATCGACCGCTTTCTGTCTGCGACGCGCCACCATGCAAACTCCTTGTAAGTGCTCCTTATGATACCGAAACGGATTACGGGATCCATCTTGCGACAGCGTTGCAAAACCGGCCAAATCCCCGTGAACGCGCTCTAACGAATCTTCAAGTCAATCGGAACCAATAAAGAGGCACCAGCCTCATGTTTTGCCGCATTTTCTTCACGCAAACCGGTTCCCACTTCGCTTGACGATGCTCTATTGCGAAAGAGCCTCGGCAATCGCTTCAATCGCAGCGCCCGCCTCGGCAGCCAGATTACCCCCCGCCTGGGCAAGGTCTGCACGCCCTCCGCCCCCCTTGCCGCCAACGACCTCAGCGCCCGTGCGCACCAGGGCGACCGCATCGAATTTACCCGTCAGGTCATCGGTAACCCCAACGGTCAGGGCAACCTTGTCATCATTGACCGCGATAAAACCGATCACTCCGCTTTTGAGCTGCTGCTTGGCTTCATCGACCATGGCGCGCAATTCCTTTGCCGGAACATCATGAAAAACCGTTCCGAGAAAAGGTGTTCCCGAAATCCTCCGTACATTGTCAGCCACGCTTTTAGTTCCACGACCGCCAAGGGCAAGTTCCTTTTTCAGACGTGAGACCTCGCGATCGAGTTCCCGGCGTTCCTTGATCAGCTCCATGATTTTTACCGGCAGGTCATGCAGACCGGTTTTTACTGCATCGGCAGCGGCCTGAGCAGCGTGGGCCTGATCCTTCAGATAGTTGCGTGCAGCCTCGCCCGTTAAGGCCTCAATCCGGCGGATCCCGGACGAAACCGCGTTCTCACCGGTTATGACAAACAGGCCGATATCACCACTTTGGCTGACATGGGTACCGCCACATAACTCCACGGAATAGGGTGCGGTTTTATCCTCAGGCAGTATCCCCAAAGTCAGAACACGGACATCATCAGCATATTTCTCACCAAAAAGGGCGACAGCACCAGCGGCAACAGCGTCGTCATAAGGCATTATTTCCGTTTTCGCGGTCGAATTCTGAAGGATAACCGCGTTTACCTCGTCCTCAATGGCCCGTAGCGCGTCCGTCGTCACCGGCTCTGGATGAGAAAAATCAAAACGAAGACGCTCCGGTGTGACCAGTGAGCCCTTCTGGCTGACATGACCGCCAAGAATACGGCGCAAAGCTGCGTGGAGAAGATGTGTTGCCGAATGGTTGGCCCTGATATTACGACGACGAAAATCATTAATCTGTAAGCGGATTGTATCCTTTACAGAAAGTCGTCCTTCTTCGACCATGCCGATATGGCCATGCAACAGGCCGGCACGTTTACGCGTATCGGTGATCCGGATTCGTGCACCACCGGGCCCGGCCACGACCCCAAGACCATGATCGCCGAGCTGACCGCCGGACTCGGCATAAAACGGGGTCTGGTTCGTTACAAATTCGATTTCATCGCCGCGCTCTGCACACACTTTTTTCAGGGCTTCGACATCGACAT
>CAYSMJ010000088.1:0-11232 GCA_964432075.1 uncultured Caulobacterales bacterium | reverse complement strand
GATGAGGATGAACCGAAGGACAGCCCGTAGGATGCCGCTTTCGAAGGCTTTTAATCCGTGGGCACCGAAAAACAACCGATAGGCCGTGGCGGGCATGCCCATGGTGATGATCACATGGGCGGAGCGGCCCTTGCGATCCGCTTGGGAGCGGCCGCGTGCGGTCCCGGCTCGGGGCCGGGACCGGGGCCGGGACTGCGGGTCTCATGGCCATCGGCAAGGCCTGAGAAAATTATGCTTGCCAGCGGGCTCGCCGGTTCGCTAAGACCATTTTTCGCTGGACGGTGCCCTGGCGAATTCGAGGTAAAAAGGCACTGCGGAGAAAAACAAATGTCGATCACACAGGAGCGCAAATCTGCGCTAATCAAGGAATATGGCACAAAAGACGGTGACACCGGTTCACCGGAAGTCCAGGTGGCGATCCTCACCGAGCGGATCACGAACCTGACCGAGCATTTCAAGGATCATACAAAAGACAATCACTCGCGCCGGGGCCTGCTCAAGCTTGTCACGCAACGTCGGAACCTGCTCGATTATGTTCGCGGCAAGGATGATAGCCGATACAAAACACTGATTGAGCGGCTTGGCCTGCGGCGCTAGCTGGCGATTGAGCCGAATGGGGAAATTCTTGACCGTGCCCACTGGCGCTTGCGTGAAAACGGTGTATATCCGACTTTAAATCTAGTTGCGATGCGATTTGGGTACGGCACGTAATTCGGCGTGCCGGGAACAGGACTGAGACACCGGCTTTGATCATCCCGGCTTTTCTGGGCGAATGCCACAACGGCACGCACGCTGCCACGGGTAGCCTCCAGATAACACCTGGCATCAGACAACCCTCCGGTACTGGCGCGGGCCCCCTGCCGGGTCGTCACTACTATTGCTATTGTGCACCCCGCCCGGCACGTCCGGTCTGCGGGGCCTCAGTTTATGCCCTTCTCATGGCAAAGGATTTATCCGGCTGCAATCCGGCAGCCTTTTCTCAGAAAGACGAACGACATGTTTGATATTACAAAAAAATCGATGGAATGGGGCGGGCGCACGCTCACCCTTGAGACCGGGCGCGTGGCGCGCCAGGCCGATGGGGCTGTGGTGGCGACCTATGGGGAAACGACCGTGCTTGCCGCAGTCGTCGGGGCCAGGAATGCTGACCCGAAAATGGATTTCTTTCCACTCACCGTGCACTATCAGGAAAAATACTATGCCGCCGGACGGATTCCGGGAGGCTATTTCAAGCGGGAAGGGCGCCCGACTGAAAAAGAGACCCTGGTCTCGCGTCTGATCGACCGGCCGATCCGTCCGCTTTTTGCCAAGGGCTTCAAGAACGAGGTTCAGGTTGTCGCCACGGTGCTGTCCCATGATGGAGAAAACGACAGCGATATCGTTGCCCTGATTGCGACCTCCGCAGCCCTGACGATCTCCGGGCTTCCCTTCCTCGGGCCGATTGCTGCCGCACGGGTTGGCTACACAAATGGAGAATACCAGCTCAACCCAACGCTCGAAGAGACCAGCGAAAGTGACCTCGACCTGGTCATGGCCGGTACCCATGATGCGGTGATGATGGTCGAGTCCGAAGCGAAGGAGCTATCGGAAGACACCATGCTAGGCGCGGTGATGTTCGGTCACAGGGCTGCCAAGGAAGCAATTGATTTCATTATAGATTTTGCCGAAACCTCAGCCAAGGAACCGTGGGATTACGCGGCGCCCGATTTTTCCGCGGAAGAACAGCAAATCCGGGACTTGGTTGGCGATGATCTGGCTGCGGCCTATCAGGTAAAAGACAAGCAGGATCGCCAGGATCAGGTCGCCGCAGCCAAGCAAAAGGCCAAGGCAGCGTTCTGCGCCGATGATGATGAAAACGCCATGGAGTCAACGGCGTTTGGCGCCGCGTTCAAGGCCGTTGAAGCCGATATTGTCCGCAAGGCCATTCTCGATACCGGCGAGCGGATCGACGGCCGGGACACAAAGACCGTCCGCGATATTGTTTCGGAAGTCGGTGTGTTACCGCGGACCCACGGCTCGGCGCTGTTCACCCGCGGAGAAACCCAGGCGCTGGTCGTCGCAACCCTGGGCACGGGAGAAGACGAGCAATTTGTTGACGCGTTATCAGGGACATACCGCGAAAACTTCCTGCTTCACTATAACTTTCCGCCGTATTCTGTCGGGGAAACGGGTCGGATGGGCGGCACAGGCCGACGCGAGATCGGCCATGGCAAGCTTGCCTGGCGGGCTGTGCGCGCTGTCCTGCCGCCGCAGGAAGAATTTCCCTATGTGATCCGCGTGGTCTCCGAGATCACCGAGTCGAATGGGTCCTCCTCGATGGCCACGGTTTGCGGAACTTCGCTTGCCCTGATGGATGCCGGGGTGCCGGTGAAACGGCCGGTTGCCGGGATCGCCATGGGCCTGATCCTTGAAGGGGATCGCTTTGCGGTGCTGTCGGACATTCTCGGTGACGAAGACCACCTTGGCGACATGGACTTTAAGGTGGCCGGTACGCAGGCAGGGGTGACCAGCCTGCAGATGGATATCAAGATCGCTGGAATTACCGAGGAAATCATGCAGACGGCCCTTGGCCAGGCAAAACATGGGCGGATTCATATCCTCGACAAGATGGCCGATGCCATTACCGATGCCCGCTCTGACCTTGGCGAACATGCACCGCGTATCGAGACCATGCAGATCGCCAAGGACAAGATTCGTGATGTCATCGGCTCCGGCGGGAAGATCATCCGCCAGATTGTTGAAGAGACCGGGGCGAAGGTGAATATTGATGACGAGGGTCTGATCAAGATCGCGTCCTCGGTTCAGTCGGAGATCGACGCAGCGTACAAGTGGATCCACTCAATCGTCGCTGAACCGGAAATCGGTGAAGTCTATAAGGGCAAAGTCGTTAAGGTCATGGATTTTGGTGCGTTTGTGAACTTCTTTGGCGCACGCGATGGGCTGGTTCACATTTCCCAGCTCACCGATGGCCGTCCGGAAAAAACCAGCGACATTGTCAAGGAAGGTGAAGAGGTCTTCGTCAAGCTGCTGGGCTTTGATGATCGCGGCAAGGTCCGTCTGTCTATGAAGGTCGTGGATCAGGAAAGCGGGCAGGAGATCAGCAAGGAAAACGCTGATAGCTAGAGCGCGTTTACAAAAGGTGTGATCGTCGATGGCTCATATCCACCGACTTGGGTTCGAACGCGCGACAACTCAAGACTCTAGACTGCGTTTTTGATTCAACAAAAAGGGTACGCAGTCTAGACCCGATAAGACAAGGTCGTCGCCAATGGCGGCGTCCATCCTCACGACAGGGTCGGTTTTTGTTGAGTGTTGCCGCTTCGCCATGCCACAGTCACGCAGGGTGCGTTAAGTAAACCGGGCTGTTCAGTGTTTTACCGAGCGGTAGACAAGCGGTTTCTTGCGGCTATTCGTGGGAAAGCGGGCATGAGCAACCATCGCAATCGCGTCTGGGTTCGAGGGCCGGGTTTAGGGGCCAGGTTCAAGGGCCAGGTTCCCAGGGTAAAGGGATGTGTTCTTGGTCGAAAAATGGGGTTCAGGGATGCGCTATCGGGTTCCTTCTTCAAATAAGAGTCACTGGTTTCGGGCGATGCTGAAGCCGGTTCATCGGCAGGGGATTGTCCTTTGCGCGGGCATTCTCGCGCTTGCGGCCTGCGGCGGCGAAAACGGCGCAGGGACGGAAACGGTGGCAGCGCCCGAAACGACCCCGGTTATCGAGGCTCCGGTGCGCTCGGCTAGTCAGGAGAAGGCCCGCTTCGAAGAGCTGATGGAACGCCATGCCCGGGAAACGCTGCAGGCCAATCCGGAATTTGCGACCCGGCTTGGCGTGAGCGAAGAGATCGCCGGCGCTGGTTTCGGCGCCCGCTTGAGCAGCCGGTCTTTCAATTCCAACCAGGAAGTGCGCGCGGCCAATGAGGCCTACCTCACCGAATTGAATGCGATCGACCGGGATCTTCTGAGTGCTGACCACAAGATTACGTACGATATTCTTCATAATGCCTATGAAACCGGCGCGCAGCGCAATCAGTTTGAGTTTGGGGCCGCGGCCAGGCTTGGGCATACCCCGCCCTACCGAATTACCCAGCTTTCGGGTGTGCACCTGTCTTTGCCGCAACTGATGCAGACCCAGCATCCCCTGAAAACCGTCGACGACATTGAGGATTATCTTTCCCGGCTTATCGAAATGAGCCGGGTTTTTGACGAAGTTTCAGAGCGGGTGCGCGCCGAGGCTGGGTTCGGTGTCCTGCCGCCGCCTTTTGCGCTGGAAGGAGCCTCGAAAGCCATTGCAAGTTTTGTCGCGGCAGCCCCGGCAGACAGCCCGCTGGTAACAAATTTTGCCAGCAAGATTGCCGCCATCGAGGGGATCGATCGGGACGCTCGCCAAGGCTATGTTCTGCGGGCGGTTGATATTGTCGAGGCCGATGTTTATCCGGCCTATAGCCGAATGCGTAGCATGCTGAACGATCTGATACCGCAGTCGCTTGACGGCGCCGGTATCTGGCGTATTGGCGCGCGTGGGGAGGAGTTTTATCAGCACGCGCTCGATGCCTATGGCGCAAATGGCATGACCGGGGAGGAGATTCACGAACTTGGTCTGGCTGAGGTCAAGCGGATTTCTGATGAAATGGACGCGATCCTGCGAGCCGAGGGGCTTGAGGAAGGCAGGGTTGCCGAGCGGTTCAAACAGATTGCCGCGCGGCCCGGTAATATCTATCCAAACACAGCGGAAGGCCGCGACGCGTTGCTTGCCAGTTTGCGTGAGCAGGTCGATGAAATCATGGCACTGGCCGGGGACTGGTTCGAAACCCTGCCGAAGCAACCGGTCGAAGTGCGCCGGATCCCTGTCTATGAACAGGATTCATCTGCAGGCGGATACTATACCGGTCCGTCGCTGGATGGGTCACGCCCCGGCATTTACTGGATCAACCTCAAGGATACTGCAGACTGGCCCCGGTACACGCTGAAAACACTTACATACCATGAAGCCGTACCGGGACATCATTTTCAGATTTCGTTGCAGCGCGCGATCGACAACATGCCACTCATCCGCAATATGATGTTTTTCTCGGAATTTTCCGAAGGCTGGGCACTCTACGCCGAAAAGGTAGCGGTCGAAATGGGGATGTACGACAATGATCCCATGGGCAATCTTGGCCGTCTGCAATCTGAGCTGTTTCGCGCCGCCAGACTTGTCGTAGACAGCGGTTTGCATGCGAAGCAATGGACGCGGGAAGAGGCCATCGACTATATGGTTGGCGTAACCGGTGATACCCGAGCTGCGGTAACACGGGAGGTGGAGCGCTATGCGGTCTGGCCGGGGCAGGCGACATCCTACAAGCTTGGTATGATCCAGATTGAAAAGCTTCGCCGCGAGGCCGAAGACGCACTCGGTGAGGGGTTTGATGTGCGCGCGTTTCATGATGCGGTCTTGCTTGATGGTGCAATGCCCCTGCCGGTCTTGGAACGCAAGATCCGTGACTGGATCAAGACGCGTCAGTAAAGGCGGGGCGAAATCAGATTTTGATCAGATTGGCGGGCCAGGTGCGAGGGATGGGGCAGAACGCGATCAAACTGAAACAGTGTTCTACTCTCGCGCATCTTCAAATGAGTCGGCGTCAATAAAGATGCGCTTACCTTTTTTTTGTCGCATTTTCCTGACGCGAACCGGCTTCCACTTCGCATGAAAATGCTCCAGACTGCTTCACCTTTTTATTGAATCAAAAACGCAGTCTAGATTCTTGAGTTGTCGCGCGTTCGAACCTAAGTCGATGGATGGGAACCATCGACGATCACACCTCTTGTGAACGAGCTCTAGCGCGGACTAAACATAGTAATCCGATCAAGGAGCATCATGTTCTGGGCTTTGGCAATATAAAGACGAAAGCCATCCTGTACCACACCTGACCGCTCGGGCAGGGGCCACATATAGGCTTTATTTTCCTCGGCCTGCTCCTGCAAGATTGCGTCAACACCTGTGAATGTGTCGATCCACGCACGGATGGTTTGTTCGTTTTCACCAAGCATTGCAATGCGCCGGGTGATGAATTGTACAGCTTCGCCCCGATCCGTTTTTGTGTTCGCCCTTGTCAGGATCAGAAAGGGGGCCTGTTCAATTCCGGAAAACCGGACTTCAACAGCGTCTGGGGCAATCTTGCCGGACGGGATCAGGGGGCGGGCTGCTTCAATACCGCTTTCTTCCGGTGGCGGACAGTCAAAGTCGGCCATCAGCCGGTCTGTCTCCATCTCGGGGTCATCACCATCGGCAAAAAAAGCGGCGAGAATGTCGGTAAAGGTCGGGGAATATGCATCAGTCATATCAGCTTTTTCCCACGGTTTTCAAACGGACGCAACTGTCCGTCCGGCTGATGACATCAATGCACACGCTCCAGCACTTCAGTCATGTCGGACACGCGCATCAGCGCATGAGCGCCAGTCGGCACAGGCTGGGTTTGACGCTGGCTTAAACGACCGTTCTCGCCGATGGAAAAAAGCCGAAGGCGCCTTGATGATCCTGGTCTTTGCGGACGCTGATAGAAACAGCAAGATTTGTACCCGTTGCATCTAAAACCACATCCCCCGCAAAAAAGCCCGGCTGAGTGCTTCGGCCTCGGAAGGTCAGGGCTTCTGTGTCGTGGTCATATTCAAACAGGGATATGCCGTAAACCGGACGTCGACCATTTATTTTGAGCCGTTGCTCCGAAACTGCGTTACCTTTTGTTGAAACAAAAACGCCGTCTGGTTTTTTTACGGTCGCGCGTTCAAAACCAAGTCGATGGATGGGAACCAACGATGATCACATTTTTTGTGGACGCGCTATAGCGCTGCCGTGTTAAGATCCGTGCAAAATGACGTCATCGGCAATCCTATTCAGACATGAACACTTGTTGTGTGACCTGTTACCGGGAGTTTGCCTGGATCTGGCGCCGGGATCGCCCGATGTCCATTGTAATCGGGCCATCGGCCCGGCCATTGACAAACTGGTCAACCATGGCGTGGCCCGAATTGTCGATTTCCTCAGGCGTTCCACGCCAGATGATCCGCCCGTTATGCAGCATGGCAATCTCGTCACCGATCTTCCGGGCCGAGACCATATCATGGGTGATTGAAATGGCCGTCGCCCCGAGGGACTGAACCTGTTCGACAATCAGGCGGTTGATCACATCAGCCATGATCGGATCGAGGCCGGTTGTGGGTTCGTCAAAAAACAGAATTTCCGGGTTGGCTGCGATGGCCCGGGCGAGGCCCACACGTTTTTGCATTCCGCCGGAGATTTCTGACGGATATTTGTTGGCCACGTCATTGTCGAGACCAACCAGCGACAGGCATTGCAGGGCGCGTCGACGCGCATCACTGCGGGGTTTGTGTTCCCCGAAAATCAGCCGGAAAGCGATATTTTCCCAGACCCGCAGACTGTCAAAAAGGGCAGCACCCTGAAAAAGCATGCCGATTTTGCGTACCTGTTTCGATGCATTCGCACTCCTGACAATGTTCACGCCATCAAGGGCGATCATGCCCTCGTCAGGGGGGATGATCCCGAGGATGGATTTGAGGAGTACGGATTTGCCTGTCCCCGATGCGCCGATGATCACAAGAGACTGGCCCGTCGCGACATCAAGATTGATATTTTTCAGAACAGTGTTCTGGCCAAAGGATTTCGACAGGTTACGGATCGAGATCTTCGGGCCGTGACGCTGTGGCTTATCTGTACCCTGTCGGTGTACCTGCTGCTGCGCCATGGCTCAGACCTCCACAAACAATGAGGTGAGAATGTAATTGGAGGCGAGAATGAGAACCGACGCGGCAACGACCGCAGTACGGGTTGCATTGCCCACTCCTTGTGCCCCGCCGCTCGAGCGATAACCGAAATAACATCCCATCAGGGCCAGGAGAAAGCCGAAAAAGGCGGCCTTGATCAGACCGCTGGTGATATCGCGCAAAACCAGAAAACTGTCGAGATTGCGGACAAACACCGTCCCATTGAAATCGAGCGCATACACCGCAACCAGCCAGCCGCCCATAATGCCGATAATATCGGCAACAAGGACAAGCAGCGGCAGCGCAAGCGTTGTTGCAAGCACACGCGGCGCGATCAGATAGTTAAAAGGTTTGACCGCGAGCGTCGACAGCGCGTCAATCTGTTCTGTGACCCGCATGGTGCCAATCTCCGCAGCCATGGCCGAGGAACTGCGCCCCGCAAGCATCAGCGCCGCAAGGACCGGGCCAAGTTCGCGGGTAATGGATACGCCGAGGATCTGTGGCAAAAAGCTCTCGGCATTAAACCGCAAGGACCCGTCATAAATATTCAGCGCGAGCGCGGCGCCGGTAAAAATCGCGGTCAGCCCGATCACTGGCAGGGCGGTAAACCCGATCCGCATCAGTGCGCTGCCAAACGCCCGAAAATAAAACGGGAGCGTAAAACAGGCGAGGATGCTACGAAGGGCGAAGACCGAGACATCGCCGATCGATCGCAGGAAATGCAAGATGATCGCGCCGATGACCGCGAACGGATTGATTGCAAGATTGCCCATACGGTAATGCGGCCCTGTTTTCCCCGGCGTCTGCCACGTCTTATCCACCAGCCCGTCATATCGCCTGCGGCGCGAAGGCCGCAAGCCTTGACAGGGTCAATTCGGGTTCGCTGCTGGCGTCGCAGCATTCTGGTCACACCCCTTGGCCCGGCGATAGCGCCGTTGGACCCGTTGCCCAAGCCCCGTGAGGAGTTCATAGCCGATGGTACCGCAATCATGGGCAAGAGCACTCAACGGGGCAGCCGGGCCAAAGATCTCGGCCCGGTCGCCGATGGCAAGCCCGTCATCCAAGGCGGTCACGTCGACAATTGTCAGATCCATGGAAACCCGGCCAACAATCGGGCAGGCCTCGCCGCCGACAACAAACTGCCCGGAATTGGAGGCCGCTCTGGGCAGGCCATCGCCATAGCCGATGGCAAGTGTTGCAAGCCTTGTCGGTCTGGTTGCCGTCCAGGTTGCGTCATACCCGGCGCTTTCGCCAGCCTCGAGCCGACGCAGCTGCAGGATCGGCGCCGTCAGCCTCGCAACCGGCTGCAAACGATCGTCGCGCGGGCCGTCGATCATTTCGCCGTAAAGCGAAATCCCGAACCGGATTTCCGAGAAATGATAGCCCGGGTCGATCAGCGCCCCACCGGAGGCGGCGAGGCTGAGCCGCGCCATCGGAAATTTTACCGCAGCCTGAAGAAAGGCTGCGCGTTGACGCGCATTCGACAGCGCCTCCGGTTGGTCGGCCGCAATCAGGTGGCTGAGGACCCGGGTCACCATAAGCCCGTCAGCCGCCTTGACCGGGTCGATATGGTCCGCAGACAGGCCAAGCCGGTTCATCCCCGTATCCACATGTAGCGACGCCGGCACGCCGGGCATGGTCTGGGCCCAGAGGTCCGCCTGGGTGCGCGTGTTGAGAACCGGGGTCAGATAATGGTCGCGAAACAGGGACAGGCTGGTCTCCGTCGGTCCATGAAAGACCGAGATCACGCAGTCGGGGGCCTCAACCGCGGTGAGCACCGCTCTCAGCGCCGCGCCTTCACTGGGATGGGCCACATAGAAATGGGAGCAGCCTTCCGCGACCAACGCCGCCGCGACGCGTGCCATACCAAGGCCATAGGCATCGCATTTGACCACAGCGGCAATATCAGATTTTGGCGCATGGTCGCGCATGAAGCGATAGTTTGCACAAAGCGCATCAAGATCGACCTCAAGCACGGGCACATCGCCGGACGGACGCTCCTGCGTCTCGCTCGGAGACGGGCTCGCGTCCATCCGCGTCAGCGGAATGGCGAGATCATCATCCGGGGCCGGGGGCCGGGGTGATACCACGGTCATGGGGACTCCTTATCGTCTGGACAGGGTAGCGCCGCGCGTCGGGGCCGATAAAGCCGACGTCAACACGATCATCATTCTAGCTGGTTTCCCCCCGGAGAAAACCCTTCCGTTGCCCGGGCCCTTTCTGCCGTTGACTGCCGCCCGCCCGCAATCAGACCAAAACCGGTCAGCGCCGCCACCTGAAACACCCGAAAGCGGATATTGCCTTCATGAACTCATGATCAGGAAGACCCCCCGCTTGAGGCGACTGGCCGTTCTCCTGACTGTGGGCAGCCCCGGTTCGCGACCGTCTTTTCGGTTCCGTTGCGCGGGTACGCCTGATAAGCGATAGCGGGTACGGGACGTTCCGGGCCCGTCGGCGCAACGGGAGCGTGTCGTTTATGGTGCGGATTATAGGGCTTTTTCTGATTGCACTCGTCAGCGGCTTGGCCGGTCTGGTCAGTCCTGCGGCGCAGCCCGGCGATGAAATCGTCGTGCTCGGGGAACGCCGGGGCCCAAGGCTTTTGCGAGTGGAAAACGCCTTGCCCGGGGGCTTGGCCGAAGTGTTCATCCTCCTGTCGGTCGATACCGTACCCAAGGATCTTGACTGGGACGAGACCCAGGTGGCGCAGGTTCTTGAAGAGACCGACGAGGTGCTCATCCTTCCCGACGCGGAAATTGGCGCGGGCAACCGGACCCGGCTGATCGGGACCATGCTCAACACCATGCTGTTCAACCGTGACCGGATCATGATGGCGAAAAACACGAGCCTAGATGACAAGGTCGGTCCAGAGCTTGCGGGCCGGTTCCGGCGGGCGCGGGCCCGGCTTGAGGCGATCAATGCAGAGCGAAAGGCCAATCGAAAAAACAGCAATGGCGAACAGGAAGATGATCTATCCGAAGATGATCTCACCCCGGAAGAAGCAGCCGTAAACAATCGTCTGGAGAAACTGGAGCCGGGCCGGATGCACCCGTTTTTTCAGGCCCAGTCCCTGATCGCGGCAGCCTATGACGCCGGTGACCTGACGGATTTCGAACGCATCGAAAAGCGGATCGTCAAGCTCGCCGGCAAATCGACGCGCAAACCGGACCCAAAGGTTCGCCCGATTGCAGAGATCGATGTTCGGTACAAGGATATCAAGACCATCCTGAAGTCGGTCAAGGCGTATTCCGACGAGACCAATCGGCTTTGTATCGAAAGTGCGTTGCTTTTTGTCGAGGAAGAATTGGTCGACGAGGTTGCCCTTGCCAATGCCTGGGCGCGCGGTGACCTGCGGACGCTGAAGGCGCTCGCAACCGATGACCCGTCGCAAAACCCCTGTCTCAAGGCCGTTTCGACCGAGATTGGCGGTCTCAAGACCCTTGGCGGACAGTCGCTTGACGATTATGACTGGCCCAGCCT
>CAYSMJ010000087.1:0-11248 GCA_964432075.1 uncultured Caulobacterales bacterium | reverse complement strand
CCCTCCTCCGCGCGCATAGCCTCCAACTGGGCCATAGCCTCACTCGCCGCCTCATTATATGCTGGATCGAGCACCTTCGAAATCTGAGGAGCAGACTCTTCCGGCAGCACCTCCCAGCCGAACTCACCGCGCAGCCAGAAACCTGCAGCGATCACCGCCCCGATCGCCGCGAGAAAAGCCAAGAAAAACACCACAGATCGAATGAAATAGTGCAAATCCGCCTCTCATAAATCTGTCAAACCATAAAGAGAATTCGGCAGCTCATTGCCGATCACTCCATGTGGTCCTTGATAAAGGAGTAACTGCGTCATCTTCCCAGCTTTTTATATCCATCTTCGAGCGATGTAAAACAACGTGTGTTCACGCATTCTGAACGGGGGAGGACCGCTTAATGCATCAATGATTGCGTTATCGGTTGGCTTCCCGTACCTCGCCATGTCGGCGACGGAAGCTATTCAGTTCATTAGCCTTGCTTTGCTCGGTCAATACGAAAAAGCACTGATGACTTCGATCATCAAAGGTCCAAGGTAAACAGTCGCGCCTCTACCAACGGAAGCCGCGTTTCAAAACAGCTCACAATTATCGCAAATGCGTCTTACTGTCACTCCCACTCGATCGTGCCCGGTGGTTTCGACGTTACGTCGTAAACGACACGGCTGACGCCGCGGACCTGATTGATGATCCGCGTTGCGCAGCGGCCAAGAAAGTCGTGGGGGAACGGGTAGAAATCTGCGGTCATTCCGTCTGTTGAGGTTACCGCGCGCAAGGCAAGAACCGCGTCATAGGTGCGTGCATCCCCCATCACGCCAACGGTCTGGACCGGCAACAGCACAGCAAAGGCCTGCCAGATTTCATCGTAAAGCCCTGCCTTGCGGATTTCATCAAGATAAATCGCGTCGGCCTTGCGCAAAATATCAGCCTTTTGGCTGTTGACCTCGCCCGGGATCCGAATGGCCAGACCCGGCCCCGGAAAGGGGTGTCGCCCGACGAAAGGGTCGGGCAGGCCAAGCTCGCGGCCAAGGGCGCGGACTTCGTCCTTGAACAGATCGCGCAAGGGTTCGACCAGCTTGAGGTTCATCCGTTCGGGCAGACCGCCTACATTGTGGTGCGATTTGATGGTTACGGACGGCCCCCCTTGAAAGGACACGCTCTCAATTACATCGGGATAGAGCGTACCCTGAGCAAGGAATTCAGCGTCACCCACCTTGCGCGCCTCTTCCTCGAAAACATCGATAAAAGTAGCCCCGATAATTTTGCGTTTTTGTTCCGGATCCGTGATGCCAGCCAGTTTGCCAAGGAAGAGGTCGGCGGCATCAACATGGATAAGCGGAATGTTATAGTTGTCACGGAACAGACGGACAACCTCTTCGCCTTCGCCCATGCGCATGAGCCCGGTATCAACAAAGACGCAGGTGAGCTGTTCGCCGATCGCCTCATGGATCAAGACCGCCGCTACAGAGGAATCAACGCCGCCGGACAGGCCGCAAATGACCTTCGATCGGTCGACCTGATTGCGAATACGGACGATTTGCTCGTCGCGAAAAGCCGCCATCGTCCAGTCGCCCCGCATGCCGGCAATGCGGTGGGTAAAATTGCGCAACAGCGCCGCGCCGTCGGGGGTGTGCACGACTTCAGGGTGGAACTGAACGCCATATATCCGCCGCTTCTCGTCGGCAATTGCCGCGAAGGGAGCTCCTTCGGAATGGGCAATCACCTTGAAGCCGGGGGGCAGGGCCTTCACCCGGTCGCCATGGCTCATCCATACGGGCCGATAGGCGCCGGTCGCCCAGACCCCGTCGAAAAGCGGGCTTGCCTCCACAACCGATATCTCTGCCCGACCGAATTCACGGTGGTCTGATTGTTCCACATCGCCGCCGAGCGCCGCACAAAGAACCTGCTCGCCATAACAGATGCCAAGGATTGGCACCTCGAGATCGTAAATGGCCGGGTCTGGCCGCGGACTCGTCTCCAGCTTTGCGCTAGCCGGTCCACCGGATAAAATGATTGCACGTGGCTTGAATTCATTGAGAAAGCGCTGGTCCACCCGGTTAAAGGGCTGGACCTCACAGTAAATACCGCTTTCGCGCAAACGCCGGGCAATGAGCTGTGTGACCTGACTGCCGAAATCAATAATCAGCGCATGTTCATGCTGCCCGGCAATGTCTTCCGTTGGGTTTTGATGATTCATGCTGGGCTTTTAACCAATGCCACCGGTCGGGTCACCGGCTTTCTTGAGAGCGCCCCGAGATATGGCTGTGCCTTGTTCCTTCGGCGAGAGCCCGCACGACGGTAAGAGCGGTATTTTGAAAACCTTTGTTGATAGCGAGCAACACAAGAAGGCAGCCAAAACTGCAATGATAAAGAAGGGCGCCAGCGGCAACGCCCTGAAGTGTGCCGATAAGCCCTATTCCTGATACCAGGCCCATGCCCAGCACCCAGTACCCGGTCAGAGGCAGCATAGCGCCCGAAATCGGCAAGGTCTGTATCCAATGGCGAGCGACGACAACCAGAAGTGGGAGGGCGAATAAGGCCTTTATGACAGCCATGGCAACGATCAACCGCGCGAGAGCGGGGTCCAGAGCCGTGGGCGTTGACACGAGCCCGTCTTGAACCCCCCAAAACCAGATAAGGGTAGCGGTGAGGAAGGATAGTATCATCACGCCGCGCTTGAGTTTGGCGGGCGTCAGGTGCCTGAACGCCAATGCGGGAGCGGCGTGCCGGAATAAGTCCTGCTGCGGCCCGTCAAGGCCGGTCCGGGGTTTTATCGCGATTGTCATCAGCCCAGATTAAGCGGTCAAACAGCCTATTCCAAGGGGCGAAATATTCTTGCTGTGGACCGCCTTTCTACGCTCAAGCCACAAAAAGACACCCCTGCTTCTCAAGAGAAAAGCAGGGGTGCTGCAAGAGGCATCTCCCCCGGTGATCCAAGCCTGGTCCCCCCGACCAACCGACCGATACCCGGGCACTGTTAATTCCACATAGGTCGCGAAGAGCATCCATCCCCCAAATGGGGGAGGGTGAGCTTTTGCAAAAAAACGGTGCGGCTTACACAAAGGCTAGGGGTGTGCGCTATTGACCAACCCAAGAAAAAAATCTCTATTCTCCCCCATATGGGGGATTTTCACGGGGCAAATCCAATGTGCGCCGGGTTGTGTATCGATCACATGCGATCGTAAAGCGCGAAAGGCGCGCGCCTGCCTGTCCCGAAAATCGGTGCTGTTGCGCACCAGCGGAGAGCTACGTGCCGAACGAAATTCAGTCGCACATGATCATGGCCTCGGCGGATTTTTCCCGCCTGAGGGCCTTTGTTGAAAACCTGAAAATAAAGGCGGATGCCGATGGCGCCGTGTTCCGTTACCTTGATTTCAAAGACTGGACATATCCGATTTCCATGACCTGTTCAGGCGGGTTGTTTACCAAGGAATTTTTCAAGGAATATGATGGCGGATGGGGCCTGAATGACCCTCATATCCGTGTCGGTGTGAACCGCAAAATGCCGGACAAAAGCGTCTATATATGTTCAGACCATTATTCCGACGAAGATCGCAAAGGTGATCCCTACTTTTCCGAGTTTCTGCCTCGTCACCATATCCGCTGGACGACCGGCTATCTGGCGCAGATTGATAATCAGTATGCTGCAGGTTTTGCCCTTGTTCGCCGACATGGGCGTGAGCCATTTGGCGAAAATACACGCGCATTGCTACAGCCTCTTGTTGATATTCTTGAAGATTCGATAAGGCTTCTATTGCACGGTCAGCGCACGAAGCTTGTTGTAAAATCTCTTGAGTATGCGGTTGAGCGTGGCACGGATTTTGGCCTGTGTGTCGATGCACAGGGCCGGATATTGTGGGAAAGTGCGAGCGCGGCAGATACGCTCCGGGAGATGGAGCCCCTGAAAATGGCTGATGGCTGGCTCGTCACGCGCAGCAAGGCTGGTGAGGCGATGCTGTCGGAAATAAAGGAAATGGCCCGCACCGGCCGCGCCAAGCAGTCCAGGATCGCAGTGGTTCAGAGCGACGGGCGGTCTTATCCGCTTGCTTGTGTGCCCGTGCGCGCGGAGGACGGTAAACTTGGTGACGCAGCGCTTGGGTCCTGTATTCTCCTCGGCAAACAGGAAATTGTCACGGGCCAGCGACCTGCATTTCCTGTTGGCGATATTGGCCAGCTGACAAAGACGGAAATGCGGATCACCGAGCTTGCCGCGCAGGGGCATTCGGCGCCAAAGATTGCCGAAAAAATGAGTGTTGCCCCATCAACCGTCCGTACACACCTAAAACACATCCATCGTAAACTCGGTATCAACAGCCGGTCAGAGCTGGTGGCGCTTTTCCTCGGCAATTCACAGCATCACACCGCCAATTGATCCAAATCGGTTACCTGTTTTCAGTCATAGAGGATTGCAGTAAGACTGATTGAGAAGCGAGCTGGGTTGGGGTGGTGATGAGTGTTTGGATCAGGATTTGTAGGGTTTTTGCGGCATTTTTTCTTGTTGCATCCCTCGGCGGCTGCGCCGCGTTCGGACGCGGGGTCACCCAGGCGTTTCTCAATCCAGACAAGGATGAAGATGTGCGCCTGTGCAAGATCGAGGGGGAGCCATTTTCAGGGCTTGACGCGACGCTGCGGCTGGCAAAAGCGAAGTCAGGACCCCCTGAGCGAAGTACTATGCGAATACTGATTGTTCATGGGGTCGGTCAGCATGATGAAAATTACGCCAAGCCGCTGGTGGACCGGCTGGCACGCGGATTGGGACTTGATCGCCGTAATGAGCAGCAAAAGCGAATCCATCTCGGCCGGGTTCTGCGCAATTTTGGCGGGTTGTACGTAGAGCAGGGCCTCGGGACGCTTCTGATCTCCCGATACACAAATGCTGATGAAACCCGTGAGCTTCTGACATTCGAAGTCAACTGGTCGCGCTACCATGCCAAACAGCGCGACAAGCTGGTTGCGGACGACAGCGATGTGGAAAGGCAACGCGCCTCCATTAACGCCCAGTTCAAAGCGTTCTTCAACCGTCAGGTCGTCGACCCGATCAAATATATTGGTGATACGGCACCGCTAATCCGCGGCCATGTGCGTCAGGCGTCCTGCTGGATGATTTCGGGCGACTGGGACGACTACAGGTCCGAGCCGCTTGGGCTTGCTGCGGAAAACCGATCCGTATGCTATGCGATCGATCCGGAGGCGCCTGAAACGAATCGCGATTATCGGCAGATCATTGCCGAAGACGAATTTGTCGGCGTGACGCACAGCCTCGGAAGCCGGATTTTTCTGGATGCGTTCAGCCTGCCTGATGCGGATTTATCGGCTGTGATGGTAAATCCCTTTAATGAGCTTCGTAATGTCTTCAATGATAAAACGATCACGGTGATTATGCTTGCCAATCAATTGCCACTCCTGCAACTGGGCCTTGATACTGACGGCTTTGCGGCGAACCGGCTGTTGACGCCGAAGCAGTGGCGTGCGCTCGCGCCCAGTGGCGCGACGCTTGAACTTGGCGATGTGCAGATTCCATGGGAGAATTCGCGCCGGTACAATTTCAATGCCGACCATCGGAATTCGCTGCAGCAGACCGGGGCGGATCCGGCAACCTTTGGCAAATTTGTTCGCTTCATGCAGTTGGGCGGTTTTGCGGCATATAAGGACCGGAATGCCTTGTGTGCGCAGCGTGCGCAGCGCCGGTTTGCTCGCATGTCACTTGTGACGGTCACCGATCCAAATGACCTTCTTAGCTACAAACTGCCCCAGGATTTCAAAAATGATTATATCGACTGGGCGTTTTGTCCGCATTTTACGGATATCACGGTCGGTGTGACGCCGCCTCAAAATCTATTCGGGTTGAGTTTTGCCGATCCTGGTCGCGCTCACGGCAATTACTGGACCGATCCCGGTCTTGCAGAAATTCTCATTCGCGGATTTGGTGATGGTAAAAGCCAGACAGGCCTGCCACCGGGCGCCGCACAACCGGCGCGCGACCCGAAAATTATTGTCGAAGAACGGGGGCAGCGTATCGTTTATGCTTGCGAGGGAACATTCCACAAAGCGAGGGGCGCAAGGTAAGGTCGGCTATTGTGGCGGCCAGAATGGCGCACTATCATGATCGGATCGAATTGTGGGAGAGAATGAAATGACCAAACTCGGAATCCTCGTCATGGTGTTGGTGTGCATCGGATTTTCCCCGGTCAGCCTGGGGCAGGGCGGTGAAGACCCGGACCCTGCCGTTCTTGCGTTCAAGAACCGGTGTGACAAGAATCCGGCACACACCAGTGATGATGGCCGTCGGATTTGCACTTGTCTGGCGATGCGCACAAAGAATAATTCGATTTTGCGCGATGAACTGGTGCAAAAGCTGATTGATCCGAAAAAGACGCTTGGGCAAAGCGCACGTCTTGAAATGAGCTATTGTTCAAACTGGCAAAACTATCGTTCCTATACGATCAAGATCTGACCTAGAGCGAAACCTGAACAAATGAAATCGGTGTTTTGCTCTGTGTCTGTGTTTGAAATTTTGCATTGTTGTTTGCCAAACCGGTTACAACTTTGAAAATATGATAGTGGAGTAAAGTCAGGCATTGTCTTTTGCACGGCGTTTACGCAGATGCGGCTCCAGATAGATCTTTCGAAGGCGGATTGAATCTGGCGTTACCTCGACCAGTTCATCTTCATTGATGTAAGAAATCGCGGTTTCAAGCGTGAGTTTACGAGGCGTTGTCAATCGGATAGCTTCATCCTTGCCAGCGGCCCGGATATTGGTGAGTTGCTTGGCTTTGAGCGGATTGACGTCCAGATCCTCGGGTTTGGCATTCTCCCCGATGATCATTCCCTTGTAGACCTTGTCGCCAGGCTCGATAAACATCACGCCACGCGCTTCAAGGTTGAAAAGCGCAAAACCAACCGCTTCGCCATCGCCATTTGAAATCAGGACACCGTTATGGCGTCCGTCGATGGCGCCGCGGAAAGGGGCGTGTTCACGATAGGCGCGGTTCATGATGCCGGTCCCGCGTGTATCAGTCAGGAATTCCCCATGGTACCCGATTAACGCCCGTGCCGGCACATGCAGAATGAGGCGGGTTTTTCCGCCACCGGACGGTTTCATTTCCACAAGCTCGGCCCGCTTGCGGGTCAGTTTGTCGATAACGGCACCGGTGAACTCGTCATCGACATCGATGGTAACTTCTTCGATCGGCTCCAGCAGGTCTCCGTTTTCGTCTGTACGGGTCAGGACACGCGGCCGCGACACGGCAAGTTCAAATCCCTCGCGGCGCATATTTTCAATCAGAACGCCAAGCTGTAGTTCGCCGCGACCAGACACTTCGAGCGCGTCTTTTGACTCGGTCTCACGAACTTCGATTGCGATATCGCCTTCGGCCTGGCGAAACAGCCGTTCCCGGATCACGCGCGATTGAACCTTATCGCCTTCACGGCCGGCCAAGGGTGAATCATTGGGGGCAATGGTAATTGAAAGGGTTGGCGGATCGATGGGTTGCGCAAACAAAGCATCGGTAACCGACAAATCGCAGAGCGTGTCGGAGACAGAGGCCTTCGAAAAACCTGCGACCGCAACGATATCGCCGGGCAAGGCCTGATCGACCGGCTGGCGCCGCAGGCCACGGAATGCAAGGACCTTTGTGATCCGCACCCGTTCGATCTCTTTGTCATCGCGTGAGAGCGCTTTCAGGGTCATGTTTGAAGCAATTCGGCCACTGATGACACGCCCGGTCAGGATCCGCCCGAGGAAGGGATCGGCTTCGAGGGTGGTCGCTAGCATCCGGAATGGCGCCTGTGCGGCCCCAGCCTCAACCTCGGGGGACGGCATGTGAGTAAAAATCGTCTCGAACAGGGGGTCCAGATTGGCGCGCGGACCTTCGAGGGTCGTGTCAGCCCACCCGTCACGACCCGACGCATAAAGCACTGGAAAATCCAGCTGCTCGTCGCTGGCGCCGAGGGCGGCAAACAGATCAAAGGTTGCATCCAGCGCCTGATCCGGCTCGGCGCTCGGCCGGTCAACCTTGTTCAGCACAACCACGGGCCGCAAACCCAGCGCCAGCGCTTTCGACAGCACAAACTTTGTCTGCGGCATCGGCCCTTCGGCGGCGTCAATCAATAAAAGACACCCATCGACCATGGCGAGAATGCGTTCGACCTCGCCGCCAAAATCGGCATGGCCGGGCGTGTCGATAATGTTGATCCGACCGGACGTTTCGCCACGGGTCCATTCGACTGATGTGCATTTGGCAAGGATCGTAATGCCCCGTTCGCGTTCGATGGCATTGGAGTCCATGGCCCGCTCCGCCATCTCCGCATGGGCTTCCACGGCCCCTGACTGCCGGAGCATTTCATCAACAAGGGTCGTTTTCCCGTGATCGACATGGGCAATGATTGCGATGTTTCGAAGAGAGCCAGCTTCAAAGCTGGAATTTGTGCGCTGCGTCATCGCTTCGGCTTACCGGCTCTTTTCGGAAAAGCAACGGGTGGCGTCGTGCTGGCGGTAAAAAAGCTCACATCGTCGGGTGCTTCGGGTGCCTTGCGCCCAAAAAGAGACCTGTGGTGCAATTATGCAACCCTCGGAGGAAACCGGAGCGAATGGCGTGTCGTGATATCGTTTTTCACGGCAAACCATATAACATTTATATAACAAGACGGCGCCAGCGTTTATTATTGGGTGCAGAGCCGAACCGGGACGAGCATTGCAGGACGTTCGGGTGGGCTGTAAAAAATGGATCTTGTTGGAGAAGGAGGGTGCGGTCTATGGCACGCGATGATAACGGCAACAAAAACGGCTCAGATAAGGCCAGCGGGAGCGATGATCGCCACACCGACGATGGCTGCCTGAAGAACCTGACAAAAAACGAAAAATTTGTCTGGCAAGCGCTGCGCGAAAGCCCGGAACCCCTCAAAGCCTATGAGATCCTCGATCGGCTCAAGGAAAAGGGGGTCCGCGCGCCGATGACAGTTTACAGAGCGCTCGATGGCCTTGAGGAAAAGGGCATCATTCACAAGCTTGACGGGATCAATGCGTTTGTCCTGTGCAATCACGAAGCGCCGCATTCGGTACAGACCTTTATGGTGTGTAATGATTGCGGAGCGGTGGATGAAGTTTGCTTCGATGCCACAATAAGGGATGATATCGTTCCGCTTGTTCAGGCACAGGGCTTTCTAATGGATATGGCACGGCTTGAGATCAAAGGTCAGTGTCAAAACTGTCACGCCTGACTATAGCTGCCCTTTATGCAGGTTGTGGTTCTGCATTGTGCTGGCGGTGGACCAGTTGCGCCGGTTTGGGCCGATAACGGTGTTCACCGGTGGCGTGATTGAGTTTCAGATAATAAACGGTGGACGGTACAATTAATCCGCGTCTCGGTGCCAGAAGCGATCGCAGAAAGGCCCGTTCCATCTCAAACGAAAACTGAGCAAACCTTTTTTCTGTTGAAAGATCTTCATAACGAAATGATCCCTCAACAAGTTCGAGCATGTCTCCATCGTCGCGGGCCAGAAGCTTTTTCAGACCATATTCGGATAACTTTATTCGATTGATGAATTCGATTTTTTCGCTTGGTGGCAACGAAAAGTCGCGGCGGATCCCTGGCAGGTCAGGGATCTGTCGTGCCCGTTCTGCTTTTCGGGAAGCCTGAAAATAAATCAGGATACCCTTCAGAGCCGGGGAGCCGCCATAATTGCGAAGTGTGATGATCATATCAACTGGCATGATGCGTGTGCGTTCACCCGCAGCATGTTCCGCAGGTTTTAGGACAACCGACTCAACCACCAGTTTTGGTTGTCGGTACCCTTCGGAATAGCGAATAAGGTTTTCAGTATGCGATGCAAGGTTCCGGAGCTGATCCTGAAAGAAATCCGATGTGCGCGACAATTCTGTGAGCTTGCTTCCGATCCAGAACAGGGCAGCAAGCAACAGTCCGATTACAGCCAGCAATATTGCCTGATAATCAGTCAGCAGATCGTGTCGTAACCATGTGGGCCATGCCAGCGTCGGCGGCGGCAGCGACTTCAATCTGGTTTGGCCGATCCCTGATGGGGCCTCAAGTGAGGGCAGGCCGCGCGAGGGGCCATCTTTGTAACCGAAAAAATTCATTTGCTGGTCGCTGGCAAGGAATGAGCCCGAAAACAGCGTAGAGATATGGGCTGTGTCCGGAAACGAACGACGATGAGCGCCTGCGAGGATGGGCGGCGGCGCCGGTGTCGCCGATCTCGAAGCGCTCTTGCCTTTTGCCTCTTCAAATAGCTTTGCCTGTTCCGTACGGGTCAGCGCGCGGCATCCGTTTGAGGAGCATAAAATGAGATCGGCAGCTTCCGTGAGGGAGGGTGTGGAGGGTTTATCGGGGTCAATGGACGCGGCCTGCGGGCCCGATAGGATACCGGTCGCGGCAAGCAGCATGGCCGCAGAAAGAACCAAACGCCAGATCGACCCAACCACTCGCACGCGCCTTTCACGATTGCCGGGGACAGGCTAATAACCTGTGGAAAACCTTTTCCCGTAATCCTTTGATCCGGTGACTTTGTCAATCGGGCCCGTCCTCACGCCGGTTTTGAGAGATCCGGGGTTTCGGTGTCAGGCCCTTTTCCAAGTGATGCGGCAGGGTTATAGACAGGCAAAGTGATCCCGGTTGGAGTCGGCAGTGATGTTCGCCAAAATCTACAAACCAAGCCGCACGGCGATGCAGTCCGGCCAGGCAAAAACCGCCCAATGGGTGCTTGAATTCGACGCAGAGCAGGCCCGTTCAATAGACCCGCTGATGGGCTGGACCAGTTCCGGAGAAACCCGTCCCGGCCAGGTCGAGCTTCAGTTTGACGACAAGGCTTCCGCGATCAGCTATGCCAAACGGCACAATCTCCCCTTTCGTGTGATCGAATCCCAGGTGGCAAAACCGGTGATCAAGGCCTATGCCGACAACTTCACCTATCATCGCCGCAAACCGTGGACCCATTGACCCAGGACCGATTGACCCCGGGACCCATTGACGGAAAACCATCGTTCTCATGAGCGGGTCACTGCGTTGCCAAAATATGTCAGCGCGTTTATGGCCAGGGTGCAAAAACACTCAGGCTCCGTAGCTCAGCTGGATAGAGCACCGGCCTTCTAAGCCGATGGTCGCAGGTTCAAATCCTGCCGGAGTCGCCACCGTTAATCTTGTCCGAACCTGAGACATAGAGCGCGTTCACAAAAGGTGAGATCGGCTTTTGGGTTCGAACGCGCGACAACTCAAAAATCTAGACTGCGTTTTTGATTCAACAA
>CAYSMJ010000086.1:5374-11452 GCA_964432075.1 uncultured Caulobacterales bacterium | reverse complement strand
CGAAACGCATTGCCGGCGATGCTGTTCTCGACCGCCGGCACCAGGAGGCGCAGGCAGATATCGGCCACGGTTTCGAGCCAGGCGGCCGTCCCGTCAAGGCCTACCGGCGCGGACCCGAAGGCAGGCCGACCGGCGGCTTTGAATTCACGCAAGGACGCTGTGTAGAAGGGATGGATTGCGGCCACGGCGACCCCATCAAGAGCGGTGTAAAGCTCGCGCCATTCCCGTGTCGGCACGGTGGCGCCGGCCTGCAGTCCCATGGGCTCCAGCATGCGGGAAATCCCGATCGGGTCGGCCGGGAACATTTCGCCCAGAAGCGTGATCTTAGGGAGTGTGGCCTGGTCATTCGGCGCGCGCGGAACGGGCCCGTGTTCGGCCTCCTCGCGGGCATATTTCAACATGGCGCCGGCAAGAATATCCTTCGCCTCGGCATGGGTCGGTACCCCAAAACCCGGTACATCAATACCAATGATCCGCACACCGTTGATCGCTTTTGGTAAAAGCCGCAATGGCACCCCGGAAGCGGTTGGAACACACAGATTGGTGACGACAATGGCATCATATTTTTCAGGATCAGCCGATTGTTCAACCGCTTCCTTTATGTCCTCAAAAAGTTTCCCGGTGACAAGCGTTTCAGAGTTAAACGGTACATAGCCAACGGAGCGTTTCGCCCCATAGAAATGGGAGGTGAAGCTGAGGCCATAAACGCAGCAGGCAGAGCCAGACAGGATCGTTGCTGTACGACGCATTCTCAAGCCCACCCTAAGTGAGCCAAAGGCCGGGCACATGCTCTGGGGCTGGTCATGGGGCCCGCGCTCGGGGTCTACAGGATAGTCCCTGGCATATTGTTCAAGGAGGTCCGACTGACCTGCTTTTGCAGCAGCCTCAAGCATGGTGTCGCGTCCGGCATGACAGCCAAGATCATCCGCACCGACATCTCCATTTTCAGGCTTGTTTGTGTTATCCGTCGTGGTATCGCTTACGGCTTCGCCCAGGCTAACCGGGGCGCTGCCGCTTTCATCATAGGCCACTTCGTTAGATGTAGGGGTCGCATCTAAAGGTGCATCGGTATTGGGGACAGGGGCAGGATTGTCTTTGTGGGTCATATTTCTTCGTAGACAACTTCCAGTGAGGTCTTTTCGAGGGCTTCCTTGCCGCACATGTCGGCATCGGTTGCGGGTGTCAGCTCAAAATCCGCTCCCGTCTGTTCCGCGCTGAAGAGATCAAGCAGGGCCTCGTGGGCAAGCGGAGCAGGGCGGACCGGCGGCGCTGTTCCCACATTGGCTGCCAACTCCGCAAACATCGGCCCCCACTGACTGTCAGGCCTGCCGACAATCTGATAATTTGCGCTTTTGCGGCGAATATCGTCATCTGCCGGGATGGCGGACAGGACCGGAATGCCGACAGCCTCGGCGAAATTATGGGCTTCGCCGGTTCCGTCATCCTTGTTGATGACCATGCCAGCAACACCCACATTTCCACCCAGCTTGCGGAAATATTCGACGGCGGAACAGACATTGTTGGCTACATAAAGCGACTGGAGATCATTTGATCCGACCACGATCACTTTCTGGCACATGTCTCTGGCGATCGGCAGACCGAAGCCGCCACATACGACATCACCAAGAAAATCAAGCAGGACATAGTCAAAATCCCAGTCGTGGAAGCCGAGCTTTTCAAGTAATTCAAAGCCATGAATGATCCCACGGCCACCGCAGCCGCGACCAACCTCCGGGCCGCCCAGTTCCATGGCGAAAACGCCGTCGCGCTTGAAGCAGACATCCCCGATAGCGACGTCCTCGCCCGCGAGTTTTTTCTTGGTGGATGTCTCGATAATGGTCGGGCAGGCGCGCCCGCCAAACAAAAGCGAGGTGGTGTCGCTTTTCGGGTCGCAACCAATCAGGAGAACCTTCTTGCCTTGCTGTGCCATCATATAGCTGAGATTGGCAAGGGTGAAACTCTTGCCGATCCCGCCTTTGCCATAGATTGCTATGATCTGCGTTTCCTTGGTAGGCGGAGTGGTCACGATCTCGTCAGGATCGTCAGCCGCTTCATTGCGCAGGGCCTCGTCAATTTTCTTGATCGGGTCGTCCTCGGGCGGAGCTGCTTTGCCATCATAAGGTGTCATGGTAGTCCCTCCAGTCGATAATCATTTTCAGGCAGCCCGGGTCATCAAAGGCCGTGGCATAAGCGGCATTGGCCTGACTTGCCCGACGGGTATGGGTAATCAGGCCATCAAGATTGAGTGAGCCGCTTTCGGCGAGCGCGATTGTCTCTTTGAGATCCGATGGCTGCCACTCTGCGGCAATACGCAGACGGATCTCTTTCATGAATGCGGCCGGAAAAGCAAAGCTCAGGCGTTGAGGGTAAAATCCGGCAAGGACAATCTCAGCGCCATGGGCCGAATGGGAGATCAGCGTATCAACTATTTCAGGGTCGCCGCTGACATCGTAGATCGCCTTGTAATCGGTCCGGCCATCACATTCCGGCTCTATCACGGCATATCCATCACCATCGGCGCGTTCGGGATTGATCTCCCAGACATTCGGGGCCTGGTGACCAAGCGCCATGGAAACCCGGGCAATAAGTCGACCAAGAACCCCATGCCCGATAATCAGGTCCGGGCCCACATGATCCTTGATGGCGTGATAGGCCGTCGCGGCAAGGGCAAGCAGGGTTGCGCTCTGGGCGGGGATGTTGCCGATCGGAAAGGCCTTTACTGCTGGAACCACAAGCCGGGAAGCGGCAGACCCGAATAGTCCGTGGGCGCCGTCAAAACAGCGAGCGCCTGGGACAAAGACCTTTTCGCCAACTCGGTCAGGATTTGACGGCGACCAGATGATCTCGCCAACGGCCTCATAACCGGGAACCAGCGGATAGCCCATGCCAGGAAAGGGCGGCATGTCGCCAGACCAGAAAAGACGTTCTGTCCCGGTACTGATACCGGACCAGAGAATATCAACGACAACATCGTCGTCACCGGGGGCAAGAAGCGGAAGATCACTGAGGTTTGCAAGTCCGTCGCCTTTGAAGGTGACGGCGCTGGCCATCAAGGGAACTGTGCCATCCGCCGCGCCAATCATTGCGC
Organism: uncultured Caulobacterales bacterium; assembly: GCA_964432075.1. Taxonomy (GTDB): domain Bacteria; phylum Pseudomonadota; class Alphaproteobacteria; order Caulobacterales; family Parvularculaceae; genus CALLPQ01. The sequence continues at coordinate 8,364 of CAYSMJ010000086.1, read as the reverse complement.
CCGCAAGGGCACTGTGGGAGGTGGGGTGCGTTGAAGTTTCCATGTTGTCAGAATAATATGACATTCATTAGTGTCAACTGAAATTGACGCTTTTTGAAATTATTCTGCAAGGAGAATTCTTGTCACCATGGGTTGTCGAGTGCTGATTTCGCGCACCCGTTGAAAGCCTGCTTCGTGCAGGAATCGGGTATATTCGCGCTTTGTGCGGGGGCGCCCGCTGCCCATCGCCCATAGATAAAGGCCGAAATAGGCCTCGCCCATCGGTTTCGCTGTGGGGGTTTGTGAAAGCGGTTCGGCGATCATCAGGCGAGCGCCTGGGGCAAGCGATGGGCGAATCGCGGCCAGCAGTCCTGTGACGATAGCGTCATCATGGTCGTGGAGGATCCGCACGAGGGTGATCAAATCATGGTCGGCAGGGATTGGATCATTAATAAAATTCATCGGCTTAGCGGAAATTCTTGAGGACAGACCTTCAGCTTCAAGCCGGTCACTGGCAAGATCAGCAACGGCAGGCAGATCGCCAAGCGTGAGGGTGGGCCGGGTGTACCGCCCGGCGATAGCTTGAAGAAAAGCGCCATTGCCGCCGCCGATATCGAGAATCGATTCGTGCCGGTTAAAGTCATAGGCGGCGAGTATTTCGCGCGAGATCATGGCCTGTGTATCGGCCATCAACTGCGAGTAAAGCGCTGATATTTCTGGGTTTTCTGATTGCTCGGATGGCATGTAGCTCCAGAATTGGGCGAGCTGGGTTTTGTTTGTGCGCCGTTTGAGCAAAGACACCGGATCGCTCAGATCGCGGTAGAGAATCGCATGATGGCGAATCATCGACAGAGCACCGCGATTGCCCAACAAGGCCGCGCCCTGGGGGCCGAGCGCCCAGCGATGGCCTGATCTTTTTTCAAGTAGATCCAGGCTTTCACAGGCTTTGCAGAGGCGCGTTAGCCCTGGCTTCGGCAGACTGGTGACGTGAACGAGTTTTTCCTCGGTGCACGGGCCTTCGGCCAGCCCCTCAAGAAGACCGGTTTCAACCGCGGCCTGCAGAACCTGTGCATAGACAAAACCGGCGGTCAGATCGAACAGTCGCGCGGCCCGGCGCATGGCAACGGGCCGGGTGAGAGGAAACGAGGCAGCCCAGTTCTGAAATCCGGCAGAGGCGAACAAGCGGTTCCGATGGTCTCGCAAACCTTCCAGAAAACTCATGCCCAGAAAAGCCATATATTGTCCTTTCAAATTGACGAAGCTAATGTCAATCTGGAATGACACTACACATTGCATAGGAAAATGGCAGGCCATGCCCGCCAGTTGATTCTAAAAATATGACGACGCCCCACATCCTTATTGTCGGTGCTGGAATTGGCGGTTTGTCCGCGGCAGCCATTCTGTCGCGCACGGCGCGGGTCAGCCTTTTTGAAAAAAACCCGCAGCCGGGCGGTAAGGCCCGCAATATTGATGTCGATGATGTGGCAATTGCTTCCGGCCCGACTGTTTTGACCTTGCGTGATGTCCTTGACGATGTTTTTAACCGAGCCGGTGGTTTGCTCGACAATGCGGTATCGCTCACGCCACTGACGGTCCTTGCGCGTCATTTCTGGCGTGATGGCTCCAGGCTCGATCTTTTCCACGACGAAAAGAAGTCACAGCAGGCTATTGCAGCTTTCGCGGGTGCGCAGGAAGCCCGGCGTTATGCACAGTTTTGTGCACGGGCGCGAACCGTCTATGACACCCTCGCGCCATCCTTCATCGAACGGTCGGAACCGAGCTTTGGCAGCATGGTTCTGAAAACGAGCCCCAAAGCCCTTCTCGGGCTCAATCCCTATATCTCGCTTTGGAGATCCCTCGGCAAACAATTCAGTGACCAGAGATTACAGCAGCTCTTTGCGCGATATGCGACCTATTGTGGGTCATCACCCTTCGATGCCCCGTCGACACTGATGTTGATTGCCCATGTAGAACAACAAGGTGTCTGGTCGGTTGAGGGCGGCATTGTCAGAATTGCTGAAGCGCTCGCCGCTCAGGCACGCGCCAATGGTGCTGAGCTGAATTTTGATCAACCGGTCGACGAAATTGAGGTTCGCCATGATCGTGCCTGCGGCGTCAGCCTTGCTGACGGCACCGTGGTAGAGGCCGATGCCATACTTTTCAACGGTGATGTGCTGGCGCTCTCCAACGGTCTGATGGGTGCTGCCGCAAAAGCAGGTGTTGATCTTCCAAACCCCTACAGAAAATCGCTCTCTGCCTTGACCTTTTCAATGGTGGCGACTGTCGATGGTCGTCCGCTCCATGAGCATAATATCTTTTTTAATGATACTTACCGAGATGAATTTACGGCAATTTTCCACAAACAAAATCTTCCTGAAACGCCAACGGTTTATATTCACGCACCGGACTATTCAATAGCGGGTCCGCAGCCGCTGTTTCTTATCACAAATGCGCCCCCAAATGGCGACGATCATCTCTATACAGAGGAGGAAATCCAGCAATGCCTTACGAGAACACTCAACCAGCTCCGTTCATGCGGTCTGTCCCTTCAGGTCAGGGCCGTCGAGGTGACACCGCCGAGCGCCTTCGCGCGCATGTTTCCTGGGACCGGTGGCGCGATATATGGCATGGCGAGCCATGGCTGGCGGGCCTCGTTCCAGCGGATGGGCGTTCGCTCACGTCTGTCGGGGCTCTATCTGGCGGGCGGGTCGGTTCATCCGGGTTCGGGCGTACCGATGGCAGCCATGTCGGGACGCGCGGCAGCACAGACTATTATGAAGGACTTGGCCAGCGCCCAAGCCAAAGCCCTGATCGCCTGATCCCGGACGCGCGGGTCTTACCGTGTACGCCCCACCAGAAGGATGGTCCTTGCTTTGATATCGATATTTTGCCGGGAGGCTATGGCTGGTGGTATGTGGACGCTCTGAGCGATGATGGTCGTTATGGGCTGACAATCATTGCCTTTATCGGCAGCGTGTTTTCTCCCTATTACAAACGCAAGGGCCGGGAAG
>CAYSMJ010000086.1:0-5364 GCA_964432075.1 uncultured Caulobacterales bacterium | reverse complement strand
CGGGAAGACCCGCTCGACCACTGCTCAATCAATGTCGCCGTTTATAATCCAAACAGACATTTGTGGGCGATGACCGAACGGGGACGAAAGGCAGTCTCGCGGTCTACTGAGCATTTCAGGGTTGGAAAAAGCCAGCTCTCCTGGGATGGAACAGCCCTGAACATTGATATTGACGAGCGCACCGCCCTTATTCCGACTGCCGTAAGAGGGCGTATACGGATTGAACCCTATTATCTCAACGACCGGAAATTCTCGATCGATCTGGCAGGCCGACATGGTTGGTGCCCGATTGCGCCCCGCTGTCATGTGGAGGCACGGTTTGACAAGCCCTCGGTGTCCTGGGCCGGACATGGCTATCTCGATACCAATACAGGTACTGAGGGGCTTGAGGACGGGTTTTTCTTCTGGGACTGGACGAGGCTGGATTGTCCCACCGGTGACCGACGGATTTTTTATAATACGATTGATCGTGCGGGTTCGGAGAAAACGCTTGCCCTGCGGTTCAAACCTGATGGTCGTGTTCTGGAAACGCCGATGCCCCTTGTCTCGCCAATTCCACGGACATTGCTCTGGCGAATGAAACGTCAAAGCCATGCTGATCAGGGATATTCAGCCTGCGTTGTCAAAACACTTGAAGACACACCATTTTACAGCCGCTCCGTCGTGGAAACGGTCATCGACGGACAATATTGCCGCGGCGTCAATGAATCATTATCAGGCCCGCGGTTCGGCTCTTCGATTGTCCAGCGTATGCTGCCCTATCGGATGCCGCGCAAGACCAGCTAGCTATTGCGCTGACGCTGCCGGCTTTTCTGGCGCCGTTTTTGTCTCGATCATGTCTGTGGCAGAAGACGACCTATCCGTATGCGCCTGATCTTTCTGCGCCTCTTTGAGCAATTTGTCCGTTTTCCGCAAATCCCACACGGCAAAGGCCATGATTATGAAAAACAGACCAATCTCGAAAAACATCACATAAGGGCCCATGGGGTTTCTCCTTTGACCTATCCGGTCGCTGATGGCGTGCATGTTGCCTTTTCAAAAAAGGGAACGATTTGCCGGACGATCTGGTCCGGCGCTTCCTCATGGGCAAGATGGCCAAGGCCGGGCAGGCGGATGATGCGAAAGCGTTCGGACAGGCGTGAGGCACGTTCCGCTTCTTCCGGGCGAACCGCTTTGTCGGCTTCGCCGGTGATAAACAAAACCGGCAGATCCAGCCGTTTGAGATCTTTCTGTATGTCGTTCAAATTCCAGTTTGCCATCATCCGCAGAGCGCCCGCCACATGGCCTGATCGGCGCAGAAGGGCTGAATAGTGACGGTGTGTTTGCGGTGGCAGAGCTGAGCCTGTCTGGCGAATAAGGTTATCGATACCCCGCCCGGAAGCTGCGCTGCGCGCGAAAAGATGTGCTGTAAAAGGGTTGAGATAAAGCCCCTTCGCCATGACAGGAAACAAGACACCGGCCATGCCCGGAAAGGGAAACAGGGCGCCATTGATGCTGACAAGCGCGCGAGCAGAAATAAGCCGTAGGCTGAGCATCTTTATGAGAATTGCTGCCCCGGCGGAATGGCCAATCAGAAATTGCGGCTGGATGTTGATTGTCTCTAAAAGGCTTGCGAGGGAACGGGCTATACTTTCGCGCGTCGGGGCAGGGCCGTGCTGGAGGTCGGTAAAGCCGTGGCCGGGCAGATCAATACTAATCAATTCGTACCCGCCCTTCAGCATCGGGACCAGCGGTGCCCATGAATGGGTTGCCGCGCCAACGCCGTGTACAAGAAGAACAGGCGGGCCCGCGCCGAGCCGCTGAACATGCCAAATACCCGACGGTGTATCGACAAACCGGCTGGCCTCACGAAATGGCCAGTCCCGCCCTTCAATTTGCCAGTCTGGTGGTTCCGGTTTGAGGCCCATAACGATTTCCGTCATCTCCTGCGGTGTCAGTATCGGGAGCATCACACCCTCTTTCCCGCAACAGCCTTTCCGATAAGATCGGCCACCGGTGCGCCGCGCGCATAGGGCAGGTGGCGATAGAATGCACCCATGGCGCCCGCAATGGCCTGAGCCTGGCCCGTCGGACGTTTTGCATTGTCAAAAAGGAAACTGCGCACCCCAAGCGATTTCAGTCCCCGCGCCACAAGCTCTGCATCGGTTTGTGCCTGTTTGCGATCCGCAGTGCCCTCACGGGTCATGTTGCCCTTGCCATCGGTCAGGAAAACGATCGTGACCGTTTTGCCCCGGCGCTGTTCGCGCTCGCCAAGCATCGCCGCTTTGGCGATCGCATCGGCCAGGGGCGTTGGTCCGCCACCGGGCACGCCTGCAAGGGTTTGGCGCATACGGACAAGCGAGCGTGTTGGCGGCAAAAGAATTTCCGCCGCGCGGCCCCGAAAACCGATCAGTGCGACCTCATCGCGGCGACTGTAACAGTCTGTCAACAGATATTCGACAGCACCTTTAGCCTCGCCCAGCCTTTGTATGGCAGCGGAGCCGGAGATATCGACAACAAAAATGATCAGGGTTTTCTGGCGTGCTTCAAATTGTTTGATCCGCAGATCCGAAGGCAGAATATGAAGCCGTTTCTCTTCGCCCACGCCCTTGCGGCGAAGCCGTTGCCAAGGTGCGGCTGCGGTAAGCGTTGCCAGAATGTCAATGCGTTTGCCACCCTCTGGCGGCTTTGCCCGCGTTCCGATCCGACGCCCCGTTTGCCAGGAAGGCACGGCGACACCGGACTTTCCGTCGGTAACCGTTGCCCGGCGCGTGCGCCGAGGTGTTATACCCGGATCACCGCGCAAATCTATCAGACCAGACTGTACCGCTTCAACGATACGATCTTCGAGAGCTTCATCAGCACTGGAGCGATTGGGTTCATCATTTTCCGTTTGCTGCTTGTCTTGTTCGGGGGGCGGCGGGTTTTCCGGCTCTTCAGGTGGTCGCTCGGGCAGCGGGTCGGTGCGCCCGGCAAGGACAAGCCGCAAGGCAGCAATGATATCATCTTCCACTATTGCGGAACGTGCATCACACGCCGAAATGGTCTGTGCACATCGCAGGCACAACAGGTGGAGACGCAGGGAGGATACGCCAAGCCGGGCAAGCGAAACGGCAAGGGCGTCTTCCAGATCGTCCGGGAAATCCGGTGCCGGCATCGCCATACCGGCATATTCGGGCGTCACGGGTTCGCCGGGGTCGGTTGCGAAAGCCGCAGGGATGCCTTCAAGATCGATCGGAAAGGCAAGACGGTCAGTCAGGCATTCGTGCGGCGCCGGGTCATCTGCTTCACCTTCGTCGATCAGGATCGTAACGAAAGCACGCTCACTGTCGTCAAGCCGTGCGGCGAGAACGCCAGCACGCCCCGGTGTCATACGTTCTGCCATCGAACAGACGAGGACGCCGCCTGTGGCGCAATCAAGTAGGCCTGTTGTGTTCACCGGGCGCCCGGCGGCCAGCGTTGCCGCAAAGTCCAACCCGCCAAGAAGGCGGGTATCATCCGTGTGGGCAGGGAGTGTGACAAACGGAACGGGCGCCGGTAATCGCTGGCGATACGCCTTGATCCAGGCGTCCCGGACCGGACCGGGACGGGCCCGGAGGATTGCGCCCCCAAGCGCCGGGTTGCGTGCCAGCAAACGCGCCGCGTCCAGCGCATTATTCCAGCGTTCGATCGCGTTTTCGATGGAGAACGAGGGAAGATCGGGCTCGGCGGAGGGCATTGGTGCCGCCGGATATGCCGAGCCATCGCTCACGCGATACCAAGCTCGGTCAGGGCCCGGGCGATCCGGGTGGTGGCATCGGTTTCATCAAGCGGCTGTTTGCGCAAGCGATGGCGCAATGCTGACGGAGCGATACGCCCAATGTCGGTAAGTGACACACGGTCGCGTCCATCAAGGGCGGCGGCCGCGCGGGCAGCACGCATCAGGGTCAACTCCCCGCGCAGACCATCGGCGCCAAGCGTGATGCACAGTTGCGCAATCTGCGTCATGATATCGTCTGGAATGGTGACATTGCGCAGCTTTGCCTGACCGGCAAGAATCGCATTGCGGATCTCGCCTTCAGGGGTCTGCCAGGATGCCATGAAGCCGTCGGGGTCCTGATCAAAACGGTCGCGGCGGCGCACGATCTCAATCCGCTCGTCAATTTCGGTGGGTGTGCGGACTTCCACCGAAAGGCCAAATCGGTCAAGCAGCTGCGGGCGTAACTCACCTTCTTCCGGGTTACCACTACCGACAAGAACAAAGCGCGCAGGGTGTCGGATACTCATCCCTTCCCGTTCCACAAGGTTTTCGCCCGAAGCCGCCACGTCGAGAAGCACATCAATCAGATGGTCCTCCAGCAGATTGACCTCGTCGATATAAAGAAATCCACGATGAGCGCGTGCCAATAGTCCTGGTTCAAATCGTTTTTCACCGCGAACGAGGGCCGCTTCCAGGTCCAGCGCGCCGAGAACACGATCTTCGGTGGCCCCAAGGGGCAGGTCGATTACCGGGACTGGCCGATCAACAATCTCGATTGCGCTTTCATTGTCTTGGCGACAACAGATGTCACACCAGAATGTGCCTGTGTCGTTTTCGCCGCTCTCACGCCTGTCCATCGCGTCTCGCGGTGTGCAATTGTAAGCACAGCCTTTGACGGTTTGAATGGGGGGTAGTAGCTGGGCCACCGAGCGCATCAGCGAGGTTTTGCCGGTGCCCCGGTCACCAAATGCCAGCACACCGCCAAGCCCGGGGTCCACTGCTGAGAGCAGGACCGCCTCTTTCAGCGCATCCTGACCGACAATGGCACTGAAGGGAAAGGTCGGCACAGCGTTCTTTCAGACAGAAAAAAAGCGTCGATCACAGATGATCGACGCTTTGGAAATTCATTTACTGGCCGGATTCCTGCATGATGTAGGCGATCGCATCAGCACGGTCCTGAGCTTTTGGAAGCCCGGTGAAAATCATCCGTGTTCCCGGGATGAATTCCTGCGGATTTTCAAGATAGGCGTACAGGGTGGCTTCTGTCCAGACAATGCCGGAATTAGCATTCGCCTCGGAATAGTTGAAGCCGTCTATCGAGCCGGCTTCCCTGCCGACGACCCCGTACAATGACGGACCAACCCGGTTCTGGCCTTCTTTGACAACATGGCAGGCCATGCACTTCGTGAAGACCCGTTTGCCAGCTGTCGCATCACCGGTCAGTGACGCATAGGCAATGCCGTCGGTGGTCTCATAGGCAGCCTGTTGAACGCCATTTGCAGCATCGTCAGCGGCACCGGCGACGGCATTTGCAGTCTTCTCTGCCATCTGCTTGCCAGCATCGGCGGCATCGGAAGCTGCTGTTTTCACAGCGGCGGCACCCGCAGCGGCAGCACCAGCGGCACCGGCCGCAGCCTGACCGGCTT
>CAYSMJ010000085.1:0-11536 GCA_964432075.1 uncultured Caulobacterales bacterium | reverse complement strand
ATCCTGACCGGCCCGCGCCCCGAAAGCGGCCCCGGCCCGGCCAAGTCTTACCGGCCCGCGCGCCTGCATCAGGGCAGCTTCGGTCGCCGCCCGTCCGAGCGCAGCATAAGGCGGTGTCAGCCCCCAATTCTTGTCGCCGCCATTGGCAAGGTCATACAGGATGGCTGCCGGTACGATCGGGGCGCCAGGCACACCGTGTGCCGGCATCAGGCATACCCCGCGCCCGGCCGCCCCAAGCGCCGCGGTCACACCGTCCGCTGCGCCCAGCCCGTACACCGAGCCACCCGAAAGACAGACCGCATCGACGCTCTGAACCAGCGTTTCAGGACGCAGAAGATCGGTCTCCCTTGTGCCGGGACCACCGCCGCGGACATCGACACCGCAGGTCATCGGCGTGTTGCACAGGATGACCGTTACCCCAGTGTTGACCTCGGCCGAGACAGCGTGGGCAACGGTCAGTCCCGGTATATCCGTCAGATCGTTTCGGGGGCCCGGAAACAGGCGCTGTGGCGCGTCAGACATACCGGCTCAGACCTTTTAGAGGATGAATTTCGACAGGTCGGCATTACGCGCCACCTCGCCGAGATGGCGTTCAACAAAATCGGCATCAACGGCAATTGTCTCGCCAGCGCGGTCCCCGGCATTGAAGGAGACTTCCTCCAGCACTTTCTCCATCATCGTGGCAAGTCGCCGGGCGCCGATATTCTCAACCGTTGCGTTCACCGCCGCTGCCGCGTCGGCAATTGCGTCGATCCCGTCATCGCTAAAGGTGATCGTCAGCCCCTCTGTGGCCATCAGCGCTTCATACTGCTTCAGAAGGCTGGCCTCTGTCTCGGTGAGGATCCGGCGAAAATCATCCCGGGTGAGCGCGGTCAACTCAACCCGGATCGGCAGACGGCCCTGGAGCTCGGGCAACAGGTCCGATGGTTTTGACAGGTGAAAGGCGCCCGAGGCGATAAACAAGATGTGGTCCGTCTTGACGGGGCCATGCTTGGTCGCAACCGTTGCCCCTTCGATCAGCGGCAGCAAATCACGCTGGACACCTTCACGCGAAACATCGGCGCTTCCGCCCCCCCGATCGGCATTGCGGGCAATCTTGTCAATTTCATCGAGAAATACGATTCCCTCATTTTCAACCAGGTCGACGGCCTCACGGCCAAGCGATTCCTCGTCAAGAAGATTGTCGCATTCTTCGGCAATCAGGGGCTCATAGGCGTCCTTGACCCTGAGGGTCTTCTTGCGGGTCTGCCCGCCAAAACCGCGGCCAAGGATATCGGAAAGGTTGATCATCCCCACCTGGGAGCCGGGCATGCCGGGAATTTCAAAACTGGGCATACCGCCGCCCGTTTCCCGCAATTCCAGCTCAATCTCACGGTCATCAAGATCGTTATTGCGCAGCTGGCGGCGAAATTTATCACGTGTTGCCTCACTCGCGGCGGTTCCGACCAAGGCATCAAGCACCCGGTCCTCCGCACGGTCATGGGCTTGTTCGCGCACGGCCTTGCGTTTGTGGTCGCGCACAAGGCCAACGGCGATCTCTACAAGATCGCGGACAATCTGATCCACATCGCGCCCGACATACCCGACCTCAGTAAACTTTGTTGCCTCAACCTTAAGGAAAGGCGCGCCGGCAAGCTTTGCCAGCCGCCGGGAAATCTCGGTCTTACCGACACCGGTGGGTCCGATCATCAGGATGTTTTTCGGGGTAATCTCTTCGCGCATGGGCTCGCCCACCTGACGCCGCCGCCAGCGATTGCGCAAGGCAACCGCGACGGCCCGCTTGGCGGCGTTTTGACCGACAATGAACCGGTCAAGCTCCGAAACGATTTCGCGGGGCGTAAAATTTGTCATGAAAACCCTGTGCAGCGATCAGCGAGACGATCTGGATCTAGGCATGGCGCGGGCGAATCGCAAAGGGGGCACCGCACGGTTCTATTTTGCCTTGAGAAATACATAAAATGCACCCTCACCACCATCGGCCGGTTTGGCTTTGGCGACCCGGGCAATCTGGTCACGCAGAGGCGGCGCCTCGACCCAGTCGAGAAAACGCTGGCGCAGGACACCGCGGGGGGCGGCCCGGTCCGGAGACCGGTCGAACCGTTCCGCCAGACTCTGCCTGGCACGGTACAGCGGGTCGCCGCCTTTGCCTGTGATGATAAGAAGACACCGGGCCTTCTGGGACCGCGCCATGGAAACATAAGCCTTGAGCCGTTCATGCGCGGCGATCTGGGTCAGGCCGTGCAGGTCAAGAACGCCGTCGATCTCGCGCCGCCCCCGCCGCACATGGCGCTCCGCACGCGGGTCCCCGGCTGCAAAAACGCTGGTTGTGTTTTGCCCCGGCTGCGTCTGCCCGGCAAGAAAAGCACTGGCGGAAATCCCCGCGCGGGGGGCATTCTTGCCCTGAAACAGCGCTGGCGGTGTCGTTCCTGACCATCTTGGCCGCGACAGTCCCGGCGAATTGGATCTTGACGCTCCCCCGGAACCCGGGTGCGCCGGTGATGCCTGTTTCGCAGGCGATTTTTCAAGCTGGCTGACTTCTTTGGTCACTTTTTCCCATAGCGCCGCCTCTTCCGGTGTCAGGGTTCGCGGACGGTTGCGCCGATGACCGCGGCTCATGGGGCAGTCCAGTCCTGTTGCGCGGCCACTGATTTCGGCAGCAACACCGTCATCGTGCCCCGGGATCGCATCGCACCGGCAATCGCCTCCGCATCGGCCCCCTGTCCCCAGAACACATCACCGCGCACCGGCCCGCGTATCGCCCCGCCTGTATCCTGAATGATCATAAACTGGCGATAGGCCTCGTTCCGGTTGCGAAATGGCGATTCTATCTCCAGCCACACGGGCGTTCCCATCGCATGATAGCGCCGATCGGCGGCGAGGCTGACCCCGGGTGTCAACTGAACCCCTTCAGCACCTTCCGGCCCGAGCCGGGGATCCGGCAAATCATCAAGGCGGCGAAAAAAGACATAAGAAGCATTCAGCTCGCGCAGGGCCTGGGCCTCAACCGGCGGGGCTCCGGCCAGCCATTGCCGAATGGCCTGCAGGCTCATGTCTTCGCGCGCAATAATCCCGCGTTCGATCAGCGGTTTGCCAATCGCCGTATAGGGGTGGCCGTTCTGGCCGGCATAACCGATGCGGATTGGCGGCGCCTCCGAAAACCGGATCACGCCAGAGCCCTGAATCTGAAGAAAGAAAAGATCATCGGGCGTCATCCATCCGAGAACAGGGGCCCGGTCGGCCAGGCCCTGATCGTTGATGGTGCGTCTGTCCGGGTAAGGCACAAGCCGGCCGTTTGTGACCGTGCCAGCGGTTCGACGGCCGGCAAGATCGGGCCGGAACTGACCGAGGTCGACCTCGACAAGATCGTCTGGCCGACCATAGACCGGCGCCGAAAAGCGGTCGGTACGCGACCGGCTGCCGGGCAAGACCGGTTCGTAATAGCCGGTGAATAATCCATCGAAACGTCTTGTATTGGCGTAAACGTTTTGGATCCGGACCGGTTGAAACTCGCGCTCGAAAAACGCCCTGGCGCTATCATTACCCACCCGGTCATTGGCCGATGCCATGGCCCGGGCTTCGCGGCAAATGGCCTGCCAGGCATCGACCGTGCCAGCAAAGGGGGTTACAAACCGATCATCCGGAATAGCTTCGACGGGATTGGCGGTGCCACCGGCGGGCTCGGCCTCAATCCGTTCGCATGAGCGTAAAAAAGCCTCGAAGGCCTGGCCGTGACCGGCCTGGGGCCACCCGACAAGGGCCGGGAACTGTGTCAGGATTGCATGAAACCGGGGATCGCCACTGGGCTCAGGGCTGTCGTCACCGCGTTCGCCCGGGAAAAGGACCAGCGTTGACAGGCCGAGCAAAATGAACGCGGTAACCAGAAACGCGAGCAAGGCCTGTCGGCGGCGCATGGCAGAATAATCCCTCTTGCCCGCCGCCGATGGCGGGGCGGCCTGCCTGCCCCGCTACCGCGCAACACCCGTGGCCACAAGGGCCCAGTTAGGGTCGTTCGCATGGCGTTTGCGGGCGAAGGTCCAGCGATCCTTGACAAGATCGATCCGGTTTGGATCGCCATCGACAACATTACCATCCTTATCACGGGTCACCCGCACCTGGTCGGAGACGAAGTCCGCAACAACCGTTAGTGTCTCGGGGCTGACACGGCCTTCGACAATGGACGCTTTTTCGATCCCGATAAATTGCAGGTCGCTGACATGGCCTTGCGATTCGCGCACCGCGACAGCGTCCTTGAAGGCCTTGAGAACGGACTCTGCGACATAGGGCTTTACCGGTTTCAGGTCACCCTTTGCAAAAGCCTCGACAATCATCTCATAAGCGGCTTTGGCGCCTTCCAAAAACCCTTCTTCAGAAAAGGACGGATCGGCATCGACAATTTCGCGCACCTTCGGCGAGGTGGCCCGAACCGGCTCCGGCGTCTGGGCGGGCTCCGCGTAGGCGGTCTCGGGCTCCGACGTTTCGTCGCTTTGGCTCTGGTCCCGATTACCGGACAGGGTCCGGCGCAGGGCTTCAATCTCCTTGCGGGCATCAGAGGCGTTGTCCGGTTCGCCGGAGTTTTCTCCGAGGGCGGAAAGCAGCTTGTAGATAAAAAACGCTGCGACGATCGCGAATATAAGAATGACCGGGTCCATAAGTCTCCGAGGGCAATGTTGCTACGGTGTGGTGTCCGGGTGAGCTGGAAAATCCAGCCCGATAACCGGCGCCACGCCCTGTTTTGTGTCGTTACGACTCTTATATAGAAAAATGAATTGAGAAATCACCCGTGACGTTATGTTTCTGATCCTTGTCTTCCTGTTTCTGATCCTGCCAATCGCCGAGATCTATGTCCTGCTCATGGCTGCCGAGGCGTTCAACGTCCTACCCGTTATCGGGATGTGTCTGTTTACGGCGGTTCTGGGTGGGATCCTTCTGCGCATGCAGGGGCTCTCGGCTCTTAACAAGGCTCAGCACGCAATGCGGGAGGGGAAAGTGCCCGTAGATTCAGCGGTAGACGGTGTCTTGCTGGTGGTAAGTGCGCCTTTTCTGATGACGCCCGGGTTCATCACGGACAGCTTTGGATTTCTTCTGTTGATGCCGCCCGTTCGGCAGGCCATCGGCCGATATGTGTTGAAGCGGATTAAACGCAAGATCGACCGGGGCGAAGCCAGAATTCACGTCGAGCGATATTGACCAGAGGCGATCCCTTGCGGCGAAGCGTAACGCTGTCTAAGAGCAAAGGCGTTATCAGACCAGACACCAGGATGGGTGAAATATGTCAGAAAGTTTCGGTACCGGCGACCAGATGCCGGCAGACGCGAATGGCGGTGATGCCAATGGTCAGGCCAATGCGCAGGGACCGAACATGCGTGTTGTCGCACAGTACCTCAAGGATTTGTCGTTCGAAAACCCGAATGCGCCTGGTATATATGGGGAACTGACTGCAGCCCCGCAGATCGAAGTCAATGTCGATGTTTCGGCCCGCGGGCTCGGGCAGGACCATTATGAAGTCGAACTCTCTGTTGCGGCAAACGCCAAGCAAAATGACAAGCCGGTCTTTGTGGTGGAAAGCACCTATGCCGGTGTATTTCTGTTGCAGGATATCCCGCAGGAGCATCTTGAAGCGGTGATGGTTGTGGAATGTCCGCGCCTTCTGTTTCCGTTTCTTCGCCAGGTCCTTGCCGATGCCACCCGCAATGGCAATTTCCCGCCTCTGATGCTTGAGCCGATCGATTTTCTGCGCATCTATGAACAGCGACGCGCCAGCGCGGGCGAAGCCGCCGAGGCCTGACAATGCGGCACCGACCGGGCTGCGGGCGCGGGTCGAATAGCCGCGTGAAATTCGATCTCTGGTGAGATTGCCTTTAAAGACTCGTCGGCATACATCAACGTTCAAAAGTGATGACCAAGAGGATATCTCCCGTGAACGATCCGCTCTTCGCCAACAAGGTAGCGTTTTCCATTCTTGCAGCCCTTCTGGTTCTGTTCGGGCTCCCGCTTATGGCCGAAAGCCTTTATGGCGGCGGCGCGCACCATGGCGGAGGCAACCACCATGGCGAAGAACTGGCCGCCGTTTTTCCGCAATTCCCGGTTGAGCTCGATATTGCCGGGGCCGCCCCCGCGGCTGAAGAGGCGCCGGTCGATCTCGGCACCTTGCTGGCCGACGCATCGGTTGCCGCAGGCGAGCGCGGTTCAGCACTTTGCGCCGCCTGTCATTCGTTCAACAAAGACGGCGCGCAGCTTCAGGGGCCCAATCTCTGGAATATCGTCGGTCGGGAAATTGCCTCGGTCGAGGCCTATCCGGGCTACAGTGCCGCGCTGCAAGGCAAAGAGGGCGCCTGGACCTACGAGGCGCTTGATGCGTTCCTGTACAATTCGCAGGAATATGCTCCGGGCACGGCCATGGCCCAGAAAATCAGGAAAGATTCTAAACGCGCCGATATCATCGCTTATCTCGGGTCACTCTCCGATGATCCCGTTCCCTATCCTGCGCCCGTTGCTGCGGAAGAAACAGCGGCACCGGTGAGCGGCGATACCGGCGAATAGACCGCCCGTCATTGACCGTTTCCTATACGGAACATCCTGTTGAGGCAGCGCTTGTTATTGGCGCTAGTGGCGGTATTGGCGGCGCGATCGTACAACGACTTCGTGCACAGGGTTGCGCCGTTGACACCTTATCACGCGCAAGTGACGGGCTCGATCTGTGTGATGAGGAAACCATTGCCCGGGCAGCAAAGGCCATGTCAGCGGCGGGCAAACGCTTTGATCTTGTTTTTGTGGCCAGTGGTATCCTTGATGTGCGGCTTGAGGCCGAGACCGTCGGGCCCGAGAAATCGTTCAGGGAACTGACGCCGACAGCAGCCATGATGGCCTTTCAGGTCAACGCCCTTGGCCCGGCACTGGCCTTCAAGCACTTTGCCCCCCTCCTCCGGCGCGATGATCGCGCCGTCTTTGCGGCCCTGTCCGCCCGCGTTGGCTCCATCGGCGATAATGGTCTTGGCGGCTGGATGTCCTATCGCGCCAGCAAGGCGGCCCTCAACCAGTTTATCCGATGCGCGGCGATCGAGCACCAGCGCAAACACCCGAACCATATTGTTGTCGCCTTGCATCCGGGCACCATTCCCTCACCGCTGACGGAAAACTATGCCAAGGGACGTTATACCGCATCGCCAGATGAGGCGGCCCATAATCTATTATCGGTTTTGAATGGGTTGTCACCGGATCATGCCGGACAATTCTTTGATTATGCCGGAAAGGCTGTGCCTTGGTAGCACCAGAAGAGATAGATGGTACACGCATTATCCCCATCCTTGGCGATCAGCTTCGCATGGAGCTGCCAAGCCTTCAGGCCGGTGTCAAATCGCGCGATGTTATCCTTATTTGTGAAGTGCGTGAGGAAGCAACTTATGTGCGGCACCACAAGAAAAAAATTGCCTTTATTTTTTCGGCAATGCGCCATCATGCCAAGGCCCTGCGCAAGGCCGGCTGGCGGGTCGATTATATCGTCTATGACGATCCGGAAAATGCCGGGTCATTCCGCGGCGAGGTGGGGCGCGCGGTAAAGAGGCATGGCGCCAATGGTGTCATCGTTACCAAGGGTGCGGAACATCGTGTTCGACTGGACCAGGAAGGCTGGGGCAGGACACTTGACGTTCCAATCGTCCTGCTTGATGATAATCGTTTTCTGTGCACAGAGGAAGACTTTGCCCGCTGGGCGGACGGTCGCAAAACCCTGAGAATGGAATTTTTCTATCGGGATATGCGGCGCCAGACCGGATATTTGATGGAGGGCGATGAGCCGGCTGGCGGGCAATGGAATTTTGACAAGGACAATCGGAAACCAGCGGATACCGATCTGTTCATGCCAGCACCAGTTCAGGTCGACCCGGATAAAACCACCAAAGAGGTACTGACCCTTGTCGGCCAGACCTTCGATAATCACTTCGGGACGCTGGAGCCGTTCTGGTTTGCGGTAACACCAGAGGATGCCGAACGGGCCGTTGACCATTTCATGAAAGAAGCCCTGCCCCGGTTTGGGGACTATCAGGATGCCATGCTTGCTGGCGAGCCTTTTCTCTATCATTCGCTGCTGTCATTATACATCAATATCGGCCTGCTCGACCCGCTGGAAGTCTGCCGCCGTGCCGAACAGCAATATCTGAACGGCAGTGCACCGATTAATGCCGTTGAGGGATTTATCCGCCAGATCATCGGCTGGCGCGAATATATCAATGGCATTTACTGGCTCAACTATAAGCGCGATGGCGAGGCCTATACCGAGCAGAACCATCTCGGCGCAACACGCAAACTGCCAGACTTTTACTGGACAGCCGATACCGATATGGCTTGCCTTGAGGCCGCAATCACCCAAACGCGCGATGAAGCCTATGCCCATCATATTCAGCGGCTGATGGTCACGGGTCTGTTTGCCCTTCTGATCGGCGCCAATCCGAAAGAGGTACACGAATGGTATCTTGCGGTGTATGTCGATGCCTATGAATGGGTGGAAGGCCCGAATGTCATCGGCATGAGCCAGTTTGCCGATGGCGGCCAACTGGCCTCAAAGCCCTATGCCGCGAGCGGGGCTTATATCAATCGCATGTCGGATTACTGCAAGGGATGCGCCTATTCGGTCTCGAAAAAGACCGAGGACGGCGCATGCCCGTTTAACGCACTTTACTGGGACTTTCTTGACCGCCATGACGACTTTGCCAAAAATCCGCGTATGGCGCAGATGTATCGGACATGGAAGCGGATGAAACCGGAAACCCAGGCCGCCTACCGGACGCGGGCACGCTCAATCCTTGGCAAGATCGACAATGGCGTCAGTCGCGGGCTGTGACTTCAATGCGCCAGCCGGTATCCGCCGCTTTCTGTGACAAGAATGGCGGCGTTGGACGGATCGGGCTCAATTTTCTGGCGCAACCGGTAGACATGGGTTTCTAGCGTGTGGGTCGTCACGCCGGAATTATAGCCCCAGACCTCATCAAGAAGGACATCCCGGCTAACAGCCTTACCGCCCGCCCGGAAGAGATATTTCAGGATTGAAGTCTCTTTTTCCGTTAGACGAATTTTCTTGTCATCCTCGGTCAAAAGCATTTTGACTGCGGGGCGGAATTCATAGGGCCCGACCTTGAAGACCGCATCTTCCGATTGTTCGTGGCTGCGCAGATGCGCCCGGACACGCGCAAGCAGGACGACAAATTTGAAAGGCTTGGTGACATAATCATTGGCCCCGGCATCAAGCCCGAGGATCGTGTCCGCCTCGCTGTCGGCCCCGGTCAGCATGATGATCGGCGATTTGAACCCGTTCTTCCGCATGATACGACAGGCTTCGCGACCATCCATGTCCGGCAGGCCGACATCCAGCAACATCAGATCGATATGCGCTTCGCGTTTGGCAATCTCGACGGCTTCCTGCCCTGACTTTGCCACTTCGACACTGAACTCATCATTCATGTGAAACTGGTCAACGAGTGTTTCCCGCAACAACTCGTCATCATCTACAAGAAGAATTCTCTTCGCCCGCGACATATTATATGATCCTGTTTCTCATGCATTGAAACGCATTGTATTTTAGGTCGTCCCCGCCTCTGAAAGCAACTGACCGGGCCAACTGCATATGGGATATCATGTGAACACGGTAAAAGAAAATGTTGTCACAGAACCTTGAGACGGCTGTGAGCAGCTGAGTGATGAAACGGACCGGCAGGGGCGGAAAAATGACGATCGAATTCATAAGGGTCGAAAATCACGGCATAATCATCCCCTCGCTTCAAATCATACGCTGCGCGCTTGGACCTTCCGGGATTGTCAGTGACAAGAAAGAGGGCGATGGGGCAACGCCGGCCGGGCAGTATCCCCTGCGGCGTGTCCTTTACCGACCGGACCGTCTCGCCCCACCGGCCACAGGCCTGCCGCTCGCCCCCCTTAGTCCTGACGATGGCTGGTGTGATGATCCACATAGCGTAGCTTATAATCGTCCTGTCAAACATCCGTTCGAGGGGAGTGCAGAATATCTTTGGCGCACAGATCATCTCTACGATATCTGTGTCATTCTTGGGCATAATGACGACCCACCTGTTCCGGGCCGGGGGAGTGCCATATTCTTTCATCTGTGCCATGACGACTATCGGCCAACGGAAGGCTGTATTGCCGTTTCTGAAGCCGATATACGGACCATTCTGGCGCTGTCAGGCCCGAAAACTGTCATGGTGATCAGTCCCGGATGAAGACAATCATGGGCGGCGATTACAATATGATTATCTACGGTCTCACCGACAAATCGGTTTCGTCTGTCGAAAACGGCGTTTTCGAATAGGCTCCTATCCGGGCCGCTCTCCAAAGATCGCCGACCCAACCCTGATATGGGTGGCGCCCAGCCGAACGGCCGCGTCAAAATCACCGCTCATCCCCATGCTCAGCGCCTTGATGGCGTTGCGGGCGGCGATCTTGCCGAGAAGGGCAAAATGCAAGGCCGGATTGTCATCAACGGGCGGGATACACATCAGCCCGTCAATCGAAAGCCCGAGCGTATCCCGGCAGAAGGCGACAAACCCGTCGACCTCATGCGGCGGAATGCCTGCCTTTTGTGGCTCTTCCCCGGTGTTCACCTGTACAAGCAGTTTTGGATGGCGCTCCTGAGCCTCAATTTCCCGCGCCAGGGCACGGGCAATTTTCGGGCGGTCTACGGTTTCAATCACGTCGAAAAACGCCACTGCATCCTTTGCCTTGTTGGACTGCAGGGGACCAATCAGCCGGAGTTCGATCTCGGGCCACCCGGCACGAAGGGACGGCCATTTTTCCATGGCTTCCTGGACCCGGTTTTCTCCAAAAACGCGGTGACCCGCCGCCAGAACAGGGCGAATGGTTTCGACGCCGAACTTTTTGCTGACGACCGTGACCGTGACCGGCTCCTGTGCGAGGTCGCGCCCGGCCGTCCGTGCCGCCGCCGCAATTTGCGTTTGCACCCTTGCAAGATTATCGACAGCGTCAACGGTCTGGTCTGGCATTTACGGTCAGTCCTTCAAAACGTCAAAAACGGAGGAATGGCTCAATGTCTTACGGTGCCCTCGCCCGGACTGCAAAAAAGCTCCAGATCAACAGTTGTCACAAGGCCCCGGTTTGCCTTGCCCTGATGACCGATAACGAATCGCTTGCCGATCTTATCGACCTTATTCGCAGCGTTCCGGCGAAAACCGCCATTATTTTCCGCGACTATAAAAACCCGGAACGACAAGCCCGCGCGCACCGTCTGCGCGCGGTGGCACGCCATGCAAACAAGCCCTTTCTTGTTGCCGGTGACACGCAACTGGCCCGCCGCGTCAATGCCGATGGTGTCCATGTGCCAAGCTGGGGGCTTCAGCGCACGCGCCATTGGCGCGGCCCCTGGCGCCTGATGAGCGCAGCCTGTCACAACCGGCAGGAATTGCGGCTTGCCTCCCGATGCGGATGTGATGTGGCGCTTCTCTCCCCGGTTTTCGACACACGCTCTCACAATGACAAACGCGGGCTTGGTCCTGCAGCGTTCCACGCGATCGCC
>CAYSMJ010000084.1:0-11667 GCA_964432075.1 uncultured Caulobacterales bacterium | reverse complement strand
GGGCCATCCGGACCGGGACCATCGGGACCATCTGGGCCATCGGGTCCGGGGCCGTCAGGACCAGGGCCATCCGGACCATCTGGGCCGTCAGGACCAGGGCCATCGGGACCGGGACCATCAGGTCCATCCGGCATATCATCCTCGTCGTCATTGCCGGGGAGGCCGCTTGTCAAAAAGCTTGGGCCGGCCGGTGGAAAAAAGCCCGCGACAAAGCCCGGGGGGCCGAATGACCCGCCCCCGAGGCCGCCAAGGCTGCTGAGTGCGACGGGGACCGTATTCGGCCCATCGACAGAGGCAATACCTGGTTTGGGAACCCGCCGCGTCTCCAGAAAATCACTTGGCGTGAATGCGGCAATCCGCATCGGAGACCGGCGGGGGGCTAAAAAGACCGGGTGGGTGTCCTTTTCAGGGCTGCTTCGCGATCATTAATGCCGGTGCCCCCACCCTCGCCACAACAGCCGCAATTGACAACGATATCGTTGCGGATGTCGCCAACGGCGCGGGTCAGCCATTCGGCATACTGCTCGTCTGCTGCCGCATCGCCGGGCGCACTCCCAGTTTCGGGAAGATAATTGGTTCCAACAATCGCCCCCGATATAAGGAGCGCCGCAATGATGTTGGCAATTCCATTACTCATGGTGAGATCCAATCATTGTTTGCCAGCGAACCGGGCATGACTTCGCTGCATCCCGGATAATCAAGAATTATACCAAATTTAATCTTACCCGGCGTCATTCGGCAGGTCTATGGGTCTTGCGACGGTTCTGTGCCGTAAAGGGCGCTAAACGTGTTAAATTCGCACAGATTTGGGCTCATCGGGGGCACATTGCGCACAAAGGCTACCCAAGTGACACGGCGCATGCTATTTTTCTTCGATGTTGGGCGCTGCAAGCGGGTATCGGTATGAAAACGGGTGAAACCGGTCTCAACCTGATAAAGGGATATGAGGGGTTGCGAATGGCAGCCCATTACACCGCTGGTGAACAGTGGTCGGTCGGGTACGGCCATACGTCCACCGCCCGCCACGGGATGAGCGTAACCGAATCCGATGCCAACCGCTTATTGCGGGACGATGTCGGCCCGATTGAGACCATATTGTCGGAAACCGTGCGTGCGCCGCTCAATCAGAATGAACATGATGCCCTTGTCTCGCTGATCTTCAATATCGGGGAAGCAAACTGGCGTCGTTCAACGGTTCTGCGCAAGCTGAACGAGGGCGACAAGCTGGGGGCGGCCGCCGCTTTCGAGATGTGGACACGCGCGAAGCTTAACGGTGAACTGGTCACGCTCGACGGGCTTGTTCGGCGACGTGCCGCAGAAAAATCCCTGTTTCTGATGCCGACCGATGCATCCCTTGTGGTGCCGACAGCGGACGTCACACCGGCGACCGAATGTGAGTTTGAATTTGCCAGCGAAGGCGATCTTGTCAAAGCGCCGCTCGCGGATTTCGACGAGGTCAAGAACCAGACGTCAAGTGCGCTCTCCCCGGAAGAAAGGGCGGCGCGTGCGCGTGCGCTTTACGCGGCAGCACAATCGCTGTCCGGCGATCCGACCAAGATGATCATCTCCAAATCGGAGGAATATGCCGATATGGGCGTGACCATCGGCGCGATTTTGGCGGGCGTTTTTGCATTCGCCCTGACATTGATCGGCGCTGTTCTTCTGTTTGCCCAGCAATTGCCGGACGTGGCGGCAAGGCTGGGGCTTGGCTATGACCGTGTCGCCCTTTTGTTTGAGAGCTTGCCGATGTGGCTTGCAGGGACGGGCGCTGCGACCTGCTATTTTATTTTCTATATCCTCGTAAAGCGCTCTGTGCGCCACGATATGAAACGCCAGCGTGCGCGCGAGTTGTCGCGGTTGCGAATCGCTGGCTAAAGCATTTTCCAGCGAAGTGGGAACCGACTTGCGTATCGGGGTCGATGCCGTGGAGGGTGTTTTTAAGCGGGCCAGGGCGCAGCGTGTGCCCGTCGTCTGTGATCTGACAGACGAGCCCCGGAGTGTGCGCCGGTTCTTCCTGCGTGACCCGGCAGTCGAGCTGCTGAACGTCCTGTCGCATCGCGGATGAGGGATAGCCATGGACATCTTCCGCCTTTCCGAACGCCTGATGCGCATGGACGCGCAGAGCTGGGCGCGCCATGCCAATCCGTGGAGCGCCTGGAGCCGGATCGCCGGGGCGGTCCCGGTATTCCTCGCCGTTTGGAGCGTCCACTGGATCGGTTGGTGGGCGGTGATCCCCATCGTGGCGGTGGCGATCTGGACCTACGTCAACCCCAGGCTTTTCTCTCCGCCCGCCCATGCGGACGGCTGGGCGCAACAGGGCGTGCTCGGCGAACGGGTGTGGCTCGCCCGGCACGCGGTGAGCGTGCCGTCCCACCATCTCCGCCCGGGATACATTACCACGAGCCTCGCGGCAGGCTTCGCCCTTGTCTTTGTCTACGCGCTGTGGCGCGGCGATCTGGTGCTCGGCGCAACCGCTTGGGGCGCGTCCGTCATGGCCAAGCTGTGGTTCGTCGACCGGATGGTCTGGCTCTGGCGCGACATGAAGGACTCGCATCCGGTCTATGGCGCCTGGGCGCGCGCGGACTGGTCGGCACGCGCGCCGGGCGCCGATTTAAGTGCCCTGCGCGACGCGAGCGGCGAAATAGGAGGCCGTCCATCGGCAGCGTCGGCGACGGCGACAACAATACACTCGCCGAAACCATCAACGCACTCTACAAAGCTGAGGTCATCAACCTTTTGTGTTCCTTATGGTTCTGACAAAAGAAAATGCGGCAAAACAAGAGGCGAGTGGATCGACCCAGACATTTGAGTCCGTACCGTTCAACGTATAACGACCTCTATCTCACTCAAATGGCTGGATAAGTTGATCCATCGATAAAATGCGCAGGGGTGCGAAACGTCAGATTCGTACCACTGGGGCATTAGTGTTAGGGGCGCGCCGGTGTTTCTGATGGCAGGGTCGCCGCAAGGAAGAGAACATTTGCTTCATCTTGTAAAACTCAGTGTCGGGACCGAATCGATAGAACAGCAAAACGCCTGGGTTGAGCGCCGCGTTGAATATAATCGCGTGCGCGGGCTCGGGTCTGTGCATGACCATGTCACCCGGATGCATCCACGCCGGGCGGATGCGCTTGTTGACGGGGGCTCTGTCTACTGGGTGATCAAGGGAATGATCCTGTGCCGTCAGCAGATCATCGGGATCGAGCGGGTGACCGGTGCTGACGGTATCGAGCGTTCCATGATCTTGATGGAACCGAAAGTCATCCCGACCGAAGCAAGCCCGCGTAAGGCCTTTCAGGGCTGGCGCTATCTGAACCCCGGGGATGCGCCGGCCGATATCAGACCCGGCCGGAAAGCTGGTGGATTGCCCCCCCATCTTCACCGCGAACTGGCGGAGCTTGGTCTGCTTTAAGGGTGCAAATCGCAGTTTTCCTGGCGGTGCGTTTCAAGCCGCCTTGTCGGGACCCGGGCTTCGGCGTTATGACTATTTTCAGGAAGTGTTTCGCGATACGCTTTTACAAAGGGTTTAGCGGGCAGGAACCATCAGCGTTTAACGGCGCAAAACGGGGCATTTGGGGTGTAGGGGTCATGAAAATGGACACGCGAACATCGACATTTATGGGCGGGCTGATCGGCCTTATGGGCGCGACCGGCATTATCGCCACGGAGATCGGATCCAATGGTGGGATGGGCTTTTTGCCGTCTCCGCCGCAAAGCGAGGACGACACATTCTGTTTGCTCGCTGATGCCCCGTTTTTTGAGACTCTCGACGCCGGATGTTATCCGCGTGACCTCATTGATGATCTGTACACCAGCCCACTCGTAAACAAACGTGGCGCCAATATCATGGTGACAATGTCGTCGCCGCCGGAACAGGCGGCGGCAACCGCTGATTGCGTGACCTGTGCCGACTATGAAGCCCGGCGCGATGAGGGCTGGTTCGCTCTGACAAGCCGTGACCAAAGGCGGGAAGATTTTTTCGAGCGGGCTTGCAGAATGCTTGGCTATCTGCGCGCGGCAGGCCCCGTGGAGGTGAGCCACTTTGTTGACCAGACCCTTAGTGACCGGGATGTCGAAACCATGGAACCGGAGCGCATGCTGCGCTTCGCCACGGGCCGGGTGAACGGCCAGTCGCTATCGCCCGACCATTCCTCGGTATCCGCGCGCGAGACTGAAGTCAGACGGGAGATCAGACGACTGATTTCCGAAGACGGGTCGGCATGGTCAATTGAGAGCGGCAATCAGAGCCTGTTTCTCCAGCCGCTGGTCCATGCTGATTTCAATGGCGACCGCATCGGTGACGTGCTGGTCTATCTGCGGACGCGCTATGAAGAGGGATCGGCGGCCACGGGACGGGTAGGGCTCCTGACGAAAACCAGTGCCAACGGCCCGGTGTCATTCGAAAGCCTCAACCCTGTGGAAAAGTAGCCGGTAAGCATCACCTCTATTGACTGTTCCCAAAAAGTTTTCCAAAAAAAACAAAAAATGAGGAAACACCCTGTATCAAGCCCGCGGCGCGATAAGCGCAGCCGCGGGTTTTTATTTCAGGCTTTCTCTGACCCATCGCCCCCTGACATGTCGTCAAAGCCGGTCAAAGTCCGATTTCCCTGAGGCGTTGGGCGAGAAATGCACCGGCCGTGATGGGCGGATATTTCGCCCCATCGCCGAGACAACTCGGAATACACGACAGATCGGCATCGGACACCGGATGCAAAAAAAACGGCATCGAATAGCGCGAAACATTGGGGCCACTCGGGTTGACAACCCTGTGGGTCGTCGCCGGGATAAGGTCATTGGTCATCCTGGCGAGCATGTCCCCGGCATCAACGATCAGGTTTGCCGGGTCGGTCTCAACCGCAAGCCATTCGCCGTCACGGCTGAGAAGTTCAAGCCCGGCGCCATCGGCTGAAACCAGGATGGTAATCAGATTGATATCTTCGTGGGCCGCCGCCCTGACGGCGCCTGGCGGCGCACCGTCCGGTACAGGTGGATAATGCAGGACCCGGAGGATCGAATTGCCGTTGGTCGCCATCATCCGGAAACTATCGGCAGGCAGATCAAGGGCAGGGGCAAGCGCGTCAAGGAGGTCAAGACCTGCACCCTCAAGCCTGTCATAAAGGGTCAGAAAGGCGTCCCGCAATCCGGCAGGTTGGTCAGGCCATTTGTTTGGTGGATAGAGTTCCGCCAGCGGATGATGATCCGGGAATTCACGACCCACATGCCAGAACTCCTTGAGATCCGGCAGGACGTTGCCCTTGGCATGCTCACGGCCAAAGGCGGTGTAGCCGCGCTGACCGCCGACCCCGCTGTCATAGCGAAGCTTCTCGGGCGCACTGAGGGCAAAGAATGCACGCGCCATCCGATAAGCGTTCTCAAGCGCGTCCGGCGCAATCCCATGGTCGCGCAGGATGATAAAACCGGTTTCCCGCAGCCCGTCGAAAAGCGTCTGCGTAACCTCGGCACGGCCGTCAGGACTTGCGGCCCGAAGATCCGCAAGACTGATTTCGCGAACGGGCGCGGTTGGGGAATTTTCACAGGGAACGACCATGGGCGGCAAGCTTTCGTAGCAGAAGATTCATCTTTTCAACAGTTTTTAACGGTGCATGGCTAGGGTGCAAGACGCCTGGGCATCGCGGTGAAAACCGGAACGAGATAAACGCCAATGCCACTGAAGCTTGTTCTGAAACCCCATGAACGTATCGCCATAAACGGGGCGGTCCTGCGCAACGGCGACCGACGCGCAACACTCCTTGTCGAAAATCAGGCCCGCCTTCTGCGCGAAGGTGATGTTATGCAGGCCGAAGAAGCCAACACACCAGCCAAGCGGATCTATTTGCCCCTGATGATGATGTATCTTGATCCATCCTGCCGTAAGGCGATGCACACGGACTTTGCAGAGAGGTTGTCGGAGTTTCTTGACGCGGTGACTGCGTCGGATGCCCAGCAGCGATGCCTGGCCATCGCCGCGCATGTTGCCAATGAGAATTATTACAAGGCTCTCGGGGAGTGCCGCAAGCTCATGGCTTTCGAACAGACACGCCTGAACGCGGTCGCCTGATGTCGCCGAACAGAGGAAACACCCATGCCCACGCCTGAGGCTTACCGGACCGTACAACAACAGACAGCCACGCCAAGAGACCAGGAATATCGCCTGTTTTCAGAGATCACGGCGGCGCTCATGGCGGCAAAGCAACAGGGTTGCGACGATCTGCGGGCGTTGAACGAGGCCCTCAGCCGTAATCGCATCCTCTGGGCGACCCTGGCCGATGATTGTGCGCGGGATGAAAATCAACTGCCCATCCCGACACGGGCAGCCATTATCAGCCTCGGCCACTGGGTTCGCACTGTGACGCGCGAAGCCCTGGCAACAGGCGAGGGGCTCGACGCGCTGATTGAGGTCAATCGCATGATTATGGATGGCCTGGCCGGGCGTCGTGTCCGCGCAAGCAACACCTGAAAATTGACCGGCAATCCCTGCAGCCCGGCAAGATTTGCCGGGTCATTTTTGCCGTTTGGCCGCCCGGAAGACCCGATTTTCGCCTTATGGTAAATCGCCATGCGGGTGCGGGCGCCACCATTTCAGGCGATCAGCCGGGGGCCGTTTACACCTCTTAACAGGCGATAAATCGGCGCTGGAATTGCGATCCTTCCGGGGCGTGAAAAAATCACGCGAACTGCCTTGCACCTAGAAAGGGACAGATCAATGACCACAAGCATCAA
Source organism: uncultured Caulobacterales bacterium (assembly GCA_964432075.1). Classification (GTDB taxonomy): domain Bacteria; phylum Pseudomonadota; class Alphaproteobacteria; order Caulobacterales; family Parvularculaceae; genus CALLPQ01. The sequence continues at coordinate 4,947 of CAYSMJ010000084.1, read as the reverse complement.
TACAAATCCAGGCGCTCTCGTTGCCCTGCAAAACCTCAACAGCATCAACGCCCGCCTTGAGGAAACCCAGCGCCGGGTCTCTACCGGGCTAGAGGTCTCTTCGGCTTCCGACAATCCGGCCATTTTCGCCATCGCACAGCAGCAACGCGCAGAGCTTAGTTCTGTCGAATCAATCCAGCAAAGCCTGCGGCTTGGTCAGTCCACGGTTGATGTCGCCAGCGCGGCCGGCCAGCAGATCAGCGATATTCTCGTCGAACTCAGGTCAGTTGCTGTCCAGGCAGCCGATACATCCATTACCGATGAAACCCGCGATATCCTGTCCGAGCGTTTTGTGTCGCTCCGTGAGCAGATCACGCGAATTGTCGATAGTGCCGAGGTCGGGGGACGCAATCTGATCGCCAGCGGCGCGAATGATCTTTCCCTTGTGGCGAGCACTGACGGTGCGACCCAGATTTCAGTCGCAGCACAGGATCTGTCGATTGGCGGCGGAAACATCACGATCAGCACTGATGCGGACCCGTTTGCAGGCGACGCAGCGGCCACGCCGCCGGTAACACCAGCCGAAGCGGCACAAGCGCAGATTGCCGCGATTGAAACGTCGATTGCCAATGTCACAAACGCGCTTGCGCGTCTTGGTAATGGGTCCCAGTCGCTTGAACTCCAGGAAACGCTTCTGAGCCGGGTATCGGATTCGCTTGAAACCTCGATCGGGAATCTCGTCGATGCCGATCTGGCGCGGGAGAGCTCGCGCCTTCAGGCCCTTCAGGTTCAGCAACAATTGGCAATCCAGACCCTGTCGATTGCCAATGCGGCGCCGAACTCAATTCTTGCCCTGTTCGCTTAATGCATGATGGACCGTCAGGACCCGGCTGGATAAGTCCCGGCCGGGCGTGGGGTCCGGGGTGGTCATGATGAACGAGATACAGTTACCTGATGCCCAGCAAACGCTCCAGCGCTCTGCGTCTGTCGTGTCGCTGCAGAGCGCACAGAGCCGGTCGCAAGGTCTTGAACAGGCACGGCGTTCGCTTAACGCTGAACGGCTCGCCGATGCCGAACAGGCCCGCGATCGGCAAAATGCCCAGATTGAGGCAGCCCGGGAAATTCTTCAGCGTGCGGTCGGAGCCAATACACGGCTTGAAATCGAGGCTGCAGACGGTCCAAGCCCTTTTGTCTATCGCGCAATCGATATCAACTCAGGTGAGATTGTCAGCGAATGGCCGCCGGTGCAGTTTGCGTCCATGCTGCGCGAGACAGCCGATGCCCTGTCGCTGGCAACGCCAAGCGGTATCACGGTCGACGAAACCGTTTAGCCCTTGTCCGCGAACTGCTGGAGCCACAGGTGTGGTCAACTTTTGGGTCCCGCATTTTAACAATGCGCGCTGGCGATCACGAACCCAGAAGCCGCAGCAAGCCATTGCGTACATTGCTCAGCCGTACAGTCACTGCCGGGTCGACCATGTTGTCAGCCTTCAGTGTACCAATCGTCCGGTCCAGTTCGAACAGAAGGCGCCTGGTTTCCGGGCAGGCAATTCGGCTGGAGACCCAGCCGACGCATGCCAATCGGTGGCCGCGTTCGACAGGTTCCACCCGATGAACCGTTGATGCGCTGTAAATGACTGCCGTACCGGCAGGTTCGCGAAACCGGTCTTCATGGGTGGTCTGATCGATAACCAGCGCGCCACCCCCGTAATCATCCGGATCGCTCAGAAAAACCGTGAAAGAAAGATCGGCGCGCTCGCCATCAATGATGGCCGCGTCCACATGGTCTCCATAAGCCATGCCAGGCGCGTACCGGTTCAGCATGATCCTGACGATCTGGTCTGGCTGTGCAAAAGCGCGAAAAGCCGGATGGTCGAGCAGAACAGCGCGGATTTTCTCCAGGGCGGCCCTGGCGAGACGATGGTCAGGGTCCGCTTGCTGGTTTGCCTTTACAAGACGGGCGTGGCCTGCCGCCGTTGGTGTCCCGTCGCGCCATAGGGCATCAACCTGCTCAAGCGACTGCCTGATTGCGAGCACGGTTTCCGGGTTGAGTAGACCTTCGATCACAAGCGCCATAAAGTCTCCACTTGATAATGCGTCGCAGATACAGCATCTATAGGGAAATGGAACGGCTGGCTGCACGGCCCTTTTTGGACAGGAGACGGGAAAATGGCGAGAACTTTCAAACGCTGGACAAGTCTGCAAACCTCGCGACGGGCGCTGATGGCCGGGGCTGGCGCAGCAAGTGTCCTGTTTGTCTCCGCGTGCGGTGGTGAGGGCGAAGCCGAGGGCGAAGGCAAAACCAGCCCGGTTACGGATACCGACGTCACCGGCACGTCCGCATCAGGTGGCGAAGGAGAGGGAGAGGGAGAGGGAGAGGGAGAGGGCGCTTCCGCAGGCGATCCCGGTACAGATGATGTTGCTTATCTCCATCTTCTGGGACAGGTGCGCGGCCATCTCGTCGCGTTTGTGGAGCTTTATCGCCTCGGAGCCATGGAAATGTCGGCAACCCATGCAAAGCATCCGGAAAGCGAACTCTATGGCCGGCTCCAACCGGCATTCGAAACGCGTGACCTTCCAGGCTTTGCCACCGAACTCAAGGCGCTCATTGATGCCACGCAAACGCCGGGCGATTTGGAGGTGGCCTATCCAATCACGCTTTCCGCCATCCGGCAGCACGAGCCCAAAACCGTAAGTGTGGCAACCTGGCTACAAGCGACGGCAAAGCTGGCACGCACCGCTGGCGATGAATTCAAGATCGGGGTCGACGCCGATGGCAGCGTCGTCAATGCTCATGAATACCAGGATGCCTACGGATTCCTGACGGCGGCGCGAAGCCGGTTGATGGCGATTGAAGGATCAAACGATGCCGAGCGCGAAGCCCTCGGGTCTTCGATCGAACAGCTTGACCTTGCACTTGCAGAGTTTTCGGCCCTGACGGCGACGACCGTGGAGGGTCGATCCGCCCCGATTTTTGGCGCGGCCGCACGCATCGAACTTGAAGCCCTCGGTTTGCAAGAATGAACCAAGCCAACGATTTGTCTCGCTGAATTGACCAGCGATCGCCCCCCGGATACGGCATAAGCCGCACCAACGAAGGCATAGACTTTCGGCGCGTTGAGCCCTCGCGCAAAAACGGCCATGCCGACACAAAGTTCGCCTGAAGCGGCCCCTATTTCCGAACGATTGGTTGCCGTTGTACCGGCCTTGCGTCGGGGATAAGGGATGGATAATGCCAAAGCTCGTATGTTGCCCTGTCAGTCAAGGCTTTCCTGAACGGCTTTCCCGTTATAGGTTCTCGGGACTATTTAAGCCCTACCGTTTTGGAGTCTGCGCAGATGGCGTTCATCCAACTTTATGATCTTGAGCACGCCGCCAGTGGCGCCAGACCCAGTCCGTTTTGCTGGCTTGTCAAATTTGGGCTGTTGCATAAAGGCCTCGATTTTCAAACGCGCCCGCTCGGGTTTCTGCCGAAATCTGATTATCCCGATCCGGATTATGGCCGCGTGCCCGTGCTTGAGGTGGATGGTCGCCTGGTGCGCGAAAGTGAAGACATCCTGCTTTTCATCGACGAAAAATGGCCGGAACCGCCCCTGACAGACGGGCCGGAAGCCACGGCGCGGGCAACGCATTTCAAAGGCTGGGTGATGCAATCGCTGTTTCCCGGTCTGGCTCCCATGATCCTGCCACGGGTGCACCACGCGCTCCCGGAGCATGAAAGAGAGTTCTTCCGCGAAAAGCGCGAACGCGCCTTTGGCATGACCCTTGAGGCAATGCTGGCGTTGGAAGGTCTCGACAAAAAGGTTGAGGCGGCAATGGCTGAACCGGAGGGGGCTTTGGGCGACAAGGACTTTTTTGGCGGGACGAGCCCTGACCTGACCGATTACCGGATTGCCTCGCCCCTGATGTGGCAGCATTCCATCACACGCGAGCCTCTCTATCCCATGCCGACCGGTCTTGCAGCCTGGTTTGACCGGTTGCGGAACCATTTCGACGGTTATGCTGCCAAGAGCCCCTGCGTCGATGTTCGCCTCGCTAACTGACTTCTTTTCTTTTAACAACGCCAGACATTATGGAGGATAGTATGATCATGACCCGGACATCTGCCAGCCGGTTTCTAACCAGCGTATCGGCCGTCGCGATCGGTTTTGGCCTGATCGCAAATGTTGCCGCCCAGGAAGCCAAAATCGTCAAGCCCGGCGCACCGGGACAGGAAACAACTGACCTGACTGCCGAAGAAGCGAGCAAGATTGCGGATACCAGCTATTCTCGTGACGATGTCGCCTTCATGCAGGGCATGATCCACCATCACTACCAGGCCGTGGAAATGGCAGCCCTTGTTGACGAACGTACCAACCGGAAGGAAATCGTCGATATTGCCGGCCGTATTGATGCTTCGCAAGCGGATGAAATCGGCTTTATGCAGCAATGGCTGCAGGATCGCGGCGAGGAAGCGCCGGACCCGGCTGCCCACACACAGATGGATCATAGCGGGCAGGCGCACGCCGATATGAAGATGGATCACATGGAGATGCAGGGCATGGCAAGCCCGGACGAAATGAAAGCCCTCGCGGCGGCTGAGGGTGTGGACTTTGACCGGATGTTCCTTGAACTCATGATCCCCCACCATGACGGGGCGATCACCATGGTCCGTGAGCTGCACAAAAAGCCCGGGTCTGCCTATGACCCCGTCCTGTTCGATTTTTCCAATGATATCGTCAACGATCAGAAGGCTGAAATTGAACGGATGAATGCCCTTCTGGCAACCCTGTCTGCGGATGCACGGGCCAGCTTGAAACCGGGCTACACTGACGCTGGTGAGGCGATCCTCAACCTGCGGAAAGTGGTGAGCCTCCCGCGCCCGCCGGGCTTTTTTGATCCGCAAAACCCATCCGATCTGCCGCCGGTCAAGGAACCAAGCGCGGAAGAGAAAAAAGCCGCCAAACGTCGCCGCAAAGCCGATGGGCA
>CAYSMJ010000083.1:0-11702 GCA_964432075.1 uncultured Caulobacterales bacterium | reverse complement strand
GCGCGGTGAGGAAACCTCCACCAACTCCATCGCCTCAATTTTCGCCTGGTCCCGCGGCCTTGGCCATCGCGGCAAGCTCGATGGCAATCAGCATCTGATCGATTTTGCCGAGACACTGGAGAAGACGGTCATCAATACGGTGGAAAGCGGCTTCATGACCAAGGACCTCGCCCTCCTGATCGGCGCCGACCAGAAATGGCTGACGACCACTGGTTTCCTCGACAAGGTCGATGAGAACTTCCAGAAGGCGATGGGATAGGCTCGGTTTCCACACGACAGATTTTATGGGCGCGATGAAGGTTTGACGCCCAAGGTTCGGTGTTTATGGCCCTTTCAAACCCCCGTTTCCTGATCCTCGGTGCCGGTGTTTCCGGTCTTGCGATGGGCCATGGCCTGCGTAAGGCCGGGTACCAGAATTTCACCATCCTGGAAAAAGGCGACAGCGTGGGCGGCACATGGCGGGAAAACCGCTATCCGGGCTGTGCCTGCGATGTACCCTCGCACCTGTATTCCTTTTCTTTCGACAAAAATCCGTCCTGGTCGGAGAAATTTTCCCCGGCTGACGAAATCCATGCCTATCTCAAGGGCGTGGCCAAGCGACACCGGCTCACGCCGCATATCCGGCTGAAAACAAGGGCCCTGTCTGCCCGTCATGATGGCCGGGAATGGATCATTACCCTTGCCGGCGGCACCGAAGAGCGCGGCGATTTTCTCATCAGCGGTGTCGGCGGTCTGCATGAGCCGCATATTCCGGACCTGCCCGGGCTTGCCGGCTTTGCCGGTCCGGCCTTCCATACCGCGCGGTGGGATGACAGCGTGTCCCTGACAGGCAAGCGGGTTGCGATCATCGGCAGCGCCGCAAGTGCCGTCCAGGTGGCACCGGCCATTGCGGGCCAGGTGTCTCAGCTTGATATCTATCAGCGTACCGCAAACTATGTTTTGCCGCGCAATAATCGCCTCTTTACGGGCCTGTCCCGCGCCGCCTTTGCCAATATACCCGGGCTTGCCGAAGCCTATCGTGCGGCCTTGTTTGCGCTGTATGACGGGCGATTTCCCGCTTTTGCAAATGAAGATCACTGGATGCGCAGGATTGCCATGGCGGGATTTCGTCGCCACCTCGCCCGGACGGTAACAGATCCGGACCTGCGCCAAAAGCTGAGGCCGGATTATCCTCTCGGGTGCAAACGAATTCTGATTTCCGATGATTTCTACCGGATGTTCAATGCGCCGAATGTGGCGCTGATCACCGATCCGATTGACCGGGTCGAGGCCGATGCCATTCGTCTGTCGACCGGTAAGACACGCCCTGCCGATGTCCTTGTCCTTGCGACGGGGTTTGAGCCCTTTAATGCCTCGAAGAGTGTGACGATTGAAAACGCGCGCGGCACCCGTCTTGCCGATATCTGGCGCGAAGGTATTTCGGCCTATAAAACCGTCAGTGTACCGGATTTTCCGAACTATTTCATGCTGCTTGGCCCCAATTCCGGCGTTGGACACACGTCGGCCATTGCAATGATTGAGGCGCAGACCCGGTACATTCTGCAACTCGTTGAACGGATGCAAGGCTCGGGACTTGAGCGGATCGCGCCCGACCCCTGGGTTGCCCGTCAGTATGACGAGCGTCTTCAGGCCCGCCTTGCCACCCATATCTGGTCGACCGGCTGCAACAGCTGGTATCTCGACAAAGATGGCAGGAACTTCACGCTATATCCCGGCTCGGCCCGCGCTTTTGCCCGTGATCTTTCGTTTCCGGACCTGACAGCGTACCGGCCGGTTTGATGGTTTGCCGTTTCTGGCAGGACCGGTTATCCCCGCCTCAAGATTTCAAAATGACAGGTCTTCAAATTCATGACGAGCGATATCGACACCCTTGAACACGATCTGATCGCCAAGATCGATGCAGCCGAAACTGAACAGACACTTGAGACGATTCGCGTGGAAGCGCTGGGCAAGAAGGGCACCATCTCGGAGATGATGAAGACTCTCGGCAAGGTCGCGCCGGAGGAACGTAAAACCCTTGGGCCAGCCCTGAACGGGCTGAAGACCCGGGTCGCGGCGGCGATTGAGGCAAAGAAAGCCGCGCTTGCAGAGGCGGTTCTCGAAGCCCGGCTGGCGACGGAAAAGGTCGATGTCACCCTGCCGGTCAGTCCCGCGGCAACGGGCAAGATTCATCCCGTCTCCCAGGTGATGGAAGAGATGATCGCGATCTTCTCGGCCATGGGCTTTGATGTTGCCGAAGGTCCGGACATTGAGGACGATTTCCACAATTTCACCGCGCTCAATTTCCCGCCTGATCATCCCGCGCGCGAAATGCATGATACCTTCTTTCTTGAGCCGCCGGAGGGCGAGGACCGCAAGGTATTGCGCACCCACACAAGCCCGGTGCAGATCCGCACCATGATGACCCAGAAGCCGCCGATCCGGATTATTATCCCCGGGCGGACGTTCCGTTGTGATTCTGACCAGACCCACACGCCGATGTTCCACCAGGTGGAAGGGCTTGTGATCGACCGCGAAACCCATATGGGCCATCTCAAAGGCACACTGGAGGCCTTCGTCAAAGCCTTTTTCGAGATTGATAATGTGGAAACACGGTTCCGACCCCACTTCTTTCCGTTTACCGAGCCTTCTGCTGAGATGGATGTGAAATATGAACGGGTGGGCAATGAGGTGCGCATCGGTCAGGGCGAGAAGTGGATGGAGATCCTCGGCTGTGGCATGGTGCATCCGAATGTGCTGAAAAATTGCGGTCTGGACCCGGACGAATTTCAGGGATTTGCCTGGGGCATGGGCGTTGATCGCCTCGCCATGCTGAAATACGGCATCCCCGATTTGCGCGACTTCTTCGCCGCCGACGTGCGCTGGCTGAAGCATTACGGTTTCGACGTCCATGACCAGCCAAACCTTGCGACGGGGCTGAGCCGGTAGGGGCATGACGTGTCCCCGGGCTTGACCCGGTGCCTTTATCGGTCTGGCGACCAGTCCAACCCATGGGGAGATCCCGGGTCGGCGGCCCTTGCGGGCCTTGCCCGGGAACACGGGATTTCTCGTGCACAAAACTCTCCCGTGTCCCCGGGCTTGACCCGGGCCTTTATCGGTCGGCGACCAGTCCAACCCACGGGGAGATCCCGGGTGACCGTCGCTTCGGCCATTCAGGCGTGACATACTTGCCCCATGGTGGGTCGGTGCTATACCCGGGGATCCGGAATGAAGCGGGCATACCATCATGAAATTCACCCTGTCCTGGCTCAAAAAGCACCTCGAAACGGATGCATCGCTCGACGAGATTGTTGAGGCGATGGTCAAGGTCGGCCTGGAGGTCGAGTCTGTCGACAATCCCGCCGATCGTCTGGCGCCATTTACGATTGGCGAGGTGCTTGCGGCAGAAAAACATCCCGATGCGGATAAGCTGAAAGTTTGCCGGGTGGCGACCAGGGACGGCGAGCAGCAGATTGTTTGCGGGGCGCCCAATGCCCGTGCCGGCATCAAGGTCGCTTACGCCCCGGTCGGGGCTTATGTATCCGGTATCGATATGACGCTGTCGAAAGCCAAGATTCGCGGTGTCGAAAGCCACGGGATGATGTGCTCGGCGCGCGAGCTTGAGATCGGCGATGATCATGACGGTATCATCGAAGCCCCGGCGATGGCGGAAGTCGGCGCACCTGTCGCCGAGGTTATGGGCATCAATGACCCGGTTATCGATTTCGAAGTCACGCCAAACCGTCCTGATACGAATGGCATTGATGGGGTTGCGCGCGACCTTGCCGCCGCCGGGCTTGGGCGCCTGAGAACACCGACACCGCAGCCGGTTGCGGGAACGTTCGAGAGCCCGGTCGGTGTCGATCTGAAATTCTCCGGGGACATGGCCGATGCCTGCCCGGTCTTTGTCGGGCGCTATATCCGCGGCGTAAAGAACGGACCCTCGCCCAAATGGCTGCAGGACCAATTGCGCGCCATTGGCCTCAGGCCGATCAATGCGCTCGCCGACATGACCAACTATATCTCCTATGACCGGGCGCGCCCGCTTCATGTTTTCGATGCGGACAAACTCAAGGGCATTGTTCATGCCCGGCCCGGGCAATCCGGCGAAAAATTTCTCGCCCTCGACGGCAAGACCTATGAGGTCGATGAAAACATGACCGTGATCGCGGATGATAGCGGCGTTCTCGGCCTTGGCGGCATCATGGGCGGGGAAGACACGGGGTGCACAGACGAGACGGTGAATGTCTTTATTGAATGCGCCTGTTTCGATCCGTTACGCACGGCAAAAACCGGCCGCAAGACCGGAATCGTTTCCGATGCGCGCTATCGTTTTGAGCGGGGGGTTGACCCAGGCTTTATCCTGCCGGGGATGGAGCAGGCGACCCGGATGGTGCTTGATTTGTGCGGCGGAGAGGCAAGCGATCTGGCGATTGCCGGGGCGGTGCCTGAGTTTGACAAGGTGGTAGATTTTCCGCCCTCGGAAGTGCGGAGGCTGACAGGTATTGAGGTCGCCGAAGACGAGATGGACCGTATCCTGACGGCACTGGGCTTTACTGTCGAGACGAAGACCGGGCGCTGGCGAATTCGGGTGCCAGGCTGGCGGCCTGACATTGAAGGCCAAGCCGATCTTGTTGAGGAAATCACCCGGATTGTCGGCTTTGACCAACTGCCGACGGCGACGTTGCCGCAGAACAGCGCGGTCGAAATGCCAAAGATCACGCCGGCGCAAAGCCGTCGGCGGCTTGCCCGCCGCGCGCTCGCCGCCCGTGGCCTTGATGAAGCCGTGACCTGGTCGTTCACGGAGGAACGCCATGCCGCGCTGTTCAGCGAGGGCGAAGACTGGCTTTCGCGCAAGGGTCTGAAGCTTGCCAATCCGATCTCGGCTGATCTTGGTGTCATGCGGCCTTCAATATTGCCAAACCTTGTTGCGGCCATTGGGCGCAATGCGGATCGTGGCGCCCTCGTCGGTACACAAGCTGACCTCGGTCTTTTTGAGCTTGCGCCGGTCTATTTTGCCGATACACCCGACGGGCAGAGTATTGTTGCCGCCGGTGTGCGCCGTTCGCCCCAGGCACGCGACTGGCGAGGGGGACGCGGGCAGACGGATGTTTTCACCGTCAAGGCCGATTGTCTTGCAGCGCTTGAGGCGGCGGGGGCAAAAGTCGACAGCCTGCAGACGACCGCCGATGCGCCGAAATGGTTTCACCCGGGGCGCTCGGGTGTGTTGCGTCTCGGCCCGAAAACCATTCTTGCGGAATTCGGCGAAATCCATCCGCGGGTGCTCAAGGTCATGGACGTAGCCGGGCCGGTATTCGGGTTCGAAATTGCCCTCGACGCTATTCCGGCGGCCAAGGCAAAACCGACCAAGACCAAACCAGCGCTGGCCCTCTCGGAGTTCCTGCCCTTGTCGCGGGACTTTGCTTTTGTCGTTGACGAAGCGGTCGAGGCCGAAGCCTTGCTCGGGGCTGTGCGCGGCGCAGAGAAAAAGCTGATCGACCGGGTTAACCTTTTCGACGTTTATCGCGGCCAGGGTGTGCCCGAAGGCAAAAAGTCAATTGCTATCGAAGTGCGGATTGCCCCGACGGAAAAAACCCTGACCGACGCCGAAATCGAGGCCGTTGCCGAAGCGATCATCGCCAAGGTGGAAAACGCCACAGGCGGGCAGCTGCGCCGCTAACGCCCTGCGCCATCAAGCCGTGACAGCCAATGGCGTTGCTGCTTGTCAAACCGGGCACCGCTGGTGTAGAGATCTGAGACTCGATCGCCGCATTAGCTCAGCTGGTAGAGCACATCATTCGTAATGATGGGGTCGGGTGTTCAAGTCACCCATGCGGCACCACGAGCCGAGAAATTTGGACACAAATTTCTCTGGCGAGATCCCCTTACCGAGAAATTTGGACACAAATTTCTCTGGCGAGATCCCCTTTTCCTGCTCTCCGTTTTCATGTGTGCGGCGGTGCGAGCCTGACTTACTCCCCAAAGCTGCCGACCGCGCCGGGAAATACGACCGGGCTCTCTGTTCCATCTGTGGCAACCGAAGCGACACCAAAATAATAATTGTCGATGACAATGTTCTCCAGAGTGGCTTCGTTTACCTTGCCGACATAGCGGCTCCATTGCCACTGATTTTCATCCGTAAGCCGCCAATAGATTTTATAGCCTCTGAGGTTTTTTGCCGCCTTGCCTTCCGGCAGGGTCCATTTGAGCGTTGTTGAGGGCTGGACAGCGCCTTCAATGGAAACGTTTTGCGGGAAGGGCGGGGCCATGGCAGCGGAAGCCAGGGTCACGACATTCAGGGCCGTGAGCTTTCTTGCATAGTCAAAATCGACATAGTCAATCGTGTCGCCATAGTGACGACCATCCTCGTTGCGCAGGTCCTGGTGCTGACGGTCATAATGCTCATGGGTCTCCATGATCCGCACGCCGGGAAAGCCCGCCTCATTAAAGGGTCGATGGTGGCCGCCGCGGCCAAACCGGTCGAGCCGATAGACCATCATCACATCAAGATTGGTAATATATGCGTCAGCCAGCCGGTCGATATAGCGCGCGAGATTACGCGAGGGGCTGTCGATCTCGCCGCCGGTAAAACGCCGTCTGCGTGCTTCCTCCGGAGTTTCAACCGCGCGGGTTCCTTCAGAGAATACCCGGGCGACAGTGTTGTCGGTGACGCCATCGATCCCCGAGATGTTGGAGATCATGTCATTATTGAGAACGCCCTTGATCCGCCAGGCTTTGTCAAGCGCATGCCGGGCGACGATCTTACCGCCGAAAAGACCCTGCTCTTCGCCGGACAGGCCCATATAGACGATGGTGCCGGGAAATTTGTATTTTGACAAAACGCGGGCCGCCTCAATCGTGCCCGCAAGACCGGAGGCATTGTCATTGGCACCGGGGCTTTCGGAGGTGCCGTCCAGCGGGTCTGACACGCGGCTGTCGATATCTCCGGACATGACGATCATCCGGTCGGGGTCGAGTGTTCCGCGCTGGATGGCAACAATCGACACGACCTCCGTCCTTTCCGGAATGCGCCGCTCGCCCTCGACAAAATCCGAGATTTCCAGAACGTCGAGGCACCCCCCGCACGCCGCGGAAATTTGTTCGAATTCTGCCTTTACCCAACGCCGCGCCGCGCCGATGCCCCGTGTTTCCGATTGCGTTTGCGACAGGGTATGGCGGGTGCCAAAATCCACGAGCGCCTCGATATCTGCCTCAATCCGCTCGGCGGATACCGCCTGTACAAGCGTGGGCAAAACTGCCTTTTCAGCGATTGAGCGGGGTGATCCCTGCATCGCCACGCTATGCGGGGATAAAACGGCCACGCCGAGGATTGCGATTGTGGAGAGACTTGCGTTGCGCGGCGCAGATCGTCGAAGCCGTCGTGGCATGAGTTTCCTTTCCTCATATCAGAATTTGGCAGGGCAAAAAAGCCACCCAGCAATCAGGGGCTTGTTAACAAAGTCCTCCTCTGGGGGAAATGGGAAATGACAAGAGCGATGCGCGGTTGCAACATATGGCTACTTATCGTGGATCGCGCCATTGCGCATGGTAAAAACGTCTATATCTGAATGCATATAAGCGCTACGAAAAATCTGTACCATTATGCTGCTTTGTGGCATGGCTTGTGCGCGTTTCGATGTCATGATTGTAAACTCCCGAGGAGGGGACTGATGAAACTGAAAACTGCTATTCTCGCTGGTGCTGCATCGCTCGCGGTTGCCGCTGGCGCGTCGGCTCAGGATTATGAAGGCCTCTATGGGTCGATCCAGGCCGGGTTGAACTATGTCGCCCCAGATCGCGACTTTGAAAGTGAAGATTTTCTGAATTTCGACTCGGAAATCGACTATAATAATGGGATCGGCATCGTATCCGCGCTAGGTTATGATTGGGGTAATTCCTGGCGGACAGAGCTTGAATTCGGCTACAGGCAGAATGACGCTCGACATATTGCGCCATTCGGCCCGACCTTTAATGGATTTCCGGACGCCACGCTTGATGGCGAACTCCAGACTTATTCGCTTATGACAAATGTTTTGTACGACTTGGACAAGTTCGCTGACATGGCGGAGGTTCCCTTACCGGTTTCGCCCTATGTTGGTGGCGGTGTTGGTGGCGCCGTGGTCGATATTGATATTGACGGAAACAACCCAGTAGTCTCTGCACAGGATTTTGATCCGCTTTCGCTCAACGATGACGAATTGGCTTTTGCTTATCAGGGGATCGCGGGTCTCGCTATTGGTCTTGCAGAGGGTCTGTCGCTGGACCTAAACTATCGTTACTTTGGTACGTTCAAACGTAATTATCAGGGTCGTTTGAATGGTGTGCTTACCGACATCAAAACCACGCCGAACTCGCACATGCTGATGGCGGGTCTGCGCTGGAACTTCGGTGCGCCTGCTGCTGCGCCTGCTCCGGCCCCGGTTGTCCAGTATAAGGATTGCTGGGATGGGTCCTCAGTTCCGGTTACAGCCTCGTGCCCGCCGCAAATCCGCGACGAAGTGGTTGAAACGCCGGATCCGATCCAGGTCACGGTCTATTTTGATTATGACAAGTCAAATCTGACACCGGAAGCCTCGAGCCTTATTCGTGAAGCTGTTGCGCGCTCGCGCGACTTTGACGTGGATGGTGTGCGCGTGGTTGGGAATACCGACACATCCGGCTCTTCGGCTTATAACCAGGCCCTTTCCGAGCGCCGGGCGCGCGTTGTTCGCGATGCGCTGATCGCCCAGGGGATTGGCGCCAGTATGATATCGATTGAGGGTCGCGGTGAAAACAGTCTCGCCAAGTCGACGCCTGATGGGGTTCGCGAGCCGCTCAACCGCCGGTCGGAAATTACCATTATGTTCGAATAAGTCGGTCATTGTTCAATGGCTGATCAAAACCCCGGTCCAAGGACCGGGGTTTTTTGTCCGTACTCAAAGCGGGTGGCCGGGCATACTCCGATCTATGATCAGGCTTCCGGGAAGGCGTAAATGCAGAAAAAAGCATCGAGACCGGATGAAATCTGCGCCTCAATCGCCTGGTCGAGATCGTCCGGTGTCAGACCCATTACCAATTTGGTGTAAAGCGGTTCGGTCAGGAGGGCCCCTAGCTGCCAGATGGCGCGGTCCACATCGGGCATGGAGATATCATGGCGTTCGGCAAGCCGTGAAATGACCGGTGAACAGGCTGCCGCCATCAGCGCCGGGCCATTGCTCATATAAGCCTGACCAAGGGCAGGGGTGCGCGAGGCCTCAAATCCCGCGATCCGATGCAGCGCAATTGCCTCGTCGGTCATCACACCACGGACGAACCGTTCCGCAAGCTGGCGAACAAAAACCCTTGGCGGCAGATTTTCTTCAATTTCAACGAGGTTGGGCGGCAGGATATTCCGGCAGGTCTCGAGAATAGAGGCGGCAAAAAGATCTTCCTTGGACCGGAAACGGTTGTAGACTGTCCGCTTGGACACATTCGCCGCTGCTGCAATCGCATCCATGCTGGCCGCATCGAAGCCCATCGCAAGAAAGGTCTTACGCGCCGCCGAAACGATAGCGGCTTCCTTGTCATCACGGGTTCCCGTTCGTGCAGCGATCGCGCAATCGTTGTCAATCCTGAGATTTTCCGTACCGGATGCGTTATCCTTATTGTCGGTTTGCTGACCGTTTGCCATGGCGTTATCGTCTTGCTAATCGCGACACTCTGCATAGCAATAATGCTGCGCTGCAATACCTTTTATCGTTTGCCCCCTGGACGAAAATTATATCGGCGTTGTTTTGCAAAACCAAACGAAAGTTATCGTGGCACCATAGCATGTGTTAACGCGCTGTTTACCATGATTTGAAAAAAATTACACCATGTCACGAAATACGAAGACGCCTCGGCCCCATAAATCGACACAACGGGCGTGTCCGAAGACAGGTAGCCTTCCGAAAGGGGCCCGACAAAAGTCGGCGTCAGGACGCGGCCGGTCAGGTGGACCGATCCTGGTCGCGCCGGTTCGTACCAATAGCCGGCGGGGTCCGGACGGATCGAAAACCGCCAGTCGCACGCGTACAAAACGCTCTTCACGGGGACTGCTCCGGGGTCTCCTGATTGAGGCGGGTGCGTTTGCCTTTCTCGGACTTGTGGTGATTGCCGGTCTCGTTGCTTTTTATGCTTACGATCTTCCCGATACGAATGGCTTGTGGCGACCTGACCGACTGCCCCGCCATTCGGTAATTGCCGCTGACGGGTCTCCCATCGCGGAAGCTGGGACGCGTTACGGCGCGCCTGTGCGTCTGGCAGATATACCAAGCCATGTGGTCCAGGCGGTGCTTGCCGTTGAAGATCGCAATTTTTATCATCATATCGGCATTAACCCTTTTTCGGTCATCCGGGCCCTGATGGCCAATATCGGTGAAGGAGCCGTCGTTCAGGGCGGCTCGACGATCACCCAACAGCTTGCAAAAAACCTCTTTCTCTCCCACGATCGCACGCTCAAACGAAAAATACAGGAAGTCCTTCTTGCGCTGTGGCTGGAACAAAAATTCTCCAAGCAGGAAATCCTGACGCTTTATCTTAACCGGGTTTATTTTGGTGCCGGCGCCTACGGTATTGATGCGGCAAGTCACCAATATTTCGGGAAACCGGCAAGCGCGCTGGCGTTAAACGAAGCCGCGCTGGTCGCAGGCCTTTTAAAGGCGCCCTCACGATACAACCCGGAAGCTAATCCCGATGAAGCCGGGATCAGGGCGAGGATGGCGGTAGAGAGCATGGTCGACGCCGGTTTTCTGGGCCGTAATGAGGCAAATCGTGCAATTGCCACACCAATTCATCTTGACGGTGAAATTTATCGGTTTGCCAATTATTTTGCTGACGAAGCCCGCCGCGAAGCCCGTGAGCGCCTGCCTGATATTCCGGTCAACCTGATAATCCGCACCACGATGGATCCGGTCCTGCAATCCGCATTGGAAACCGCCATCTTTCAGGCCGAACACGACGCCTTGTTTGGTGCGGATAAGGGAAAAACCGAAATCGCCGCCCTGGTCATGGATGGCTCGGGCCGGGTCCGCGCCATGATTGGAGGGCGCAACTACGCCCGGAGCCAGTTTAACCGCGCCACCCGCGCCCGTCGCCAGCCTGGCTCTGCCTTCAAGCCATTCGTCTATCTGACGGCGATCCTCTATGGCGCGCGGCCGGAGCATCCGATTCTCGATGAAAAGGTAACGGTCGAAGGCTGGTCTCCTGATAATTACAAAAGCAAATTTTACGGCGAGGTCACGCTGACCGAAGCGCTGGCGCGGTCTCTCAATGCGGCAACCGTCAGGCTCCAGGAATGGGTCGGACGAGACCGTGTTCGCGAGACGGCGCTTGCCATGGGTTTTGAGCCCCCCCTGAATCCGGACCCGGCGCTGGCACTTGGCGTTGACGCGATAACCCCTATGAAGCTTGCCCGCGCCTATGTTCCATTTATCAATGGGGGCTATCGTGTTGATGCGCATACGGTCGAATCGATCGATTCCACCGATGGGGACCGGCTTTATACCGCCACGCAAGATGTTTGGCAGCGGGCGGCCCCCGATTGGGCCATTGCCCAGACCAATCAGATGATGCAGGCGGTAGCGTCCTGGGGGACAGGCCGTGCGGCTCAGGTTGATGGTCTCTCCGTAGCCGGAAAAACCGGTACGACCCAGGGCAATCGTGATGCCTGGTTTGTCGGCCATGCGGCCGGGCTTGTCACGGTCGTCTGGGTCGGCCATGACGAT
>CAYSMJ010000082.1:7375-11928 GCA_964432075.1 uncultured Caulobacterales bacterium | reverse complement strand
CCTTGAAATAGGTAATGTCGGTGTGGGTAATATCGGCGTGAATTCGGCAGGCACCGTCGGTCTGAACAAGGCGGACGCCACGCTTGATTACAATGCGTTCCGGGCAACAAATGATCTGTCGACACGTCTGGATCTGGTCGCAGAGGCCGAGTTCGAGATCAGCCTTTTCACTGAAGGCCGGGTCGGCTTCTTCATAACGGAAGGTGACTTCCTGTTCTGATTGCTCAGGCTTAGAAAAACCAGAGAAAGGGCCGCCTTTGTGCGGCTCTTTTTTTGTCTCAGACCGGAACCATAGTGAGAAAAACAACATTTTTGCCTGACAGACAGAGCACGCGCCGAGTTCGATGCCCCCTTTCATCCGGCAGCCTCAACCCGAACGGCTATGTCGGGAAAGAACCTTTGTCACAGCTTCAACAAGCTCGCTGCGACGGACACTGAACTGGGCTGGCTGACCCTCCCGCCACTCTGCATTGTCTTCGATCTGGCCGGAAAGTTCCTGACCGAGAACAAGGTCTTTCAGGGTCACCTCGCCGCGGCTGTGTTCGTCTTCGCCCTCAATGATGGCAATCGGGCTTGTCCGCTTGTCCGCATACTTCATCTGCGCCCGCATGCCTGATCCGCCAAGGTAAACTTCGGCACGAAATCCGGCTGCGCGCAGCTCCCGGGCCATGGCCTGATAATCCGTCATCCGGTCAGCATCAAGCGCAAGGATAACAATCGGGCCGCGCCCGCGCGAGGCCTGGCCCGTCTGCAACGCAAGGGCCGCCAGCAGACGCGACACGCCAACCGAGATTCCGACCGCCGGAACCTCAACGCCCTTGAAGCGCCTGACCAGATCATCATACCGTCCACCCGACGCAATCGACCCGATTTGAACCGGACGCCCCGTGGCATCCTCAAGGTCGCCCGTCAATTCTGCCTCGAAGACCGGACCGGTATAATATTCAAGCCCCCGGATCACGGACAAATCGATCCGTACATGCTCATCGACCATCCCAAGTTTTCTGAGTTGGCCCGCCATTTCCGACAGGGACGCAATGCCCTTCGCGCCGGTTTCACTCTGACCAATCAGATCGGCAAGGCGGTCACAGGTGGCTGCATTGCTGTCTGACGTTGCGGCCATAAAGGCCATGACGGTTTCAATCCTGTCGTCTGCCAGCTTTGCGCCTTCGGTAAAGGCGCCGGACTCATCCTTGCGCCCCTCGCCGAGGAGCGCCCGAACCCCGTCAGGCCCAAGCCGGTCAAGCTTGTCCATCGAGCGCAGAACACTGAGCTTTTGCTCATGGTGTTCAGCGCCCGCAAGCCCGATGGCCTCAAGAAGCCCGGTCAGCACGTTCCGGTCATTGATCCGGATCTGGAACATATCCGGTGTCAGGCCCGCCGACCCGATCGCCTCGTGCAGCATGACGCAGCACTCGACATCGGCGTGTGGCGCCGGCGCCCCAACCGTGTCGGCATCACACTGGGTAAACTGCCGGAACCGGCCCGGACCCGGTTTTTCATTGCGCCAGACCGGCCCGAGCGCATAACGGCGGAACGGCTTGGGCAGTGCGTCGTAATTCTGAGCCACAAACCGGGCGAGCGGCGCCGTCAGATCATAGCGCAGGCTCATCCATTGTTCATCATCATCGGTCAGGGAAAACACGCCCTGGTTCGGCCGGTCCACATCGGGCAGGAATTTACCCAGCGCATCGGTATATTCAAACGCGGATGTTTCCAGCGGCTCAAATCCAAATGATTCGTAAACGGTGGAAATTCGGGCCAGCATTTCGCGTTCAGCGGTAACCTCCGAGCCTAGCCGATCGACAAAGCCACGTGGCGTGCGCGCCTTTGGCCTGAACGTTTTTTCTTTCTTGCCCAAAACCTATTCCGACGCCTCGTCCGAACCTGTCTCTTCGGTGATGACTTCCACACTGGAAATCACCACGGGCTCAAGCGGGGCATTGGGCAGGGCCTGGCCTGCCGGTGTATCAACCACGCCGGTGGGCACGGTTGCGATCGCGTCGACCACATTCATGCCGGCCATGACCCGGCCAAAGACCGTATAGCCGGGCACGCCCTTGCCCCGGGCCCCATGGTCGAGCGAGCCATTGTCCTCATGGTTGATGTACCACTGGGCGGTGGCACTGTCCGGATTGCGGGTCCGCGCCATGGCAATCGTACCGCGCTCGTTGGAAAGGCCATTGTCACCTTCATAAGCGATTGGCGCATCCGTTGCACGCTGCTCGTAATAGGTCGAAAACCCGCCGCCCTGAATCATGAAACCGGGAATGACCCGGTGAAATACCGTACGATGATAGTGACGCCCTTCCACATAGTTGAGAAAGTTTTCAACCGTGCCCGGCGCTTTATCCGGGAAGAGCGCCACAATGATCGGGCCAAGGGAAGTCTCGATCCGGACCTTTGGCAGGTCTGCATAGGCCGGATCGTCCGGGGCGATTTCAACCGATGGTTCGAGCGGCAGGTGGGTCGCGCGAGCCGGCGTCGGTTCGGCTTGCGGCGCGTCCGCGTTTTCACTGGCCTCGGCGGGCCTATCGGCATCGGTCGGTTTGTCATTGACTTCGGCACTGTCGTGCGTGCCGCCGCAGGCAACGGTCAGAAAACAGGCAAGTAAGACGGCAATGAGGTGGCGCATCATGATCGCATTCCCTTTTGGCAGTTAGCCGAAAAAGCGGGCATAGTCGATGGCACCATGCCTGTCGAGCGTCTGGCTGACTTCCGGCATGGGATATTTGAGCCCGGTGGCGCAGTTGAACAGGACACAATGATCCTCGCGGTCGATACGGCCATCGGCAAGGGCCTGTTTCCATGCCGCATAGGTCGCCCCGCCTTCCGGACACAGGAGCAGGCCCGTTTGCCGACCGACCTCGCTGACGGCATCGGCCATGGCCTCGTCTTCCACGGCAATGGCAAACCCGCCCGACTGGCGTACCGCCCGCAGGATCAGAAAATCGCCGACAGCCACCGGCACACGAATGCCTGCCGCATAGGTTCTGGCATTCTCCCAGAGTGGCGCATGCTCCTCTCCCGCTTCGAAGGCCTTGACGATCGGCGCACAACCGGTTGCCTGCACCGCGACCATGCGTGGGCGTTCAGACCCGATCCAGCCCATGGCCTCGAGTTCATCAAACGCTTTCCACATGCCGATCAGGCCGGTGCCGCCGCCAGTGGGGTAAAAGATAACGTCCGGCAGATGCCAGCCAAGCTGTTCGGCAAGCTCCAGCCCCATCGTTTTCTTCCCCTCGATCCGGTACGGCTCTTTCAGGGTCGAGACATCGAACCAGCCGACTTTCTCCTTCCCCTCCCCAACAATCTTTCCACAGTCATTGATCAGCCCATTGACCATATAGACATCTGCCCCTTGTAGCGCCGTCTCCTCGACATTGATCGCAGGCGTATCCTCCGGGCAGAACACGGTCACCCGGATCCCCGCCCGGCGACCATAGGCGGCAAGCGCAGCCCCGGCATTGCCATTGGTGGGGATCGCCATATGGCTGATCCCGAATTCCCTCGCCATGGAGACCGCAAGGGCGAGCCCGCGCGCCTTGAACGACCCGGTTGGCAGACGGCCCTCATCCTTGATCGTCAGTCGCCCGCGCGCGCCATGGGACGCTGCAAGGCTGGGCAGGTCAATCAGGGGCGTGATCACCTCCCCCAGCGATATCTGGTTTTCCGCCCGGGTGACTGGCAGCATCTCGCGGTACCGCCAGAAGCCCTCCGTCCGGGCAGCGATATCTTCCTTGCTGACCCGGCGTGCGATCTCGTCGAGGTCATAGCGCACAAGCAATGGTCGGCCCGCATCAGATAATCCGTATACCTCATCGGCCGGATAGGTTTTGCCGGTAATCGAACATTCAAGATGGGAAACGGTCATGGACACGGCGCCTTTATGTCAATAGGATCAGGTTTCTCTTTTAGCGAACCTGCAGCCCGATAGGCAAGGCCGCTATCGGCGCCATCCCTGCGAACTGATCTTGGATTTTGAGCCCATTGCAAGCACAGACCCACCATCGGGGCGAGTTCCATGTCATTGTCGAGCAATGATGATCCGTATCAAGAGGTGATCCGACCGTCACGCTCGCTCGAGGAGGCAGGCATCTCCATAGGAATAAAACCGGTAGCCGGTGTCGATGGCATGCGTATAAGCTGCTTTCATCGCGTCGGTCCCGGCGAAGGCGCAGACAAGCATGAACAGCGTTGAGCGTGGCAGGTGAAAGTTTGTCATGAGAAGATCCGCAACCCGAAAGTCAAAGCCCGGTGTGATAAAAATATCAGTCTCACCCTCAAATGCCACCAGCCCCTTTCCCTTGTGGGACAGAAGGGCCGCACTTTCGACAAGCCGGAGTGACGTTGTTCCCACACAGATGATACGCCCCCCCGCATTGCGGGTCCGGTTGATGGCCTCGGCGCTGGCCTCCGGGATCGCGCCCCATTCGCTGTGCATCTTATGGTCGCGAATATCGTCAGCCGTGACCGGCAGAAAGGTCCCCGCGCCCACATGCAGCAAGACCGGCGTGACGCCAATCCCGCAAGCATCAAGACCCGCCATCAGC
>CAYSMJ010000082.1:0-7365 GCA_964432075.1 uncultured Caulobacterales bacterium | reverse complement strand
GCGCCCGAGCAGCTCGTCCGTGAAGTGGAGACCGGCCGTCGGGGCCGCGACCGAGCCATCCCGGGCTGCATAGGTGGTCTGATAATCCGTATGGTCTTCATTCCGGATTCCGCGTTTGCGCGCGATGTAGGGCGGAAGCGGCGGTTTGCCATAGGCGCGCAGGCCAACAGCAAAACTTTCCTGCGTACCCGGAAACAACAGCGTCGCTTCCGCGCCGTCGCGGGCCAGAACCCGGGCCTCAAAACTGTCGCCGATGATCAGCCTGTCGCCTTCGGTCAATCGTTTTGCCGGGCGAACAAACGCAGCCCACACCAAGCCATCTTCGCGCTGGCCCGCCTGTTTGTGCAGGGTGATATCAACGCTGACATCCCCGCCGCCGCCAGAGGCACGCGCCGGGCGCCTTGCGGTCAGCTGGGCCGGGATCACCCTGGTCTCATTGATTACAAGCCGGTCGCCGGGCCTGAGCATATCCGGCAGGTCACGGACGATCCGGTCGGACATCCGATCGCCGAAAACATGGAGGAGCCGCGCCGCGTCGCGCGGACGCGCTGGTTCAAGCGCGATCCGGTCTTCTGGCAGTTCAAAGTCGAAATCGTCAGTACGCATTGATACGGCTTCTTTCTCTTCGCTGTCGTTTACCGAAACGCCTTATGATGTCACCGGATTTCCGCTTCAATCACATAGTTTCGACACCCGCGCAGCCCACCTTCCCTGTCGATAATCGCAAGCGCGTGTCCCCGCAGGGCTTCGCCGCGCTGACGCAGCGCATCGACCACGGTGCGGTCGGCGATCTTCTCAAGACCCCGTCCGGCAATCTCGATCTGGGCATTTAAAAATGCCGTTTTATAGGAGATTGAAAAATGCCTGATCGCGCGGATCGTGAACCCGGCGCGTGCCACATGATCGCAGACCCATTGCGAGGGATACTCCCGGTACGGCCGATCGCCTGCCAGAAGCAGGCATGCATCGCGGAAACGCCCGATTTCCCAGAGAATTCGCGCGGCATCCGTGTCCGGCCGGTCCGTCGGGACATAGGGTTCCAGCCCGGTGATATAGAGGGTCCGTCGCGCGAGCGGGCGCAATCGTTCAAAAAGATAGGACTGGAGATAGGGCGAAAACCCTTCAATGGCCCCAAGCAGATAACCTGCAAAGATGGTATCGAAGCCCTCCGATTTGAGCAGGTTGCCATCGGCCCAGTTCCCGAGGACGATCCGGTCATCCGATCGCTGGACGTCCCTCACCGCCTTTCGCGCCTGATGGGCCTCGGCAGCCGAGCAGGTGACGGCCGTCCACCGGGTGGTTGCAAGCCCCGCCATCCAGCGGATTGAGTTCACCCCTGTTCCCGCATCGAGCATGGTTCCCCAGGGACGATCGCCTTGACTGTCTTCGATATGGCGATACAGGGCGGATTTTTTTTGTTTGCTCATTTAACCGTTTTTCCGGTCATGAGCCGGTTTTGGCAAGCTCGTTTGGCCGGGTCCGTCGGGGATCATGATCCGCAAGCTCCGCCCGGGCCGCATGGGGATGGATGATGACGGCGTGTGGTGCGAGGTCGGGGTCGTCTCAGCACTCCACCACATTGACCGCAAGTCCGCCTTCGCTGGTCTCCTTATATTTCCGCGACATATCAAGCCCGGTCTGACGCATCGTCTCGATGACCTGGTCCAGCGAAACCTTGTGGCCGTCAGAAGCCCGTAGCGCAAGACGCGCGGCATTGACCGCCTTGACGGCGCCGATGGCGTTGCGCTCGATACAGGGTATCTGGACAAGTCCCGCCACCGGATCACAGGTCAGCCCGAGATTATGCTCCATCCCGATCTCGGCGGCCCGCTCCACCTGTTCGGGTGCTCCGCCCCAAACAGCGGCAAGCCCGCCCGCCGCCATGGAACAGGCGACACCAACTTCCCCCTGGCAACCCATTTCAGCCCCCGAAATGGATGCCCGCTGTTTATACAGCATACCGATGGCAGCTGCCGTCAGCAGAAACCGGTGGACATGATCGCGGTTTGGCGTTTTATCTTCCGTACAGTAATGGGTAATAATGGCAGGTATGATTCCGGCAGCCCCATTGGTCGGAGCGGTGACAACCTGACCGCCGGCGGCGTTTTCTTCATTGACCGCCATGGCATAGGCATTAAGCCAGTCAAATAGCTGCTCGCGCTCATTGGCGAGGGGCTGGTCGTGAAGCTTCGCATACAGACCGGGTGCACGGCGGCGGACATTAAGCCCGCCCGGCAGGATTCCATCCGTCGACAGACCGCGCGCAACACAGGCTGCCATGACGGCCCAGAGATGGTCGAGCCGTTCCAGCGTTTCGCGCCGCGGTCGCCTTGCGTCTTCATTTTCAAGGACCAGATCACCAATGGACAGACCTGTCGCCTCGCAGAGGGCCAGCAGGTCGGCGGCCGACCTGAATTGATGCGGGCCCACCGGATCGCGGGCAATCAGGTCATCCGGTGTTTCCAGAGACAGCTGGCGCTCGGTCGCAATAAATCCGCCGCCAACGGAATAATAGGTTTCGCTCAAAAGGCTATGACCAGCCTGATCGAACAGTGTCAGCCTCATCTCATTGGGATGGATATCGGGCACAATATCGCCGCGCAGCAGCAGGTCTCGCTTGCGATCAAAGGAAAGCTGTTTCTCGGGGCTGCCCGGCGACTGACCGATGGACAGGAGACCCGTCTGGTCAAGCCGGTCAAGGGCCCGGTCGGCCGCGTCACTATCAATCGTGTCGGGACGATAGCCCATCAGCCCCAACAGGCTGGCCCGGTCCGTTCCGTGTCCGATCCCGGTCAGCGCCAGTGAGCCATGCAGGCTGATTTCAATCCGATCGGCTGCCGCCAGACAGCCCGCTTCTACCGCCTCTGCAACAAAACGCACGCCAATCCGCATCGGACCAACCGTGTGAGAACTCGACGGGCCAACGCCAACCTTGAATATGTCAAAGACGCTGAGCATTCCCAAAACCTCGCCCTTTTGCCGCGCAGACGACAGGCACAGCACCAGGCCGCTGGCCGTTTCGTTCAAGGCTAGCAGATGCTGTTATAAATTGCGATCTGGCAAATGCAGGTTGTCACCGGCTCGATCAAAAGATCGAACCCCCTCTATTGGTATCAGTCGTTTGCAATTGTCGGCCAGATGCGAATGCTTGGTGACAGAGCGTCTTGTCCGCAGGTGGGGGCATAAGCCCTTACGGCTTCAGCATCTCATAAAACAGGAGGTCCCCGCGCAGGACACGGATCTGAACCGGTCCGCCATTTTCATTGTGCAGGTTCTGGAGTTTTTCCACAGCCCCATCGGCGCGAGAGATCGCCTCCCAGCCGATTTCCAGGATGACATCGCCCGGTTGAAGAATGCTGGCCGCTTCGCTGTTGGGATCGACAGCAGTGACCACGGCCCCCGTGGTTGTCAGGGGCAGACCATAGCTGCGCAGAACATCTTCGGTAGGCTCTTCGAGAACGAGCCCGGACGATTTGAAGATACTGGCTTTCGGCTGGGCCGACAAAAGGTTGGTCTCGCGGCGATCGAGGGTGACATTCAGGGTCATGCGCTTGCGCGCACGCAGGATTTCCACCGGCACCGTCGCGCCCACAGGCGTGTCGGCAACGGCGCGGGTCAGCTCACGGCTGTTATTGACCGGATCCCGGTTGAACGAGATGATGATGTCCTGCGGTCGAAGACCGGCTTTCGCCGCCGGACTGCCGGGGGTCACCCGGGAGACAAGCGCACCGCGCGGGCGCTCAAAGCCGGCCGAACTTGCCTGGGCCGGGGTCAGTTCGTTGACACCGACACCCAGATAGCCGCGGCGGGTTTCGCCAAATTCGAGCAGCTGGTCCACAACCGTCTGGGCGAGGTCCGACGGGATCGAGAAGCCGACGCCGACTGAACCACCGGTCTGTGAGTAGATCGCCGTATTCACGCCAATGACGTCGCCGGTCATGTTGAAAAGCGGGCCACCGGAATTGCCGCGATTGATGGCAGCATCGGTCTGGATGTAATCGTCATAATTACCGCTGTCGATATTGCGGTTGCGCGCCGAGATGATCCCGGCACTGACAGAACCGCCAAGCCCGAACGGGTTCCCGATCGCCACAACCCATTCGCCGACCCGTGCCGCTTCAGAATTGCCCCAGCTGACATAGGGAAATTTCACGCCCTCAGCCAGAATTTCGAGCACGGCAAGGTCGGTTTCCCGGTCGACACCGCGTATATTGGCATCATATTGACGGCCATCACTCAGGAGCACCTTGATCGCGGTGGCGTTGTCGATCACGTGATTGTTGGTCACAACGATCCCGGCAGAACTGATGATAAATCCTGACCCGAGCGAATTCGCTTCCCGGCGCCCGAACTTCCGCTGCAGCGGGGCCAGTTCGCCATCAAGGGCGCCGATCCCGCGTACTTCGGTTTTTGTGGAGATATTGACCACCGCCGGCGTCAGGCGTTCGGCAAGGTCGGCAAAACCTTCCGGCGTGCCCCGGGCCGCCGCTGGCGTCCCGGGGCCAAGTGCTGCTGGCATCAGGACGAGCGCGGCCATCAGGCTGAGCAATTGACGCGATAAGGTCAACGAAGGGCGCATGGCGGAATCCTCACTGGGGTCTGAACAATTTTGTACCTAGGTTAACGCAGCATTTCAGACTGGCCAAGATAACAATTGGTACCTGTAACGGCAAAGCGCCAGTTTACGGCGACAATGTTGCAATCAGGTTGATGGCCGCATGCGGGCGGGTCAGCGTTGATTGTTGCGCGTGCCTTCTACATTGTTGAAATAGCGAAGAAATTCACTGTCAGGGGACAGGACGATTGTCGTCTCGCCTTCCTGCAGCGCCGTCTCATAGGCCTGCAGATTGCGGTAGAACCGGAAAAATTCAGGATCCTTGCCGAAGGCCTCATTGAAGATCGCATTCCGACGCCCGTCGGCTGTCCCCTGAATTTCAAGGGATTGACGGTTGGCATCGGCAAGGATTTCCGCCTTGCGCCGGTCGGCCTCGGCGCGGATCCGGGTGCTTTCGCGCTGGCCTTCTGAACGGATCAGCTGGGCGCTTTCCTGCCGCTCCGAACGCATCTGCTCGTAAACATTGTTGGCGATATCCTCCGGATAATCAGCCTGGCGAATTTTCACATCGATGATATTGACGCCAAATGTCGAGGCTTCGGTCTGCATCCGCGTTTCGATCCGGTTCATCAGTTCAGCCCGCAGATTGGTGACCACATCGGCAATCGTCACCTCACCGAGCGTCTCACGCAAGCTTGAGATCAGGATCGACTGGATCCGGGCCTGCCCATTCTGCCGAATAAGCCTTGCATCGGTCGATGTGCCGGGGCGGAAGCGCTGATAAAACAGGAGCGGATCAGTGATCTTGTAACGAACAAACGCGTCCACCGTCAGCCGCTCCTGATTGACGTCGGAGATTTCCTGGGTACTGCCGAGATCAAATTCGAGGTTCCGGTTGTCAATTTTTACAACCGACTGAACGAAGGGCAATTTGAATTGCAAACCCGGCTCTTCGATCACCCGCTTGGGATCACCAAGCTGAACAACGAGGGCGTTTTCCGTCTCGGTGACGGTAAACAGAGATTGAACAAGAAGCGTAAACAACGCGATCACGACGATGCCGGCGCCTATCAGTTTGGGAGAATTCATCGGTCTTCAGTCCTTCTGCCAGGGAGATCCGGCTAGTTGTTCTGGGGTTGACGACGGGTCAACTCATTAAGCGGCAGATAGGGAACGACCCCGGATCCTGCGCCCTGGTCAACCACGATCTTGTTCATGTCCTTGAGGATCTTTTCGGTCGTTTCAAGATACATCCGATCGCGGGTCACGTCCGGTGCTTTTTTGAATTCCTCGAAGATCTTGTTGAACCGGCCAGCCTGGCCCTGCGCCTCCGCCAGGGTTGTCGCTGCATAGGCTTCAGCTTCCTGGATCATTTTCTGGGCTTCACCCTGCGCCACGGGAATGATCTGGTTGGCTTCGCGTTCCGCCTCGTTGATCATCCGTTCGCGGTCATTGCGAGCCTTGACCACGTCGACAAACGCTTCGCGGACCGAACTGGGGGCTTCCGGCCGGTCGAGGTTTACCCGGATCACGTCAATCCCGGCATCATAGCGGTCCAGCGTTGCCTGGATGCGCGCGCGGGTCTGTTCACGGATCTCCGCCTGCCCGCTTGTGATGATCCGGTCAAGCTCCTTGCCCCCAATGGTCTCGCGCATGGCGGCTTCCGCAACCGCGCGAACCGTGCCCTCAGGGTCTTCAATATTGAAGATAAATTTTGCCGGGTTGGGCAGCCCGTCGGGATCATTCACTTCTTTGACTTTCCAGTTCACCTGGAAGGTGACGTTGACGATGCTTCGGTCACTCGTCAGCATCAGGTTTTCCTGACCGGAGCCGGGAATAGTGGTGGTGCGTTCGGCCTGAACGGGAACGATATCCACCGCCTGGACCACTGGCGCATGCCAATGCAGCCCCGGGCCAGAAATACTGGAATACTGGCCAAAGGTGGTCAAGACAGCCTGCTGCTGGGCTTCCACCTGGTAAAGCCCGGTCAGGCCGTAAATAATGGCCAGCACAACAGCCGCGCCGCCCAGAATTGGCGCCGACAGCTTGAAATCGCTGCCGCCGCCCCCGGCGCCACCGCCCCGCCGCGGGAAGGCGCGTTTGAGCCGCTGCCGGGAGGCTTCGAGCAATTCTTCAAGGTCGGGCGGTTCATTGCCGGGCCGGCGCGGGCGCCTGCCATTCGGCCCTCCCTTGGATCCGCCATCGTTGGGGGTTTGTCCCCACGGCCCCCGAACCGGGCCATCATTCTTGTTCATATCGCCGGTGCCATTACCGGAATTGTCGTGCCAGGGCATGCAGTCTTACTTCTTCCTGAGGATGGGCGTTCAAGCGGATCGTGTCGAAAAAGGATCAACCTTGCTCATACGCGCGGGAGGCTCGGGGTTCATTCCCCGGTTTGGCGTATATATGTCACTGTTTTCTCAAGGTGCAATGGACCGACGCGGTGAAAGATCGTCTCGCCCTGGTGCCGAATGCCGCGGAGGCCAATGATGAATGACGAGATTCCCCCCCAGATGTCCCGACCAAACCAGTCAGCGACGCCTGCGGTCATGACCGTACGCAATGCGCTGACCGGCGTCATCAATCCCGCAACCGGAGGCTCCGTCATTGCCGAGGGCCGGATCGCCGGGCTCAGCGTGGCCGATGGGATTGCCCGGTTTACCTTTGAGGCGCGCGATGAACCGGCAGATAGTGCAAATCGCCTGCTGCAGGCCGCAATTGCCGCCGTCCGCGCGGTCGATGGCATCGCGGACGTCAAGGCCGTTGGCACCCGTCACCAGCCAGCCCCTGCCCCGTCGCCGCGCAAAGCC
>CAYSMJ010000081.1:11587-11956 GCA_964432075.1 uncultured Caulobacterales bacterium | reverse complement strand
ACCGCCACCTCCGGCCCGGGCATCAGCCTGTCTGTCTCTTCCCACCCGGAGCACGATCAGCGGCACGATCCACGGCACAACACGCTCGAAGGGATCGCCAGGCAAGCGGGCAAGAGCGATCACCCCGCCCCAGGGCCCGTCTGCAGCGCCCGGTAACGTCCCTAAAGTATAGAAAAACACCGTAACCCCAAAGCCGACAAGCATGGCGGTCAGTATTGCCCAGGCGGCCGGCTGCCACCGGGCAACGCGCGCGACAATCACCGGACCAAAGGCGGCGCCAAGCGCCGACCAGGCAAACAGGACGCGGTTGAAAATCGTGTCCGGCAGGGTGAGCGTCAGAACCACACCGAGGGCCGCAATCCCAAGCAT
>CAYSMJ010000081.1:7786-11577 GCA_964432075.1 uncultured Caulobacterales bacterium | reverse complement strand
CAAGCATGGTCGCACGCGAGAGAAAGACGGCTGCTTTCGGACGCCACCGGTTGATCCCGAGATCATGGGCTACGGCCGCAGCGGCCGCAAGCAGGATCGAATCAACCGTCGACATGACCGCAGACAGGGTTGCGGCAATCACGATCCCTGCAAAAACAGGCGGCAAGACAAAGCCGGCTGCCTCATAAAATAAACTTTCCCCCGTGAGGGGCGTCGGCATGCGTCCGGAGGCAACAAGCGCCCGCCCACCCAGCGCAAGCGCGGCCATGCCACAATAGACAAGCACGGCCCAGAGCATGGCAATAAGAAAGCCGGTCCGGCGGGCCTGCTCACTCTCGAGCGCCATCAGGCGAGACAGAAGATGGGGCTGGCCAAGCGCGCCAAGCCCGATCCCCCATAGCCCCACAACAAAACCAAGAAACAGCAAGGGCCCCATCCCGCCGGCCATATCCACAAAGCCCGGATCGGGAACCGCGCTGATTTCTGCGAGAATCCCGCCCGGGCCCCCGGCCGCGATGACAACGGCCAGGGGCAGTCCGAAGGCAATCACCGCCATCACCATGCCCTGCAGCGTATCGGTAGCGCTAACCGCCCAGAACCCGCCAAGCAGGCAGTAAAGCGTGATAATCCCGGCACCGATCAATACAGCCTCGGTCATGGACAGGTCGAAATGGTCCACAAGGGCTTTCGCCGCAGCGTCGAACTGTGCGGCAATATAGAATACAAAACAGAACACGATCATCACAGTGGCAGCGATGGCAATCCATCGGCGAGCAGACGGTACAAGCGCCGCTGTCAGATAATCAGTCATGGTCACATGCTCGCGGTCGGCGCTTTCGGCGCGCAGGGCTGGGCCTGCCCACAGCCACATCGCGACATAGCCGCCCCAAATGCCCGGGATCATCCACAAGCCCGACAGACCCGTTGTGAAAATAAACCCCGACACCCCCAGAAGGACCCATGCGGATGAGGTGCTCGCCGCATAGGAAAACCCGGAGATGATCGGGCCAACCTTGCGCCCGCCGATCAGATAATCATCAGCAGTCTCAATCCGCCGCGACGCCCATAGCCCGATCAGGACAAGCACGACCTTGTAGGCCACAAGCGTCACAAGAATGGTGATTTCACGACTTTCCATGGTCTAACGCTCTCATGCATTGATAAAGGCACCACCATAGCGATTTTCAAAAAGGATGCGAGACAGGGGTTTCAGCCCTGCCGGGCTGAGCGGCGGGTGTGAACCCCTTAACTCACAACGGCACGATCGGTCATTCGGCGCCACTGGGTGCCGTCGGAAAATGCCGGAACACTGCCGCCAGCCGCATTGCTGACAAAAACAAGGGCCCCGGCGCCTGCTTGCGCCGCATTGGGAAGCGTTGCCACGGTTTTAGCCACAAGTTGCAAGGGCAGGCCGAGCGTGATTGTGCCGTCTGCCGGGACATTAAGCACGGTA
Source organism: uncultured Caulobacterales bacterium (assembly GCA_964432075.1). Classification (GTDB taxonomy): domain Bacteria; phylum Pseudomonadota; class Alphaproteobacteria; order Caulobacterales; family Parvularculaceae; genus CALLPQ01. The sequence goes on along the minus strand of CAYSMJ010000081.1, from coordinate 10,124 downwards.
TTTGTATTCGTTGTACACCGAAGAATTGGCGTCGCATTGTCTTGCCGATTATGAAATTGCACAACGCCATTGGCCTGTGTCCCTGCTGTTTGTTCCAGGTAAAGAATATTATCGACACCATCGACATTGATATTGCTTATCGTCGCAATTTTTCCCTTGGACGAGGGGACGCCCCACAAACCAAGCGCACCACTTTCATTATAGATCAGAACCTTGCCACCAGTTCCGAACCCACCACTGCGACGCTGAATATAGAACGAGTCATCACTTCCCTGACCGACAGCCCAAAACGGGTCTTCATTGTTTGTTGAAAAATGAAGCTCCGCATTGCGGACACCATCGCCTATCAAAGCCCGAGCCATGGCGATTTCATTTTTAGCCGGGTCGATGGAAAGAGCTGGCAAAAAACTGGCGCCATCATCGTTTGAGACCTGAATGCCAAATTGGTCATTGCCGAGGAGGCCCATTTCCACCTGCCCGTTGAAAGCCCGCTGAAACAAAAACGAGGCCGTCCCACCGGTTGCCGCCTTGTTGAGAACAAACCGCAAATCGCCATTGCCGGGGGTTACATCATCATGGCTGAACAGGATTGCGTCAGACTTCACCGCCAGGCGGTTTGTTGTGTCGGCTGTTGTGTTGATCCCGAATTTCGAAGCGGTCTCAGACGTACCGCCAGAGCCCCCACTCCCAGCGGTGATCTCTGACCAGGTCGAGCCGTCGAAAACAAACAGGCTATCGTGATTTTCGACAAAGGCGCGCCAGCCGGTTTTCGGCACGATCTCTGCCCAGGCGCCATCCTGAAACGCTGCAATGCTACCGGCCTGAAACTGCGTCCATGCGGTCCCGGTTGCCCCTTGGGGGATCAGATATCGGTCACCATCGGCCGGATCGGCGGGCTCAGTATCAACCGCGTCGGAGAGAACCGAAAGCTGCGTGATGGCGTCGAGCCGACGAAAGCTTTCATTTACAGTGACATGTTTTTGGGCCTGCTGCGGCATGACATAGGAAAGGGACAGGTTTGCGGAAATTTCCATGGGTTTGTTATCCGGATAGCTCTAACAGGGCAGACCATAACGCACGCAGCGAATGGATGGATAAGTTTCCCGTAAACGGAGCATTACCGGCCTCGCACTCGCGGTGTCGCTGTCATGGCGGGCTGGCAGGCGCCGTCGGTTTCGGTATAACCACCTGGCAGAAAGTGAGAATGTGAGATGTTTGACCGCGCCGATGCGATCGACAGCACCTTTGTCCGGCGGCTGACCGAAGGCAGCCTGCCCGATGATCCGGCCTGCGACACGCCAGCGGGCAGCAGGCTCTCCGGCCCCACGCTGATGGATATCTTCGATACCCAGATCATGAGCCGACATCTCGATCTGATGGCAAGACGCACCAAGGGCCAGACCTTTTATTCCATCGCCAGCGCAGGCCATGAAGGCATGGCGGCCCTTGCGCTTGCGACACGGCGCACGGATATGGGATTTCTGCACTACCGGGATGGCGCTTTCCTGATCCAGCGGGCGAAAGCCCTTCCCGGCGCGACGCCGCTCTATGATATGGCACTGTCATTTTGTGCGTCTGCAGAGGACCCGGTTTCCGGCGGGCGCCACAAGGTTCTTGGCAGCAGGGATCTGTTTATCCCGCCCCAGACGAGCACCATCGCCTCGCATCTGCCCAAGGCCGTGGGGGCGGCCTATTCGCTGGGTCTTGCCCGGAAGGTCCGGCTTGATGAGCCAGTCCTTCCGAACGATTCCATTATTCTTTGCAGCTTTGGCGATGCCTCCGCAAACCATTCGACCGCCCAGGGCGCCATGAATGCTGCCGCATGGTCGGCCCGGCGCGCAAGCCCCATGCCCATCCTGTTTGTTTGCGAGGATAATGGGATCGGCATATCGGTCGAGACCCCGCAAGGCTGGATCGAAGACAATTTCAGACACCGTCCGGGCCTGACCTATTTTGCCTGCGACACACGCAATCCGGAAACCGCCTTTACGATCATGCGGGCTGCGGCACGCTATTGCCGCACGACCCGCAGTCCGGTTTTTCTCCATGCCAGAACGATCCGGCTGATGGGTCACGCTGGCGCCGATATTGAGGCGGCCTATGCCCCGTTGACTGAGATTGAACGCTGCGAGGCGCTTGACCCGCTGCTCCTGACGGCGAGGCTTTTGATCAGTCGCAATATTGCATCAGGTACTGACCTTATCGGGCGGTATGAAGCCATGCGCACCCGAATCAGCCGCATCCTGCAGGTGGCAAGCACCCGCCCAAAACTCGAAAGCCGACAAGCCATCACCGCCAGCCTGATCCCGGCAAAATCAACCCGAAAAACCGCCATAAG
>CAYSMJ010000081.1:0-7776 GCA_964432075.1 uncultured Caulobacterales bacterium | reverse complement strand
CAAAACCGGTTGCGTTGTCGCGGCATATCAATACAACGCTCAGTGATATTCTGCAGTCAGATAATCGTGCCGTGGTCTTTGGCGAGGATGTTGGCCGCAAGGGCGGCGTATACGGCGTTACCGCCGGCCTGCAGAAACGCTTTGGCCGCGGCCGCGTCTTTGACACCCTCCTCGACGAACAGACAATTCTTGGGCTTGCCATCGGTCTGTCCCATAACGGGTTTATCCCGATCCCGGAAATTCAGTTTCTTGCTTATCTTCACAATGCGGAAGACCAGTTGCGTGGTGAGGCCTCCACCCTCTCCTTTTTCTCCAATGGCCAGTTTACCAACCCGATGGTGATCCGGATCGCCGGGCTCGGCTATCAGAAAGGGTTTGGCGGGCATTTTCACAATGACAACAGCATTGCCGTCATCCGCGATATTCCCGGCATCATTCTTGCCTGCCCGTCCACGGCCCGGGACGCGGGCACCATGATGCGCGAGGCTTATCGTCTGGCTGCAGAGGAAAATCGTGTCGTGGTCTTTCTGGAGCCGATCGCGCTTTACAACACCCCCGATCTTGTCGAAAGCGGTGACGCTCTGGCCCTCGCCGCCTATGGTGACACACCGGTTCAGACACCTTTTCGCACAGCCGGACTTGAAGGCGATCCGTCACAAAGTGATTGTCTTGTCATCAGCTATGGCAATGGCGCGTTTCTAAGCCGCCAGGCTCGGCATGATCTTCAGGCTGACGGGATCAGCGTTGCACTCCTCGATCTGCGCTGGCTGCACCCGCTGCCACTGGATGACCTGCTGGTTGCAACGCGAAAGGCACCGCGAATCCTCATCGTCGATGAATGCCGGCGAACTGGCTCGCTTTCCGAAGCGATTATGACAGCCCTGATTGAAGGCGGAATTTCAGCACCTTTGCGCCGGATTACCGCCGATGACAGCTTTATTCCGCTTGGCACAGCCGCAACCCTGCCGCTGCCGAGCCGCGATGAAATTGCAACGACCATACGGGACATGCTCCGTACCGGCACAGTAAGGGCTGCGGAATGACGGCGCACAAAACCGCATTGGTGATCTGTCCCGGTCGCGGCGCCTATCAGGCCGACGAACTTGGTTATCTTGCCCGTCATCATGCGGACAAAAAGGGTTTTATCGACTGGCTCGATGCCTTTCGCGAGGGCACAGGTCAAACACCGATATCAGAACTGGACGGCGCCGAACGCTTTGTATTGTCGCGCCATACCAATGGGGAAAATGCCTCGCTGCTGATCTCGGCCTGCGCCATGGCCGATTTTCAGTCAATTGACAGATCTGCATATGAAATTATTGCCATTGCCGGCAATTCTATGGGCTGGTACCTGACCCTGGCCTGCGCCGGTGCGCTTTCCGGGGAGGGCTGGCCCATCCTGATTAATGGGATGGGGCGCTTGATGCACGAAAAAGGGGTTGGCGGACAAATGCTATACCCCGTCGTGGACGAGGACTGGCGGCCAGACCCAATTCGGCAAGCCGTTATCGCCACAGCAATTGCCGGTGCCAGACAGGCCGGCCATGAGGCTTATCTTTCCATCAGGCTCGGCGGCACAGCGGTTCTCGCGGGAGATGATGGCGCGCTTGGCTACTTGCAGGACAATCTGCCAGGGGAAGGTCGCTACCCGATGAGGCTTTCCTTTCACGCGGCTTTTCACACACCGCTTCTTCAGGGTCTGCTTGATGAGGCTTGCCAATTGGTGCCGCGATCCCTTTTTGCCCAGCCATCCCTGCCAATGATCGATGGGTCCGGCCTGTTGTGGATGCCAGGGGCAAGCGATATTGATGCGCTTTACGCCTATACACTCGGCACACAGATCACACAGACCTATGATTTCTCTAAATCGGTCGAAGTCGGTCTGAAAGAATTCGCCCCGGACTGTATCATCGTCCTCGGCCCCGGCGCCACTATGGGCCCACCGGTCGCACAGACGGCGATCTCACTTGACTGGTGGGGCCTGACCGGAAAAAGCGCTTTCAAGGACAGGCAGGACCATGACCCGGTTATTCTTGCCATGGGGCTGGAGAGCCAGAGACCGCTTGTCACCGGTCAATAAAAAAGCCCGGCTTCGCAAAGCCGGGCCAGCACGCTACATGTTACACACAGGTCGGTTAACCGATCTTCTTTTTACGAAGGAATTCCGGAATCTGGAGTTCTTCATCCGGATCATCCTTAAACAGATCGCCACTTTGGGAGGCCGTTGCCGTGCCGTGCTCGGGCGCATCTTGCGCGCCCGTGAGATTTTTCAAGGTATTGCTGATCGCATTTCGACGCGGGGACCGGAAGGGGTTGCGTGCCCCCTGCACATCATCGGTGACAGGCTTCGGCCCCGGCTCCTGGTTGAGACCGGTCCGTTTCTGCTGTTCTGCTTTTGTTACAGACAAACCGGCCGGATCGCCTTCGGTCAGCAGTTTCCGGATCCGGGCATGCACATCCCCAACCGGATTTTGCTGGATGGACGTATCGGCAAAGGGCTGCGCTTCGCGCGGCGAAAGGTTTTGTGGCGTTGCCGGAACGCTGGTCTGCGCCGGTACGCTTGTGGATACGGACGCTGAAACCGGCTGCGGCGCTGCGGCCGGCTCACGCCAGGGTTTTGCCGCAAGAGAAGGACGCTGTGCTGCGGCCTCTGCCGGCTTCGCCTCCTCACCCTCGGGGCGCTCGACATCGATGCCAGTCGCCACAACCGATACCCGAACCTTGCCTTCAAGTTCCTGATTAAAGGTTGAGCCGATAATGATATTCGCATCCGGATCAACTTCGGAACGGATGCGGTTTGCCGCCTCGTCGATCTCAAACAACTTCATATCCATGGAGCCGGTGATGTTGATCAGGACACCACGTGCACCTTTCATGGAAACCTTATCGAGCAATGGATTGGAAATCGCCGCTTCCGCAGCTTCGATCGCGCGCTTGTCGCCATCGGCTTCGCCGGTTCCCATCATGGCCTGGCCCATCTCACCCATGACCGTGCGCACATCGGCAAAGTCAAGATTGATAAGACCGGGCATGACCATAAGATCAGTGATACCGCGGACGCCCGAATGCAGCACTTCGTCAGCCATTGCAAAGGCTTCATGGAAGGTTGTCCGCTCATCGGCAATCGCAAACAGGTTCTGGTTTGGAATGATTAGCAGCGTATCAACATGTTTCTGGAGTTCTTCAACACCGGCCATGGCAACCCGCATCCGGCGGGCGCCTTCAAAATGAAACGGCTTTGTCACGACGCCGACAGTCAGGATGTCGCGTTCTTTCGCCGCCTGGGCGATGACGGGCGCTGCGCCGGTGCCGGTGCCACCGCCCATGCCAGCAGTGATGAACAGCATGTGCGAATTGCCGATATGATCCATGATCTCTTCAAGCGATTCTTCCGCCGAAGCGGCACCCACATCCGGGATTGAGCCAGCACCAAGGCCCTGGGTCACGTTCACTCCAAGCTGGATTTTCTTCGTGGCCTTGGACAGGCCAACGGCCTGGGCGTCGGTATTGGCTACCACGAATTCCACGCCTTCAAGCTGGCTTTCGATCATATTGTTGACGGCATTGCCGCCGGCTCCGCCAACGCCGATCACGGTGATCCGCGGTTTGAGTTCGCTGGTTTCGGGTACGCTGATATTTATTGGCATGGCCTGCTCCGGTCTTCCCCTTATGGTCGCTATGCGGAGGTCTGACCGGGGTGAAGCGGCCAGCAAGGTTAACGTCGGTTAAGACTTCGGTCAGTTCCCTTACCAAATGGTTAACGCCTGTTAAAAACTTTCATTTTGACGATGTTTTTTTGGCAATTTCGCTAGAAATTTGACTTGAGCCAACCCAAAACGCTCCGCGTCCGTGGTGTCGGCCTGAATTCACCCAAATCGCCCCGTCCTGCACTGGCCCGATAGGCCTGTGTCAGCATCGACAAGGTACCAAGGCCAGCGGCGAAGGCAGGGCCCGTCAGAGCCTCGGGCGTTCCGTTCAGATCAACCGGTCTGCCGAGCCTTGTCTTGAGCCCGAATATGCCTTCGGCATGTTCGCGTGCACCATGCAACTGACTTGTCCCGCCGGTCAGAATAAGACGTCGCACAAACGACATGTCGCAGCCATCGGCCCTGATCTGCTCCACGACCTTTTCAAAAAGCGTCTCGATCAGACCCGTCAGCACCGCTGAGAGTTCGGCGCGGCTGATCCGCACCATTGGCTCGTCCGGTGCGAGCGGCGTCATTTCCACGACCCTGTGGGCGTCGCTCGCCGATGCCAGAAGCGTACCGGTGAGAATGATCTGACGCGCGGCTTCCCGAATCGGGGTTGAGACGTTCTGGGCGACTTCGCGCGCAAGTCGTGCGCCGCCAAAACCGACACCGCCGCAGCCATAAAGCTGGCCATCGCGAAAAAGCGCATAGCCTGTTTCATCCGCGCCGAGATCAAGAACAAGGGTACCAAATTGCTTTTCATCATCGGTGATGACCGCTTCACCGGCCGCAAAGGGCGCCGCACACCAGCCTGCCACCGACAGGCCCGCACTTTCGACCGCACGGCGCCAGGTCACAAGCCGGGTTTCCGGCACACAGATGCCGAGAATATGGGTTGTCAGGACATGGCCACACTGGCCCTTCGGATCGGGCCCGGTATCGACCCCATCGAGCTGATAGCGCGTGGCAAGGGTATGGATGGCCCGGTGGCCCTCGGGCGTTATCAGCCGCTGGCCCTCTGCAAGGCATTCAGACAGATCTTCGCGGGTGACAAAGCCTGACGCGAGGTCAAGATCAGCAACAAGACGGATCGTCCGCAGGGCCGTCCCGGGCACCAGAAAACTCACCCCTTGCACCGGGTCGCCAGCCATGGTCTCAGCCGCATTCACGGCGCGGCGGATGGCAGCCTCCTTCAGGGCAAGCCCAGGGGCACCAGCACCATTCGCACCGTCGGTCTCGCCCGTGTCGCCGGCGCCGCAATGTCCGGCCCCGATCACATCGCAGTCGATATGCCCATCGGCCGTATGGTGAATATTAGCCATGAAACAGGCAGTCTTTGCACTCCCCATATCGAGCGCCGCGACCGTCAGACCCTCCCGGGGCAATTTGCGCTTTGGCAATTCGATCAGCGAAACCGGCGGTTCACTTGCAAACACAGATTATCCTTCCCGCAGTTCACGATGTCGCGCGGATTTCATATCAGCCGGTCTGAACTGGCTCGCAGGTAAAACCGGCCTCAAGAAGATCGGCAACATTGCTGATCGTCTTGTCTGCTCCCGGACAATGAAAATAAGTCGCTTCCGGATCGCGAAAATCGATATATTCGAAACCCCGGTCAAGTACGTTGACGGTTTCCTGCAACAAAACCAGATCGCCAATCGCGGCCTCAAAGCCGGCAGCAGGCAAATATACGCGCGCGCCATTGGTAAAACGAAGGTCCCAACGACGGGCACCGATCCGCACCAGGGCGGAAATCCGGCGCCGCATCTCCGGCGCCCGTTCCAGACGCTGAATCAGCGGCGCTGCAGCCTCCGGCGCGCCGGTTCCGACAATCAGCGGCAGGCCCGGATGTTCAAATGCCCCGACCTCTCGGATCGGAACGCCTTCATTATCGATCAACCGTAACTCGCCCCGCAACTGCCAGACCGCAGCCGGTGTCCGCTCACGGATCGAAACATTAACATGATTAGGCCACAGACGGCTGACGCTCGCCGATCGCACCCAGCCAAGGGCCTCAATGTCCGCACGGGCCCGGTGCGGATCAAAGCTGAGAAGCGACATTCCATGGACCGGCCCAAGCGCTGCTGCGATATCACTTTCACGGGTCTGATCGCGCCCGACAATCGTGACACGCTCAACCCTGTAGCCATTTCCAACCAGAATTGCCGTAATTTGCCGATCCGCCATACGGGCAATATGATCACCGACCGTGCCGATGGTGCCGCTGATCAGCACGACAAAAAAGACAAGCCCGGCAAACACCGCAAGCCCCGTCCCGCCAGCAAGCCGGACACGGGACAGAACGGCCCTGCCATAAACGCTGAGCCCGGTTTGTGACCGCTTGTTACGGGTGCTGTTGCCGCGTGTGTTGGCACGGGTCTTCTTTGTTTTCCCGCCTCGGGTTTTTACCGCTGGCATGAGGCATCCTCCACCATCCAGTCGACGAGCGCTTCAAAAGACATCCCCTGGTACCCCGCCTGTTCCGGCGCCAGTGATGTCGGAGTTAGCCCGGGTTGGGTATTCACTTCAAGACAGTGGAGCCCGGAAACATCGTTTCCATCAAGACGAAAGTCGGCGCGCGACAGCCCGCGGCAGCCGAGTGCCCTGTGCGCTTTCAGGGCCATCTCCATGGCGGCCTCGGTTATGGCTGTCGGCAGATCCGCCGGTAGCTGATGGTCCGATCCGCCTGCGGCATATTTGGCTTCATAATCGTAAAACGCGGTTTTTGGAAGGATTTCCGTGACGCAAAGCGGCTGGTCCCCAAGCACCGCAACAGTGAGTTCCCGGCCGGGGATAAAAGTCTCCACCAGCGCCTGACCACGCAGGGTTTCATCGCCCTCGATCAGGCTTCGTGGCGGCCGGTTATCGCCGTGGCGGATGATATGGATACCAACGGATGAGCCCTGATTGTTTGGCTTGATCACATAGGGCGGTTCCATCGGATGATGCTGATCGAACGCAGCAATCTCGTCCGGGCTGAGCAGACGCCCGGCAGGCACGCGGATACCAATCTGCTGAAAAACCGCCTTGGCGCGCTGTTTGTCCATGGCAAGCGACGAGGCCAGCACGCCGGAATGGGTATAGGGAAGACCCATCACCTCCAGAAGTCCCTGGACACACCCATCCTCTCCCCACTGACCATGGAGCGCATTGAAGACGGCATCGGGGTTTTCGGCACCGAGACGGGCGGCCACATCCCGGCCCACATCAATTTCCGTGACCCGGTAGCCCGCTGCCGCCAGCGCCTGCGCCGCGGCGGCGCCAGAGACCAGGCTGACCTCCCGTTCCGGCGACCAGCCACCTTTCAAAACAGCAATATGCGCGTATGTCTTCATGCTCAATCTTCGTTTGCAGGCAAGGCCTCGCCGAGGCGCCGGATTTCCCAACGCAACGCAATGCCATGCTCGGACAGCACATCAGACCTCAGACTTTCACCAAGATTTTCAAGATCTTGCGATGTGGCCTTTCCACGATTGATTAGGAAATTACAATGCTGGTCGGAGACCTGTGCATCGCCGCAAACGCGGCCACGCCCGCCAACACTGTCAATCAGTTGCCAGGATTTAAGCCCCGGCGGGTTGGCAAAGGTTGACCCGCCCGTCCGCTCGCGGATCGGTTGGCTGGCCTCGCGTTTTGCCTGAATCTCATCCATCCGCCCGCGAATGGCCGCTGCCCTGCCAAACGACCCGCGAAAAATCGCGCCGGTAAAAAACACGTCGCGCGCCGCACCGCAATGTCGGTAAGCAAACTGCATTTCGTGGTTTTCCAGTGCGAAAGCCTCACCACTCCGGGAAAAGCCCGTGGCTTCGATCAGCACATCTCTGGTTTCACGGCCATAGGCGCCCGCATTCATTGTCAGCGCCCCGCCGATAGTACCTGGCACACCGGAGAAAAATTCAAGCCCAGCAATACCGGTATCGGCCGCCCCCCGGGCCACCTGGGCATCAAGGGCCGCCGCACCCGCATGGACATTCATGCCGTCAGTATGGATTTCCGCAAAGGCCTTGCCAAGCCGCACCACCACGCCGCGAACGCCGCCATCGCGCACCAGCAGGTTTGATCCGACCCCAACCGGTGTAACCGGAAT
>CAYSMJ010000080.1:9422-11979 GCA_964432075.1 uncultured Caulobacterales bacterium | reverse complement strand
CCGGGCTCACCGGTATTGGCGCACTCAATCCCGGCGTTGGCAGCGTTGACGAGATGAGCCTGCCCACCATCCTCGACAGCATCAACCAGGCTGCCCCAGATTTCCTTGTGGTTTCTCTGGGTTTCGCCAAGGGCCAGGCCTGGATCCACAAAAATCAGGATGCACTCAATGCCCCGGTCCTCGCCCATCTTGGCGCCGTTGTCGATTTTACCGCCAACACCATCGCCCGTGCGCCGGTCTGGATGCAAAAGGTCGGCCTCGAATGGACCTGGCGCATCGGACAGGAGCGATCCTTATGGAAACGATACGCCACTGACGGCTTGGATCTTGCCCGTGCGGTCATTGCCGCGCGCCGCACCCCAGCGGGGCGACCGGATGTTGAGGATTTCCGGGTTGACGTTTTGGCATCATCGGCGCCAGCGGTGCTGAAACCCTTTGGGACCGTAACCCGGACGAACCGCGCGGTGGCGGCGGATCGGGTCAGAGCCGCTTTGGCCCAGATTGGCAATCAACCGTTCAAGGTCGATCTCAGCGGATTTGCAGCCGGTGACGCCGCCGGCCTTGGCTTTCGCCATGTCCTTGAGCGGTTTGCCGAGTAAGCGCCGTGGCGCCTTGACGGTTCCCAGCCATCAACCGATTGCCTGCGCAGCACGGATCGGTTCCGATCCATCCAGTTTGGTATAAGCCCTGCCCCGTATCGGTCCGGGCCCAGATAGCTTAATCGTTCACCCGGCTTTTGGCTCTGGTTGCGGACGTCGGAAAAGCCATTTGGTGTCGTCTGAAGAGTCCGGATCAAAGCGATAGCCTTCGACGTCAAAGCCTTTGAGTTGCGCCGCATGGGTCAGGCGATTCTGGACGGCCCACCGGGTCATCATGCCGCGGGCACGTTTGGCAAAGAACTGCAGCTGGCGGAGCTTTCCATCTTTGTCTTCCTTGAAAACAGGCGTGACGACCGGGGCCTTCAAGGCGTCGGTATCGACGGCACCAAAATATTCATTTGAGGCAAGATTGACCACTGTCCTGTCTTCGTGACCACGCAGCCCCTTGCCGACTTCTTCAGCAATCCGGGCCCCCCAGAAATCATAAAGAGACTTGCCGCGTTCAGTCTTGAGTTTTGCCCCCATCTCAAGGCGATAAGGCTCAATGGCATCAAGCGGACGCAACAGTCCGTAAAACCCCGAAAGAATCCGCACATGATCCTGGGCAAACGCAAGATCGTCAGCCTCCAGTGTTTTGGCATCGAAACCCAGATAGACATCGCCATTAAACGCCAGTGCAGCGGGTTTTCCTCCGTAGCCTGAGAAATCCTGAAACCGCTCATAATTCAGCGCCGCCAGCTTGTCGGAAATTTTCATCATCCCTTTCAGATCGGCCGGTGACAGATCTTTTGTAACTGTACTGAGGGTTTTTGTTTCGGCCAGCAGTTTTGGCCTTGTGGCGGGGATTTCCATTGGCGCTTCTGTGAAATCGAGATTTTTTGCCGGAGACAGAAGGATCAGCATGGTCTTTTTCTTTCTTTTGGCTGAAATTCAGAGAACTTTTCCCGGGTTCATCAGGCCGTGCGGGTCAAGTGCGGTCTTGATAGACCGCATCATTTCCATCTCAACCGGGCTTTTGCGCCCGGCAAGCATAACGCGCTTGGCCTGACCAATGCCATGTTCGGCAGAAATCGAGCCCTCATACCGATCGACAACATCAAAGACCGCCTGTTCGATGGTTTCGATGACCGGGTCGAGCGCATCGGCGAACGCGCCCTCAGGGGGCAGAATGTCATAGTGCACATTGCCATCGCCCACATGGCCAAAGGCAACCGGCCGGGCCCCGGGCGAGATCCGTTCAACAGCCGCATCCGCTTCGCGCAAAAAGGCCGGGATAGCCGCGATCGGTACGGACACATCATGACGCACGCCCTTGCCCTCCCCGTTCAGAGCCTCGGAAATCGAATGGCGCATATGCCAGAAACCCTGTGTCTGGCTTTCGTTCTGTGCAATGATGGCATCGGCGACAAGACCCTGTTCCATCGCCTTGCCAAGGAGTGTTTCGGCCATCTTCATAAGGTCAACATTTCCGCCGGCAGAAAGCTCAATCAGGACATAGAAGGGATATAAATCAGGGAACGGATCACGTGATCCCGGAATATGCCTTGTGCACAGCTCAATACAGGGCCGTGCCATGAATTCAAAACTGGACACAAGCCCGCCGCTGCCAGCCTGTACAACGCCCAGAAGGGCAATAAGCTGATCAAGGTTCTGCACGCCAGCCATCATGGTCGTCACGGCTTCCGCCGGCGGATAAAGCTTGAGGATTGCTTTTGTCACGATTCCAAGCGTTCCCTCACCGCCGATAAACAGCTGTTTGAGATCATAGCCGGTATTGTTCTTGCGCAGCCGGTTGAGGCCGTTCCAGGTCTCACCCGAAGGCAGCACGGCTTCAAGACCCAGAACCTGCTCGCGGGTATTGCCATAGCGCAGAACATTCACCCCGCCGGCATTGGTGGAGATGATCCCCCCGATCTGACAGGTGCCCTCAGCGCCGATCGATACGGGGAAAAAGCGCC
>CAYSMJ010000080.1:0-9412 GCA_964432075.1 uncultured Caulobacterales bacterium | reverse complement strand
CTGTGCCTCAGCCAGCGTTACGCCCGCATCGACCAGCATGGTATTGCTTGCAGCATCGACTTCATGGATTGTCCGAAGGCGGCGCGTTGAGATCAGAACCTCACCATTCATCGGGATCTGCCCCCCCACAAGCCCGGTATTGCCGCCCTGAGGAACCATCGCCACAAGGTGCGCCGCGCACGCCCCCACGACGCTGGCGAGTTCGTCGGCAGAGCCGGGCTGCACGATCAGACCAGCCCGGCCATGCCAGCGCTTGCGCCATTCAGTGAGAAACGGCATTGCATCACCGGGCAGCACAAGGCCTTTAGGCCCGACAATCCGGGAAATCTGGTCGGCAAATCCGTCTGGCAGCCGCCGTGCGGGAATAGAAGGGTCTTGCGTCATCCTTCCGAAATAAGGGATCATCCTAGCAAAGCGCAACCGGACCAATGTGCCCGGAACCAGAAAGGCCCGGTGCCAGAGAGGCCGGTGCCAGAAAGGAGAGCCATGGCTGACACGCCCCATGGAGTGCACGATTACCAGGAGGACCCGCGCAATGCGGATATCCTGATCTCTGTCAATGGTGATCTGAAGCCTCGCGATGAGGCGAGCGTTTCGGTCTTTGATTCCGGCTTTATCCTCGGCGACGGAGTGTGGGAAGGGCTGCGGGTTACTGACGGGGGCGTCGCCTTCCTGCCGGATCATCTGAGCAGGCTCTATGCCGGTGCCAAGACGATCGACATGACCATGGCCCTGTCAAAAGCCGAGATGGCCGACCGGCTTTTTGCCTGCCTGAGCGCCAATATCATGGCCGACGGCGTTCACGTCCGGCTGATGGTCACCCGGGGTATCAAGAAATCGCCCTATCAGGGTCCGCGCTTTACGATCAGTGACCCAACGGTCGTGATCATTCCGGAATACAAGTCGCCAGTCCCGGGCTTGATTGAGCGCGGCCAGGCACTGTTTACGGTCCATGTCCGGCGAACGGGGCCGGCCGAGCAGGATCAGAAACTGAATTCCCATTCCAAGCTCAACTGTATCCTCGCCTGTATCCAGGCCGAAAAAGCCGGCGCCGACGAAGCCCTGATGCTCGATCCCGACGGATTTGTTGCCACCTGCAATTCGACCCATTTCTTTATTGTCCGGAACGGTGAAGTCTGGACATCACCGCCCGATTATTGCCTTGGCGGGATTACCCGTGGCAACGTTCTGAAGCTGTGTCACCGGCTTGATATCCCGGCGCGCGAAAAACGGTTTTCCTTGTTTGACGTCTACTCGGCCGATGAAGTCTTCATTACCGGGACGTTTGCCGGCCTGTCGCCCGTCCGTGCGGTTGATGACCGTTCCATTGAAACCGTGAACGGACCGATCACACAGCAGCTACGAAGCGCATATAGAGATCTTGTCCGTGAAAACCTGACCCCGATTCCTCATGGCTGACGACAGGTCTTGCCTGCGGATCGCCATGTGGTCCGGTCCGCGAAATCTCTCGACAACGATGATGCGCAGCTTCGGGTCACGCGCAGACACCGACTGCAGTGATGAGCCCTTCTATGCCGCCTGGCTTGCCGCCAGCGGGGCAAGCCATCCCATGCGCACGAAAATTCTCGCCTCCCAGCCCACAGACCCAAATATCGTCTCACAGCAGCTTGGCGCCGGGACGCAACCGCCATTTCGGGTCCATTATCAAAAACATATGACCCATCATTTTCTTCCCCGTTTCCCGCGCGACTGGATGATGGGGGCCAGCCATGTTTTTCTCATTCGCCATCCGGCCCGGGTCATAGCCTCCTTCGCGCGCAAGCACGACGCGGTGACCTATGACGCCATCGGCACCGGCCAGCAGCGGGCCCTGTTTGACGAGATCTCGGGGTTCACCGGCACGCCGCCACCCCTCATCGACAGCGATGATATTCTGCGGGACCCCGAAACCGCCCTGCAGGCCCTTTGCGAGGTTCTCTCCCTGCCTTTTGACCGGGCGATGTTAACCTGGGCGAGCGGTCCGCAGCCCGGCGACGGCGTGTGGGGCGTGCATTGGTATAATGGTGTGTGGGCCTCAACCGGGTTTGGCCCTGCCTCCGGCGAAGTGCCCTCAGTGGACACCCAGCACAAAGCCGTATTTGAAAAATGCCTTGCCGATTATGAAGTCCTGGCTGCGCACCGTCTGCGGGTGTGACAATCAGGCGGCCGCCCGCTGTAACCGGTCGCGAATCGCAAGAAGCAGCGGCGCGGCGTTTACCGCCGGGTCATCCGCCGGGATTGGGGCAACACGGATGGACTGGAGCCCATTTTTCAGACAAAGCGCATCAAGCCGATGCAACATGGCGAAAAGATTGGCGGCCGCTTCAACCGGATTCCGGGTCGCTGACAACGTCATTGTATGGGGGTGCGCTGTCGGCGCCGGTCCGAAACCCAGATAGGCCGCGTCTGCTTGTGGTTCAGCACAGTTAAGGATTACGGGCGTGCGCGGTGCATAGTGCGAGGCCAGCATGCCAGGAGCCTGCGGCGCATCGCCTGCGGCTGTTTCTGGCCTTGTCACCGGCAGACCGGTGGTTCCCACGAGGGTCGTTTCGCCGATCGCGCCCGGGCGCAGCATGACGAGCCGGTCGGCCTCAACCGCGACAATCGTCGATTCGACACCGACCCGGCATCGGCCCCCATCCAGAATCAGATCGAGGCGATCGCCAAGTCCCGCTGCCACATGGGACGCCTCAGTCGGGCTGATCTGACCCGATGGGTTCGCGCTGGGGGCGGCCAATGGGCGGTCTGCCGATGCGATCAGGGCGGCTGCGACCGGATGGTCGGGCTGGCGCAGGGCAATTGTCTCAAGCCCGGCCGTAGCCAGTCTTGAAACGGGGCTCTGCGTCTTTTGCCGAAGAACAAGCGTCAACGCCCCCGGCCAGAACGCCTCGATCAGTGCCCGGGCTGGCGCCGGAACTTCGGCGAGCTGCTCTGCCATGACGAGGCCCGTCACATGAAGGATCAGCGGGTTGAATTGCGGTCTGCCCTTTGCATCAAAGATCCTGGCAACAGCGGCATCGCGGGTGCCGTCGGCGGCCAGCCCATAGACCGTCTCGGTCGGCATCGCCACAAGCCCACCGGTAAGGATCACTTCTGTGGCCTCGCAGATGGCCTCCGGGCTTGCGTTTCGTGGGCCTGTTGGTCGAGGGCCTTTTGCGTGGCTGGTTTCCCGCTTTTGCACCATGGGACAGCTTTGGCGGCCGCAGCCCCATCTGGCAAGATCATGCGGGACAGGTCTTGCCTTTCCCCGCAATTTTGCATTGCATCATCGCAAGCGAAGGGCTTGTATTCCTGTCGGTTTGGCGACAAGCCTGCCAAAAGCGACGAACGGCATGCCAGCCGGGCATGGCAACGTGCCGGCACCAGGATCGTCGAATGAGAATTAAGGAACCGAAAGCCCGACGCGGGTATCGGGACAGGGAAAGCAATCATGGAAAAACGGGTTTACGAATTTGGCGACGGCAAGGCCGACGGGGCGTCGGGCATGAAGAACCTGCTCGGCGGTAAAGGGGCCAATCTCGCCGAGATGTCCAATCTCGGGCTTCCCGTGCCGCCGGGCTTTACAATCACAACTGAGGTCTGCACCGCCTATTATGCGGATGACCGTTCTTATCCCGACGGTCTTGCTGAAGATGTCGACGCTGCCCTGTCGCGGATCGGCGATCTGGTGGGCATGCGCTTTGGCGACCCTGCAAATCCGCTCCTCGTTTCGGTGCGGTCCGGCGCGCGCGCTTCCATGCCAGGCATGATGGATACGGTGCTCAATCTTGGCCTCAATGATGAAACGGTTCTGGGCCTGGCAAAGCTCGCCAATGATGAGCGCTTCGCCTTTGACAGCTATCGCCGCTTTATCCAGATGTATTCGAATGTCGTGCTCGGGCTTGAACATCATCTGTTTGAGGAAATTCTTGAGACCTACAAGGACGAAAACGAATTTTTTCTTGACACGGAGCTAAGAGCTGCCGACTGGAAAGAGATTATCACGCGCTACAAACAGGCGGTTGCCGGGGCCTATGGCAAACCCTTCCCACATGAGCCTCACGAACAGCTCTGGGGCGCGATCACAGCTGTATTCGGGTCCTGGCGTAATGACCGTGCCGAGACCTACCGGCGGCTTCATCACATCCCGGAAAGCTGGGGCACGGCAGTCAACGTCCAGGCCATGGTGTTTGGCAATATGGGGGATCGCTCCGCCACTGGCGTTGCCTTTACGCGCAATCCCTCAACCGGGGAGAACCGGTATTATGGCGAATTTCTCGTCAATGCTCAGGGTGAAGACGTGGTTGCCGGTATCCGTACACCCCAGCCGATCAATATTGCCGGGCGCCAAGCGCTGAAAAACGATGGTGATGATCTTCCCTCAATGGAAGAAGTCATGCCCGAAACCTACGCAGAGCTGGTCGCGATTTTTGAAAAACTCGAAAAACACTATCGTGACATGCAGGATATTGAGTTCACCATTCAGGATGGCAAACTCTGGATGTTGCAGACCCGTACCGGCAAACGCACAGCCGCAGCGGCGCTGAAGATTGCCGTTGACATGTGTGACGAAGGTCTGATTGCGGAGGAAGAAGCCGTTACCCGCGTCGACCCGGAATCGCTGGACCAGCTTCTTCATCCCTCGCTTGATCCCGATGCGCCGCGCGACCTGATCCTCACCGGCCTGCCGGCCTCACCCGGTGCCGCGTCCGGCGAAGTCGTTTTCCAGTCGGATGAAGCTGAACGGCTTGCGCAGGAAGGCCGCAAGGTCATTCTAGTGCGGCTGGAAACAAGCCCGGAAGATATCCATGGCATGCATGCCGCATCGGCGATCGTCACGGCGCGCGGCGGCATGACCTCGCACGCTGCCGTGGTTGCCCGCGGCATGGGCCGGCCGTGCGTTTGTGGCGCCGGTGACCTCAAGATCGACAAAGAGGGAGCGCGGTTTATCGTTGGGGACCGGACGGTCAACAAGGGCGATATGATCACCGTCGATGGCGGAGATGGAAAGGTGTTTTTCGGCGCGGTTGAGACGATCCAGCCCCAGCTTTCGGGTGACTTTGCCAAACTCATGGTGTGGGCTGATAAGGTCCGCCGGATGGACGTGCGAACCAATGCCGACACACCGGACGATGTTCAGACGGCCCGCGATTTTGGCGCCGAAGGCGTTGGTCTTTGCCGTACTGAGCATATGTTTTTTGACAGTGACAGGATTATCGCCGTACGCGAAATGATTCTTGCCGAGGACGAAGCCGGCCGAGCAGCAGCGCTTGAGAAGCTGTTGCCGATGCAGCGTTCGGATTTTGAGGAGATTTTTCGTGTCATGCGCGGGCTGCCGGTCACGGTCCGCCTGCTTGATCCGCCATTGCATGAATTTCTGCCCCATTCGCCAGCTGAAATCGAGCAAGTGGCGCGCGCTTCCGGTATGGATGCGGAAAAACTCAAAGCCCGTGCCACCAAGCTGCAGGAATTCAATCCGATGCTCGGTCATCGGGGTTGCCGACTGGGGATTTCCTATCCGGAAATATACGAGATGCAAGCGCGCGCAATCTTTGAAGCGGCTTGCACGGTTGCAGCCGAAAATGGCGAGACCGTCACACCGGAGATCATGATCCCGCTTGTATCCGACGAGCGAGAGCTTTCCATTCTCCGGAGCCGGATCGAAAAGATCGCAAAACGGGTGCTTGCTGAAAAGGGTGCCGCGCTCGACTATCTGATTGGCACCATGATTGAGCTGCCACGCGCTGCGCTTACCGCTGATCGAATTGCACAGCATGCAGATTTTTTCTCATTTGGAACGAATGATCTTACCCAGACGACGTTTGGCCTTTCCCGGGACGACAGTTCATCCTTCCTGCCGGCCTATCTGCGCCAGAACATCTTTGAGCGTGACCCGTTTGTTTCGCTTGATCGCGAGGGGGTCGGCACGCTGGTGCGCATGGGATGTGAAAAGGGCCGGTCGGCACGACCAGATATCAAGCTTGGCATCTGTGGCGAGCACGGCGGAGACCCGAATTCGATCGAGTTTGTGGAAACCTTAGGTCTGTCTTATGTGTCCTGTTCGCCATACCGCGTTCCAATTGCGCGGCTTGCGGCAGCCCAGGCCTATTTGCGGACGAAAGCCTGAGGTCGGCGTCGCGACGCGGCTGGACGCGGCTGACGACGCCGAAAACAAGGTTTACCGACCGTATTGCCAGCCAGAGATTTTGCCGCGATGGCGCGAACTGGGCACGACGAAAATTGGTTAACATTTTATTAACCTTGAATTTTTGGGTTGCCAAGATCGTAGCGGTATTCCTATATCGCGCACGTTATGACAGTAATTTAACATCCGGCAGAGTATTCCGGAAACACAATCGCAAGGAACGCTATGCGCTCTTATCGGTATGAATATAGCGACTGGCGTGTAAACTGGTCGTTCCGCGGCCTCCTCGCGACCGCTACGCTTGCTGTCGGCGCTCTGGCCACAGCCTATGCGGGCACCGTATCGCTTGAGCGTAAGGGTCTCCAGAATGCGAGGCTAGCATCGCAGCACCAGGATCTTGCCCTCCTGGCAGAATACACCGCCTTTTTGGCGAGGGAGACAGCAGCGTTACGGACAGCCGAAAGGCAGGGCGATGCCAATCAAAATGCCGTCGACCTGGCGGCGCTTGTTGAAGATTCGGATAAAACTGTGTCGTCACAGTCCTTCGGTCATTTTTCACTCACCGGGCTGATCCGCGAAAAAGATGCTGCGATGGAACGGCGCTGCCTTGCCGAAGCGATGTATTTTGAGGCCCGCTCAGAGCCGTTGATCGGCCAGATTGCCGTGGCTGATGTCATATTGAATCGCGTCAGAAGTTCGATCTATCCCGACACGATCTGTGATGTGGTCTATCAGGGGTCAGAACGCGAGACCGGGTGCCAATTCAGCTTTACATGCGACGGATCAATGGACGGAGTGGTTCTCTCCCCGCGGAACCGTTTATGGAAAAAATCGACCGATCTGGCCGGGAGTATCCTGGCCGGGATGCATGTGCCTGTCAGCCGTCAGGCCACGCATTATCATGCCGATTATGTCAGCCCGCCATGGGCCAAGACGATGTCGCCAACCGCGACAATCGGTACCCATAAATTCTACCGGTTTAAAACCTCCTCGGTCGGCTACGCCGCCCCGGCCGGGATGTGATTGCTGGACTGCGTTCACAAAAAGTGTGATCGCCGATGGTTCGCATCCATGGACTTGTTGTCGAACGCGCGACCCCAAAAAAGAAACCGGGCTGCGGTTTAGAGGCAACAAAATGAAAAAGCAAACCAGAGCATCGTCACGTCAGTGGGGGGTCAGTCAAGTTAAGCCAGCCGCTTGTTTTGCCGCATTTTCTTACCGCAAACCGGTTTCGACTCCGCTTGAAAATAGATGAAGCCTATCACGCATTGATCGCATGACGATACGGTCTCATCACGCCTGATTTCATCGCGAGATTTCAACAAACCGCCGCAGCCGCAACAGAAAAACCACCCGGTCAATAACCGGGTGGTTCTTCATATTCTCCGGGACGAAGCCGGAGACACGCCCGTTTTTTGAGAGAACAAGGTAACTCTCGTGAGAGCCGAAGCTCCCGGAAACCCAGATGTTACCAGCGCCGTGTCTGACGCCAACGCAACCTCTTCAGGAAGTTTAGTGGCGAAGGGGAGGCTGCTCCCTCAACATCACACGACCACCAAAAGTATCCAGATGCTTCGCATGTTTCTCACTCGACATCCGATCACCTCCTTTCTGCTGCTTCAACAATATGTTGAAGGTGGCATGCAAAAGCGCCGCTTTCAAGGAAAAGTGTGTAAAGCAAGTGTTAACGCGCGCCCGTGCCGCACCAGCCGGCACAAAACTATAAAAGTGCCGCACCAGCCGGCACAGACCGATAAAAACGCCGAAGCAGGCGGCGCGAAAATGAAAAGAAAAAGGGCCGCCCAATGACAGCCCTTTTCCAACACTATATCTTCGTCGGTCTCGATAACAGATCAGAAACGGAAACCAGCACCAATCCCGTAGCGGCGCGGCTCGATCAGGAACACCGAAGTAAAGCTGCCAACCGATTGCGGGTTTGTGAACTGGCCCGTAATCGCATCATTATCAGTCAAGTTCTGTACGAACCCGCGCACGAACCAATTCCCCTCCTCGGGTTCGACAGTGATCTGGGCATTGGCAACCACATAACCGTCAACCCGATCTTGCGCTGTGTTAAAGATCGAGGTGAAAAATTCGGTCTGGTAATAGGCGTCCGCGCGCGGCGTGATCGTCAACCCATTTGTGGTTCTGAAGGTATGCTGAAGACCGGCGGCAACCGTGAATTCAGATGAACCCGGTAACCGGTTGCCGGTCACGTCCACATTATTGCCCTGCGTCACCGATGCGCTTGTCAGGTTCAGGCCCCGGAGACCATCAACCACATCCGACAGAGCCGAACAGGACGTAAATGGTGTTGCGGTCAGCGCTGCCAATGTCCCCGCAAGGACAGCCTGACCTGCACCGTTCAGCCCTGCGATGAGCTGATCACGAACCGGATTACCCGCTCCGATAAAGCCCGGCGAGCCGTTCGTGTCGAGAATACAGTTCTGACCGTCGGTAATGTCCGCCAGCAAAACATCCTCCGTAGAGCCGCCAAGCGGATCACGTGCATCAAGCGTGGAGAAGGTGCCGATATCGGTATTGAGATAAGAAAGGTTGGTATTCAACACCATGTCTTCCATCGGACGAACAACAAATTCGCCTTCAAGCCCCCAGATCGTCGCGTCGATATTCTCGTTGAACGAGGTGTTATTAATGATGTTGGAGACCTGCAGTCCGCTATAGTCGTAATAAAAACCTGTCAGATTGGCGCGCAAAGTGCCGTCGAGAAGCACAGATTTCAATCCGGCTTCATAGGCATTGATGGTCTCGTCATCATAGGTGCCCGGAATTTGGGTCAGCCCTACAGGAGCCCGCGGGTTAAATCCGCCTGGCTTGTAGCCACGGGTGAACGAAACATAGGTTTCAATATTGTCCGTAGGCGTCCATTGCAGAACAGCACGGCCGGTGGTTTGATCAAAATTACCCTCAATGATCCGGAAATCGTTGACGGCGCCCGGTGTCCCCTCAGTCAGTTCGTCAGCATCAAGCAGTGGACGGGTGTTGGTTGTCCCGATCGGAACCAGGGCAACACCAAGGGAATCAAGAAGGTTGCCCCGGTCACGGACACCCTTCGTTTCAAAGTTATGGCGTACGCCGCCAGTAAACTTCAACGTATCTGTAATGTCCAAGTAAAATTCACCGAACAGAGAAAACGATTCCGTAAAGCCATCATCTGTGTCGTTGAAGAAAAAGGGCGTAAAGATCGCGAGCCCATCGACCTGATTGGCAGTCCCCACGGCAGCATCGAGAATACCCTGGGCCGTGGCGGTGCCGTCAAGAACGATG
>CAYSMJ010000079.1:217-12343 GCA_964432075.1 uncultured Caulobacterales bacterium | reverse complement strand
CAACCCGTTCCGGCCGATCCTGTGCGGGCAAAAACAGGTCAACCCCATGACCGGGGAAAACGATCCGCGGCCGCGGCGCCGACGCAGGCCTTTTGGGTGCCGATACGGACGGGTTCGTTAACGCAACAGGACGGGCCGGTGCCGATCGTCCTTCGGCAAGGCGATCAAACAGGGAGAACAGGATCGGCGCCGCTGCTTTCCGGCCGGTCTGACGCAGCACGGGTGCCCCGTCGGCCCGGCCGACCCAGATCACCGCCGTGTACCGATCATCAAACCCGGCCGCCCAGGCATCACGATAGCCATAGGACGTCCCCGTCTTGAAAGCGATTGCCGGGACGTGTTTGCCAAGCGCGGCAGGAAGACGACCGCCAAGCGACGGACCAGTGCGCAGGATTTCAGAGACTGCCAGGGCAATTCTTGGTGAAAACAGCCGGACACCATCGGTTCGCTCTCTACCCGGCACATTGCTCAAGGGCCGCACCCGGCCACCATCGGCAAGGGCGGCATAAAGGGCGGCAAGATCGCGCATGGTGATCCCCGCCCCGCCGAGGGCAAGGGCAAGCCCGGTCTGTTGATCAGGGCCCGGCCGGGTGACGAGCGAGAGCCCGGCCTGTTCGATCTGTGCCCGGAAACGATCTGGCCCGATTTGCTCAAGTGCATCCACGGCGGGGATATTCAGGGAATGCTGGAGGGCATCACGTATCCGGACCTCGCCGCGGAAAACATGGTCAAAATTCTCAGGGCTGTAGCCGCCAAAGGCACGCGGCATGTCCTCAATCACCGTATCGGGGCCGAGGCTGCCATCCTCGAATGCCAGGGCATAGACAAAAGGTTTCAGCGCAGAGCCCGGCGAGCGAACAGCCCGGGTCATGTCGATCCACCCCCCCGGCCGGTCGCGCCCGCTTGAGCCGGCCAGTGCCAGAACTTCGCGCGTTGTGCTATCGACGATCATACCGGCAGCCATGATGGCCGAGCGCTCATGCCCCGGCCCTGCTTCGGCAAGTGTTTGATCAAGGATCGCCTGCAGCCGCAAATCAAGACTTGTCCGGATAGGAAGGGTTTTTTCCGGCGCGGCCATGGCGCGCTCATGGGCGAAGTGCCAGGCATGGGTTGGCAACGGCATCCGACGGGTCGGCAGCCTGGCCGCCACGGCTTCGCGAACCATCAGGGGTGAAATTTCAGCGGGCGACAGGCCGGCAAGGCGGGCCAGAATATCGGCCCGCGCGACCCGCGCCTTTTCAGGTCGCCGGTCAGGCCGACGGACCTCGGGGCTCTGGGGCAAGGCGATCAGGAGCGCCTGTTCAGCAAGCGTCAGATGGCGCGGCGGTTTTCCAAACCAGAGACGGCTTGCCGCTTCCACGCCTTCAATATTGCCGCCATAGGGGGCAAGGGTCAGATAGGCTTCCAGAATCTCGCGCTTGGAAAGCCGGAACTCAATCTGCACGGCACGGATGGTTTCAATAATCTTTGCCGGAATCGTTCGCGAGCGCGGCTCCAGCAGCCGGGCGGTCTGCATTGAAAGGGTAGACGCGCCGGAAACAATCTGCCCCCGGCGCAGATTGGTTGCGGCGGCACGGGCCACGGCGAACGGATCAAAACCCGGATGGACAAAAAACCGTTTGTCCTCGACCGCAATCAGCCGCTCGACAAAATCGGGGTCGATTGCATCGAGGTCTGCCGGAAATCGCCAATGGCCGGTCCCGGTGGTGAAGGCATGCACAAAGGCGCCATGCCGATCGACCACGACCGGGCTGACCTCGGTGAGCCTTTGAAGCGGCGGGGGGAAAAGCCGGTCGAGCGCGACGATCGCGACAAGGACACCAAGACCCGCCATGGCGGCGCGACGGCCCCAAACTCGCAGCCGTCCCACGACTGTCATACGGCACGTCCCGGCTGGCAGCCCTGAGCTGATCGCACACCTGTCACTGTGCACTGGCTATCGTCAGCCGGCCCGGCAATGTGCGCGCAAAAACACCAGGCCGATACATGTCTTCAACAACCGCGCCGGGCATCGCATAGCGGCCCGGCGTAACGGCGCGAACGATATAGGCAAGGGTGAAACGCTTCCCGCCGCGAACCTCCACGGCCGCAACAAAACGATCATCGCGCGCCTCTGCAATGCGGGCAAAGCTGAGATCGCTTAGCCATGGATAGGCCGGATCACTCCCCTGCAAAATCGTTTCGATTTCAAATCCCGCCGGCAACAGATCGGCAATGATAAAGGGATGGGTTCGCTTGTCGGTGGCAAGGCCGGATAAGACGATGACGAAGCGATCATTCTGGCGCGCGGCACCAAGGTCGGCAGCAGCACCATCACGCATCAGAATACGTTTTGTCCATCTGACCCCCTCGCTCACACCGGGCGGCGCACTTGTCGGCGTTCCGGTGCGGGTGATCGACAGGTAAAGCGGTGCGTCGGAATTGTTCGTATAGGTTCGACCCGCCTCGATTGCGGTCTGGCCCGGTGTAAACATGGGCGCTGCTGGCAGACCGGAAAGCGCTTGCCCATCCATGGAAAGGGCAACAGGCCCGGCAGACTTTAACAAGGCATTTGCCGCCATCAGGACAAAGGCCTTTTCCTGGGTATGCATGGCCTTGGGGTCCTTGGTACGCGCAACAAGACCGTCTGTTGCCGCATCGATCAAATGGTCAAAACCAGCCTCTGCAATAAGCGCGACGATACCGGCTGCATCGCGCAGGGGCGTTTGGTAGTAATTCCCGCGATTTTGATACCCCAGCGCCGTAAGGGCAGCATTAAACGCATTTTCCGCCCGCGCACGGTCACCGTAAAGGGCAAGCGCCGCGCCAATATGGGCTTTTGCAAGCGGGTTCTGCGTCTGCGAAAGCAGGCTGTCATGAAAATAGCGGATATCCGACAGATCGCCTCGCCCGGCTCGTGCCAGAACATAATGAGCGTAAGCCCCCGCGCGATACCGCAGGGCCTTTGTGCTATCAGTGTTATCGTTCGTCGATATCCGTGTGATATAACCGACATTTGTGTACTGATCGACATTTGCGATCTGGTTCAGCGCGCTATAGGCAAGGTCAAGGGCATTTTCGGGCACAGCATAGCCTTCCGCTCGTGCACGGAACAAAAAGTCTGTCACATAAGGCCCAAGCCAGGCATTGGCGTAACGATCCCCGACACGCCACAGGCCTATCGATCCATCCGGGCTTTGCCGATCAAGCATCTTGTTGATCGCCGTCTGCACCCGCGGACGCACGGCCCTGTCCGGCGCGCGACCGACTTCGCCGCCAAGTGTGTCAACATAAAGCAGCGGGAATGAAGAACTTGTCAGTTGCTCCGTACACCCATATGGATAACGGTAGAGGGCGTCGAGCAGCGGGCCGGGCTCAATACCCTTAAGCCGCGAATAAGACAGGGCAACCGAGCCCGAGCCCGGAATATAGCCGTCAAGCAGGGCGTCTGTCAGCTGGAATGTCTCGCCCGGCGCCTGCGTTATCGTCCGGGTTTCGGTCACCGGATACCAGGGCGAACGTACCTCGATCGGATAGTCCCGCGCGACAGCAAAGCCGCCCGGCCCCGCCACAGACAGGGCCACAGCGCCTACACCCTCCGCGCCAGCCTTGAACGGGATTTCACGGACGGTTTTTTCGCCTTCGGCAAGGACAAGCTCAATCGTCTCGTCGAGAATTACCGGGGCAACACCGGACAGGCTGACCGTATAGGTCCCGGAAGCGCCATCGACATTGTCAATCAAAAGCGTTGCCGTGGCCTCGTCTCCGGGGGCGAGAAACCGCGAAAGCGACAGTTCGGCCGGCACCGGATCACGCACGGTAAGCGGCTGAGCTGTCTGGCCCAGCCCGTCCGCACTCCAGGCGACCGCCATCAGCCGCAATTCCCCGTTGAAATCAGGTACATTGACCGCAATCTCAGCGGCGCCCGTCTCATCAAGATTTACGATGCCGGAAAAAAGCGCGACCGATTTTGTCGGCACGACGGTCAGCCCTTCGCCGCCAATCTGGTCGCCGCCGACCCGCATAGCAGCCCCAAGATTGGCATTCAGAATACGGCCATAATCATCGTGGACCGTCAGACCGAGGCGCTTTTTCCCATAAAAATAGTCGACCGGGTTCGGACTTTCGAACTTTGTCAGCCGCAAGATACCTTCATCAACCGCAGCCAGGGTTAACTGTACCGGACCCGCCGCCCCGGCGATCTTGACCGGAACAGCGATCTTCTGACGGGGGCGGACGACCTCAGGCATATCAAAGGCCACGTCCAGCGTGCGCGCCCCAAGGTCGAAAGGCACATGCGCAAGACCCATCGCCCGGCGCGGAATGGGCTGGTCCACCGCATCGCGCGGGGTGACAATGCTTGCGAGCACATAAAATCCGGTGCCCCAGTCCGGGTCGGTTTCGATCATGATCTCGGTACCACCGGCGGAGACCGGCATCGTCTCGACCCGGTGAATCCGGTCTGTGGCAATCATGATGGTCGCCTCGCCAGCATAAGGCGGGTCGAGAAATACCCGCATCGGCTGACCCGCTTCCACGTTTTTGCCCTCGAACGACACAACCGCCTGATCCGGAGTTTCGCGGCCGGAACCATAGCTGCGCCAGCCGACATAGAATGGCTGTTCGGATTTGGTCCTGCTGCCCGGTTGCCAGACGGCAATCCGGTAAGAGCCTTGCTCGAGCTGTCTGGTGATTTCCGCCGGCGCGCTGCCGTCCGTAGACGTCCGACCTTCATCGATCAGGATATCGCGGTAAGACCGGCGCCACTTCCAGTCACCATTCTCCCGGTACCAGTCAAACCAGCTATCCTCGCGCACAAGCCGCCATTCAAGCTCACCAGCCTGTTCCGAACCGTCCCTGTCCAGAAGTATCGCCTCGAGCCTTGCCGGTTCCTTGCGCGAGACGCTGCGTTGTCCATCCGCCAGACGCACACCGACATAGGCCTTATCAGGACGCACCGGTATGCGGGCGCTCTCCCGGACAATCCGGCCACCGGGCTCAACCACGCCGGCCACAAGCTGCGCACGGAGGGGCCGGCCCATGCCATCGGGCGCATCGGCCGATTGAATGGTCAGGCTTGCCCGTCCTTCGGCATCGGTTCTGGTCTTTGGCAGGGTTTCAAAACGCTGGTTGATCAGCGCGTTGGCCGGGCCGAAACGATAGCCGGTATGCGCCGGGAACGGATTGGGATCGGGTTCAAAACGCACTTCGGCCTCGACGGTGAGATCGGAAGCGGGGGCGCCATAAAGGAAGCGACTATCAAGCTGTGCGATCCGCGTTTCGCCAGCGGCCATGGGCGTGGTCTCGTCAATCTCCAGGCTGACTTCCAGACGCTGGGGCACAAAATCCTCGACCGAGAAGCTCACTGCCCCAACCTGTCCGGCACCATCCGCCCTGAGCGTTGCCCGCCACAGGCCACGGGCCGCCGACGTCGGCACGTCATAATCAAGTGTGAACCCCCCGGGTTCCAGCATCTCAATGCGTCGTTCATCCGCGAGCGTGCCATTGGGGCGGCGGATTTCAAGCGTTACCGGCCTGTCTGTCACCGCGCGGCCGGTCTCGTCGCGCAACAGACCCGATAGGTGTACCCGTTCCCCCGGCCGGTAGATACCGCGGTCGAGATAGACATAGCCATCAACCGTCGGGGGCATCACCAGCCCGCCAACCGGGAATTCGCTGAGATCGAGCGGGGTCCGGGTAAGATCCAGCACCGCGAAATCCTCCTGCGCGCCATAGGCCATGATCAGCTGTGGCGCGAGATTTCCTTCCCCCCTCAAGAGCGCCTGATCAAAACGCACACGCCCTTCCCGGTCGGTCCTGGCACTGGCCAGCACATCATTGGTTCGCGCGATCAGGACAATATCGGTTCCGCTGACCGGTTGTGCGGTCTTGAGCGAACGCACAAAAACATCAAGCCCGTGGCCACCGCGATAGCTCGTCAGGGCAAGGTCTGTATACGATATCCAGCGATAGGCCTGCGCTTTGCGACGCTGCCCATCATCGGTTCCGCTGCTGGCATCGGTCAGGGTTACGTAATAAGCGCCGGCGCTAAGCTCTGTCAGAACCGATCCGAGCGGAAAGACCGTGGTTTTCGTTTCATTGGTCCCGGATTTGATGGCAAGCGTCGTGTCGAAGACTTTCTCGCCGGACCGGCTCCCGTCTTCATTACCGTACACGTAGAAATAATCGCTTTCGCCGCCAGCCTCTCCGGCGGTGACCGATTTCTGGAACAGGGCCCGATCACTGACCCGGAAGATTTCAACATTCACCGCCTCGACATTGACTGTTTCAATGCCAAATCCATCGGCCTCGCGCCGGGGCAGGATCACCCCGGTACCGGCAAAGCCCACATAGGCCGGTTTATCGCCAAAGGCGATGGTAACGGTCTCGGATCGCTCAAGTGTTTCCCCCGAAGCCGCCGGCAGCCCGGCACGCAATTCAGCGGAATATTCCGTATCAAAACCAAGCCCTCCAAGGCATAGCGATTGCCCGTTTACCGAGATCGCCGGACGAACGGACGGGGTAAGACGGATATAATCCCCATAATTTACGCTGCCGTCGGTAGTCAGGTCCCGGGAGAACTGGAGACACGCTCGCGGTTCGAGATCGCCGGTGTCAAGGACAAGCCGTCGATAGGCAAACCCTTCCGGCTCGGGTGTCTGCGTGGCGGCTCGCGGGGCGTTTTCGGCGCGAACCTGCTGAAACGGATATTGGTCAGCCTGATCCGACCGGTCCTCGACTGGCGCTCCGGCAATCATAGGCTGTACCGGGTCTTGCCCCGGACGCTCAGATCCCCCGGCGAGCAGCATCCGGTCAACAAGGACACCGCCGCCAAATCCGATGCTCAGCGCGGCAAGGAGGCCGAGAACGGTCAGTGCCGCCCGGCCTGATT
Organism: uncultured Caulobacterales bacterium; assembly: GCA_964432075.1. GTDB lineage: Bacteria > Pseudomonadota > Alphaproteobacteria > Caulobacterales > Parvularculaceae > CALLPQ01. Next base: position 5,472 of record CAYSMJ010000079.1, on the reverse strand, counting down.
GCCGGCCTCGGGCGCGTATCGCTGAATGATCTGCCTGAAAGTCTTCCATGGGCCCGCTCCTGTTCCCTCTTCCCGATGCGCACCAGTATAGCGGGTCACGCTCGCCTGGCCACGGGGATTTGTTGGTAGAAAATGCGGATTGATTAAGAGTGTATTGTGATCGTCGGGTGATCATAGCCAAGCGATTTTTTGGCGAAAACCCTGCTGCGTGCCCGCAGAGCGCGCTTCCATTTTGCAAAGAAATGCCGATATCATAACGGAATATTTTTTGGGGAAAACAGGAGACTGTCGCCATTTTGCGTATTGCTGTCCTTGCCGCATCGCTCCTCGGCGCCGGATTGACTGCCGGCCGCCGCTATCTCGCGGACCGCGTTGAAACGCAGAAATCGACCACAATCGAGCAGGCGACCGACATCGCCATGGAAAAGCTTGACCGCGAGGTGTCGTCAATTCTGCGACGCAATATCCGCCAGCTCATCACCAACCTGCTGATCAAATTTGGCCTCGTGGCGGGATTTTTCCTTCTTTATAAGGGTGGCGCAATCACGGCCCCGATCTTTGCCATCATTGCTGCCGTCCTTCTTGTTCTGTTTCTGGTTCGTGATCTCTGGATGGGCTGGCCTGTCGCGCAGCTGGTTCTTGCCGAGTTACGAGAGCATCGCTGGCGCCCGAAAACGGCTCTGACCCATTATGTCTCTGCGGCTGTTTTCGACCAGGCGTTGAACGAAATCATGCAGCAAACCGCAAAACCGCGAAACCGCTTTTTACTACAGCTGGCCGGGACGTCGCACCACAAGATCTCGGTGGAGATCGCCGAAGCCGTTGCCGAGATTGCCCGGGATACCGGATGGGAAAAAATCAGGCCACGCCTCGCAGTTGGATTTTTGCGGGCCGCCACGGCAATGGCGCTTTATAGCGGGATCATGTTCACGATTTTCCGTCTGGTTTGATCTGGATTGACTCAATCAGACCTGTCCAGCGTAGATTCGGTATACCCATGTTGCAGATAGGAAACGGATTGCAAACACCTGCCTTGTAAGGACAGGGCATGGTCCCATCTTACGCAGGCCATCGCAAAAAAGGGGATTTTCAGGTGCCTGGCACGAACAAAAAGGGTCAGCTTGAACCGCCACAGCTCGGAGCCCTCGACGCTGTTAAGGCAAAGCCGCTCACCCTCGGCCAGTTTTTCGCTCTTTTCTTCCGGATCCTGGGGCCCGAGCGTGAGTTCTACATTCTTGCGGTCGTGTACGGCATTGGCATCAGCCTCCTGTCGCTGGCCACCCCGATTTCCGTTCAGATGCTGATCAACACGGTTGCCAATACCGGTCTTGCCACGCCGTTAATTGTGTTGTCGCTGACATTGTTTGGCCTGCTCCTGATCTCGGGGCTGTTAAACGCGTTGCGCCTGCACCTTATGGAGATCTTCGGCCGGCGGTTTTATGCACGGCTTGTGTCAGAAATTGCCTTACGCGCAGTTTATGCGCAAAATCCCTATTTCCAGGACGAAAGCCGAAGCGCTCTTTTTAACCGCTATTTTGATATCGTCACGGTACAAAGAACCGTACCCGTGCTGTTGATCAGCGGATTTACCGTGATCCTGCAGGCCGGTGTCGGCTTTGTGCTTGTTTCCAGCTATCACCCGCTCTTTTTGATTTTCAATCTGATCACGGTTGCGCTGATCTGGATTGTCTGGCTGATCTGGGGACAGGGGGCAATCCGTAGCGCGATTGATCTGTCCCACAAAAAACACCAAGCAGCTGCATGGGTTCAGGGTGTGGCCAACTCCAATGGCTTTTTCAAATCCGAGCGGCACATTGCGGCGGCGCTGACCCAGACCGACCGGGTGGAACGAGGCTATATCGACCAGCATAAACGCCATTTCCGCCAGCTTTTCGCCCAGACAATCAGCTTTCTGATCATCTATGCTGCAGCCAGTGCGACATTGCTGGGTCTTGGCGGTTGGCTTGTTATCCAGGGTCAGCTGAGCCTCGGCCAGCTTGTTGCTGCAGAGCTGGTTCTTTCGGCTGCGTTTTTCGGGGTTTCACAATTGGGTGTCTATCTCGGTTATTTTTATGATCTATGCGCGGCTGTCGAGGAATTATCGCTGTTTCTTGATATTGATCAGGAAGAGCCCGTTGCCGAGCGGCAAGCTCCCAACGAAGATGCATCCCTGTCTTTTGTCAGTGTTCGCGGCAATGCGCGCGGCCATGCAGCGACACTGAATTTCGAAATTCGCAACGGGTCGACCGTGATGGCTTCTTCGGCAGACCACGGTCTACAGCGCCTGATGGCAAACCTGCTCAAGCGTCATGAAGAACCCGAGGGCGGATATCTGGCCTTTGGCGGTGGTGACATTCTTGAGACGGATGTCAACGCCTTACGGCAGGACATCCTGATCCTTGATCGACCCTCGATTATCGAGACGAGCATCCGCGATTACCTCCACCTCAGTGCCGCCACCCGGTCACCCGCCGACATCATTGATGCACTGAAAACGGTGGGCCTCGAACCGGTCATCGCCGACCTTGAGAACGGTCTCGATACAAAGCTTGCCAGCACGGGCTGGCCCTTGTCGCTGACGGAAGTCATGCAGTTAAAATTGGCCGCTGCGCTTCTCGCTCATCCACGGGTTCTTGTTCTGAACCAGCTTTTTGACTTGATGCGCGAGGAATGTCTGAGCCGTGCCATTGCGCATCTGCGGGCAGACACGTCGATAACCGTGATTTATTTCTCAAATCGCGACCATGATCTCGGTTTTGAACATTTCCTCTATCTTGACCGTCACGAACAGCCCATGTTTGATGATTTTGAAGCATTCCGCCGGGCGACACACCGCGCAACGATGGCGGCCCTTGCAAAGCCGGAACCGGTCCGCGCGCTCGAACATCTCGCCGGAGAGTAAGGGCCCATGCCTTTCCGCGATCAGCATAACCAATATTTCACGACACTTAGTGAAATCAGAACACCACGCCTTATTACTGTTATTGCCTGGATGCTTCTGATTGCCGCCATCATCATTATTCCGTTCCTGATCTTTACTCCCTGGGTACAGACAACCGCTGGGGCCGGCACTGTTACCGCGATCAACCCCAATGACCGGCTGCAGGAGATCAATGCGCTGGTACCTGGGCGAATTGAACAGTGGTATGTGCGCGATGGTAACCCGGTTAAAGCCGGTGACCCAATTGTCAAAATCGTTGATAACGACCCGAACTTGCTCGACCGCCTGCAAGCGGAGCGCAATCAGTTTGTCACCAAGCTTGATGCCGCCAATAGCGCCCTTCAGATCGCACAGCTCGACCTGACACGGATGAAGGGTCTCTACGAAAAAGGGCTTGCTGCGCGACGCGAATTTGAACAGGCTCGTATCCGGGTTGATGATCAGCGCGGGAAAGTTGCCGAAGCGGCGGCCGAACTCAACCGTATTGAGACAAACCTGTCACGCCAGTCCGCGCAGATCGTTCGTGCCCCGCGCGATGGTGTGATACTTCGGGTTAATGCCGGGGATACCGCAACCTTTGTCAGCACCGGTCAGGTGATTGCGTCCTTTGTGCCTGAAAATATAGATCGGGCGATCGAGATTTTTATCGACGGGCGCGATGTGGCGCTGGTCCGTCCCGGCGACAGGGTCCGGGTCCAGTTCGAAGGCTGGCCGGCAGTGCAGTTCTCGGGCTGGCCTTCTATTGCAGTGGGAACATTTGGCGGGGTCGTGACGGCCATAGATCCGTCAGCGGACGCCCGTGGACGGTTCAGGGTGCTTGTCACTGAAGACGAAAGCGACCCGAACCCGTGGCCAGACGAGCGGTTTATCCGTTTCGGCGCCTCGGCACGAGGCTGGATCCTGTTGAAGACCGTGCCGGTTGGATATGAATTGTGGCGCCAGCTCAATAACTTTCCGCCGGAGTTTACCGGAACACCGAATACCGGCAACCAGGGGGGCGATGATGGATCGGGTTCAACCGGATGAGGCAATTCAGATTTTTTATAGGCTGGCTTGTGTTGCCGCTGATGGGCTCGCTTGTGGTCCCGGCGATGGCGCAGTCGGCTTTGCTTTTGCCATCCGCACCGGTGGATGGCCTCGCGGAGACCACCGCCGATAATGATCTCGGTCCGGCCGCCGGGCCGCGTGTTTCGCAAAGTGTCGATGTCCTCTCCGGCACGCTTACACTCGACCGCGTCCTCAGGTCATCGGCGACCCAGTTTCCCGCTATTCTTGCGGCGATTGCCAACCGGCGCGCGGCCGAAGGCGACCTGATATCCACGCAGGGCGCGTTTGATACCGTCTTTGATCTGAAAGGCTCCAACCGGGTCAGCGGCACCTGGACCGGCGGCTTTCTGAATGGGGAAGTGCGTCAAAATCTTCGCCCGTTAGGCGCCAAGATTTATGGCGGCTACCGCATTTCGGACGGCACCTTTCCGATCTATGAGAACATCGAAAACACCAATCAGGGTGGAGAAGCCCGCATTGGCGCCCTTTTCTCGCTTTTGCGCGACCGCGCGATTGATCCGCGACGGTTTGGCCTTCTTGATACTGAACTCGCCCTCAATCAGGCCGATCTCGAAATTCTCCTGACCCGGATTGGCGTCCAGCACAAAGCGCTGCGGGCATATTGGCAATGGGTCGCGGCAGGTCATCAGCTGAAAATCTATGAGGACCTTCTGCGGATTGCGCTTGAACGTGAGGGCGGGCTGCAGGAACAGGTTCGCAGCGGCGCCCGGGCCCGGATTTTTCTGACCGAAAACCAGCAGAATATTACCCGGCGCCAGCGGCTGGTCATGCAGGCGGAGGGGGATTTTCGGGCAGCGGCGAACGCCCTGTCCTTCTACTATCGCGACGACGTTGGCACGCCGGTGACCCCAGAGCGCGACCAGCTGCCCGCCCGCCAAAACATGGACGCTGAGCGTGTCTCCGATCCGGACGGCGATACGGCGATTACCAATGCGCTTTTGCGTCGGCCGGAACTAAATATCTTGTCGACGGCGATTGACCGCGCAGAGGCAAAAATCGCGCTGAGTGAGAATGAACTCAAACCCCGGCTTGATCTGAATGCGGAAGTGTCCAGCGACTTTGGCGCGGTTGGTGCCGGTGGCTCGACCTTTGATTCAACAGACACCAAGATCGGCCTGCGGTTTACCGTTCCCTTCCAGCGCCGCGCGGCAAAAGGCAAGCTGCGCGCGGCGAAAGCCAGACGCGAGGCCACCTTTCAGAAACGCCGTCAAACCCAGGACATGATTGAACGTGACCTGCGCGAGAT
>CAYSMJ010000079.1:0-207 GCA_964432075.1 uncultured Caulobacterales bacterium | reverse complement strand
TTTTGATCAATCTTGATGTCGCCCGCGAAATTGCACGCCTTGCCCGGCGCGAAGTTGCACAGGCCCGCACAATGCAGAATGCAGAGCGCGAACGGTTTCGGGCAGGCGCCAGCGATTTCTTCCTTGTCAATATCCGCGAGGAGACGACTGCGGACGCCGAAATCCGGGCCCTGCTTGCTGACCTGCAGACCCGCCTCGCCGAGGCCA
>CAYSMJ010000078.1:11743-12357 GCA_964432075.1 uncultured Caulobacterales bacterium | reverse complement strand
GGCGCCGGAGCCGAGAAACGAAAGCACCGGAAGGATCAGGCGCCGCCGCCCGTGCCGGCCAAGCCAGAAAGCCAGCCCGGCCGCCTCAAGCCCGACACCGACGAGAACAAGATCAACAAGCCAGACAGGCATCGGCGCAGCGCATTTTTATTGGCCTTAAAAAAAAGAAGCCTTTTCCCGACAGGGCGAAAAAAGGCTGGAGGCTGGTCGCGGCCCTGTCAGGGTGCCGCTGTCTCAGGAGTATCCTGTTCCATTTCGACCCCGCCATAATTCGCAAACCATTGCGAAAGATAGAGCTGGGTGCGGAGCATGTTGGACGGGATCGAAGTGGTCCCGTGATATTCCCCCGCCATGGAAATCAGGATCGTATCAACACCGCGCATTTTAAGTGCTGCATAAAATTCTTCAGCCTGGGCCAGCGGGGTGCGCAGATCTTTCGCGCCGGTCATCAGCATGGTCGGTGTCGAGACATTCTGCACATGCATGATCGGCGAGTGCTCCAGCCAGTTTGTGGGGTCTTCCCAGAAAAACGGGCGGAACCGTGCAAAGGACCAGCGACCGATATCGGCCTGACCGGCAAAGGAGATCCAGTTTGTCACCGGACACAGGGCGGC
>CAYSMJ010000078.1:0-11733 GCA_964432075.1 uncultured Caulobacterales bacterium | reverse complement strand
GGCGGCCGCCGCCTTGAACCGGTCGGTCTGGGTAACGGTCCATGTGGTCAGGACGCCGCCGCCGGAACAGCCAGTGACATAAAGCCGGTCGGCATCGACAATGCCCTGTTCGATCACGTAATCGACGCCGCCCATCAGGTCTTCATAGTCGGCCCGGCCCGGATAGGCATTGTCGATCGCATTGGCGAATTCCGGCGTGTAGCCGGTAGACCCGCGGGGGTTCGTGTACAAAACAGCGTATCCACGGGAGGCAAAGTCCTGGAAGCGGAACTGGAAGTTCACGCCATACATACTATGCGGACCGCCATGAATCGACAGGACCAGCGGGTATCTGGTGCCCTCCTTGTAATCAGGCGGCAGAACAAGCCAGCCCTGAACATCCGTACCGTCTGCTGATTTGTAGTTGACTTCGCGGACTTCACCAAGGGTCACGCCGTCAAGGATATCGGCATTGAGGTCTGTGATCTGGGTAATATTGCCAGAAGCAAGATTGACCGTCGCGACATTCGGGGTGACGGTCGGGCTTGTCAGTGTGCCGACGGCTATTCCTTGGCCGGCATTGCCAGACAGGATGGAGTTTGCGTTGAAACGATGCATGCCATCGGTGATCTGGCGCTGGCTTCCTTCCATGTCGACATAAAACAGGTCGGTCGCGCCGTCATGGTTCATGGAGAAATAGAGCCCCTGCCCGTCCGGCGCCCATTCCATCATTGAAATCCCGTCAGGCAGATTATCAATCAGCACGCGGTCATTACTCCCATTCGCACCCATAACACGAAGCTGCGGCGTCGGGTAGTTGACGGGATTTTCCACATTGCCGGTATAAGCGATCATCTGACCGTCGGGCGAGACGCGCGGCGAGCGCCAGTAACCATCCTCGGGCTGGATGCGGCTGATCTCACCCGTCGACAGATCGACCCGGTTGATGTCCGAGGCCATGCCATCAAGTTCACGTGCGGGGTCTGCGATCCCGTCAAACAGGATTGCCGAGCCGTCCGGCATCCATTCAAGCCGACCGCTGGAATCCTGGCCGGAAAAGCGCGCGCCAACATCGAACCGACCCTCGGTAATCTGACGCGGCGTGCCACCGTCGGCCGGCACTACAAAGATATGATCGAAACCAGTCTTCTTCCCTACCCGGTCTTCGCGATAATGCAGCCGCTCAATAACTAACGGGTCCTCCTTCCAGCTGCCCCCTTTTGGTTTGCCCGGCAGTGAGATTTTCATCTCGGGCTCCATCGGCACTTCTGCGCGGAAGGCAATGCGGCTGCCCTCCGGCGACCAACTATAATCGATTGGTGCCATGTTCTCACGCGTGACTGTCGAAACCGCGCCCTCTGCGTCCATATAGCGGACTTTGAGCTGGGGCTTGGCATCCTCATCGTCGCCATCAGTCGCGACAAAGGCAATCCGGTCACCGGTTGGCGCCCACTGAATATTGCCACCCTTGACTAAAAACCGATGGCGGCTGCCATCAACATCCATCTGCCAGATTTCAGATGACCATCGATCCTTGTACTTATCAACATGCCGCCGGGTATACAGGATGGAGGACCCATCGGTGGCGAAAACCGGCCCTGCGGCGCGTTCCCAGTCAAGCCAGTCCGTCAGTTCGAGCATGTCGAGCGGTTTAGCGTTCCCGGTATCCTCAGGCTTGGTTGCGGTCCCGGCAGTAACGGGCGCGGTTGCTGCTGGCTCCTGTTTTTTCGCGGGAACCGATGCTGGCTCCTGCGCAAGCCCCGAGACGGGCAGCGCAAAGCTGAGTACGGGCAGACTTGATGCCAGAGCGAGGATCTGACGCAAATTTTGGGAAAAGGCCACAGTGGAGTCCTCCTTTGTTATAATGTCGTAAAGAATAGCATGACTTTTTGTCCCGACAAAGGAGGCGGCGGTTTCGTTGAAACAGGGGGACGCAGACGTCAACGCTGGATCAGCGTCTGAAGCGCGCAACGATGGCAACGATCAGGATCACACCGGCAGCGACGCCAGCTGCAGATGCGATGAGGAAATTCTTGGTCGCAAGATTTGCAACCACAACATAACAAAGGCCCCACAGGATTGGCACGGTATAGGTCAGCGATCGGACCCAGATCACCAGGCCGATCGCCGGGAGCAACCAACCGCCAAGAACCAGCAGGGCGGCCCGTGTTGCGTCGAGACCAAAAGGGTTGAAGCCGGTGAAGTTTGCCGTGACCGATAATCCGGCCGCTGACGCAATTGTCAGCCATCCCGCAAGGGCAAAAACAGGGGCAAACAGAACACCCCATTCGGCGCCAAAGGGGCGCCTCTGATTGATTTGCGCGATCGCGATCAGAAGGCAAATCAGGATGATTTCGAGCAGGACGAAGCTGATCCAGTCCGGCCCCCTCGCCGGCGTATAGCCAGCCCAGAGCGTGTTGCCCCAGAAAGCGCCCGCCGCAAGCCAACCAACACGGCCGACAAGACGCTGGCGCAACAGCGCTGGCAGCGCGTGGGCAATGGCAAACAAAAGCGCTCCCAGAAAAAGCGGCGCCCAGATGGCAAAAGCGATTCCGGCCGGAACAAGGGGCGTATTCGACGCCGCTGACCGGCCGCCTATCGTTGCATCAATACCAAAAAGCTGCGGGAAAAAAGAAACAATGATCTGCGCAATGGCACCACCGATCAACAGCGTGGCTCTGAGAACTTGGAATGTTCGGATTTGTTTCGTGACCATTAGGGCAGCATTCCCGCTGGAGGATTCCGTCATGAAATCAGGTACCGACTTGGCGTGATTAGAGGAATTTTCCAAGAAAAAAATGCACCATCAGGACCGTGAAGTACACAAGGAGGCCGGACATAAGAAAAGCCGGGTGGCATTTGACGTGGCCCAAATCTCGCAAGGCCATAGCCAAAAACCAGCGGTCTATGGTCAATTTCAACTGGTAGCAGGTATATTTCCTGAATAAAAATTCGTTTTCAAAATAAACATGCATAACAAATGGTTACGGAAAACAGCCCTGTCGTCACAGCCCAACATTTCACACCTGACTTTACCCAATTTATATGGTAACACGGCCTTCTCGGGAAGGCGCGCCGGATAGGCATGTTTTATATCAAGATGCAGAAATGTTCAGTTGACCAATAGCCACGACAATGTGGTAAAATGAACTGGCGCTGGCAGGCTCGTCGATGAATGAGCCGTCAGCTAACATCTTATCCCACCAAAATCCGTTTACCGGTGTTTCCAGATAAAGCCCTAGTGACGCGGCTGCCTGCCGCGCGTCGTTCAACATTATTGTTCTTTCGCGATCGGAACTGACGTCAGAGAGTATCAGCGCGGCCTTCAAGCGCTCCGTCTGCGGCCAAAGCCGCGCCCGCTCAGTAACGACCTTCAGACTATCGTCCATATTATCCACGGCAACCTGGCGCGCCGTGTCAACGCCTGCATTCCCAGCATGGTACAAACGTTTTGCAGTTTCGATATAGCGATCATCGTCGACAAGGCGTGCGTATCGCACCAGGAGCCAGGCCCACTCAAACTGGTGGCCCGGCTCAACCACCTTTCCATCACGCCCCCCTGCCGGTGACCAATTCTGATCAAAAAACTCCCTCAAAAAACCGCTCTTGCTGTCGATGAATTTCTCCACGCAAAGATCGGCAATGCTTTCGGCAAGGTCACGCCAACGCTGTTCCCCGGACTGTTCGATCCATGCCAGAGCGGCTTCTAAAAGGTGCATATGCGGATTGGATTGGAACGAAATACCCGACGTTTCTCGAAAACCCCCATTCTTGTGAGTGAAGTCGGTTTCAATCCTGCCAAGGACTCCAAGAGCACGTTCCTCAGTATCTTGAGTAAGGTTTGATGCGCTGGCGAGGGCAAGAAGAAAAAACGCCTGATTATAAAGAACCGCAGTGTCGTCTATCGGCGCTCCATCGGCAGATACAAGAGACCGGATCAACCCATCCGGACGCTGAAAGACCTCATCAAGACCCCGGAGCCCTTGTGTAACGGCCGTTTTCCAGGGTCCGGGCCAGCCCATACGACCAGCCTCAGCAAAGGCATAGACTTGACGGGCCTGAACCCGCGCTCTTCTGTCTGCGTCGGTTGCAGCGCCGCTTTGTGCGCAGCTTTCATGAAAACCCCAGCCATCATGATCTGCACCGTGACTCCACCATAGGGGAAGTGCTGCGGTATGTAACCAGTGGTTAAACCAGTCTTTATACCAGAGCAGGTCTTTTTTATCATGGGCACGAATATCGATCTGCGGATGGCCTCTATCCCTCAATTGTTGAACGATTTTCTTTACGGCCTGCGCCTTATCGAGTTTGCAAACGAGAATTGCATCTTCATCAGTAACAACGGCAATATCCTGCACCCCGATTGTTACGAGAAGCTGGCCGGGAGAAGCGCTGAGATAGGAATCCGTTGTGTCTTCAACAAGCACATCACCGTGGATCGTATTTCCGCGATCATCTCCCTGGGAAACAGCCTGAACCGCATCCCACGCGCCGAGATCGGACCAGGTAAGTGAAGCGGGCAAGACGGAAGCTTTATCGGTTTTCTCCATAACCGCATAATCGATCGAGATTTTTGGCGCGGTGCAAAAACTCTCATCGAGGTGATGGCCAAACTCGCCAGCATTTGCTGAGGCAACGGCTTTTATACCAGCCTCCATAACGTCCGCATGCAATGCCATGAGTTCGTCGCGCATGGTTGATGCTGAAAACACGAAATTTCCGCTGTTCCAGAGAAAACCCTTTTCGATATATTCGCGTGCGGTGTCTTCATCTGGCTTTTCAACAAAGCGATCTACCGGCAATACACCGGCTTTGTCGTGCGCTCTTCCTGCCATATGGGGTTTAATATATCCGTATGCCGATGTCGGCTTTGTCGGGACAATCCCGAGTGTCACGATCCGCCCATCCGCAGCCGCGACGGCGCACTCATTAATGGCCTCGCAAAATCCATCCGTATCAGGAATATAGTGATCGGACGCAACAACCACGGCAATACCGTCAGGATCATGATTGAGGATCCATTGGGTTGCAACAGCAATAGCAGGCGCGGAATCCCGACCTTCGGGCTCGAGAAGAACAACGGTGTTCTCGCGCTCTCTGATAAACGGAGAAATCAGGCGCGCATGAACACTGCCGGTGACAATGATTAGCTGCCGGTATCCCTCGATCCCATCAAGCCGATTGACGGTTTGGGCAAACAAGGATTCATTGCCGACAAGGGGAACAAACTGTTTTGGACGCGACGGACGCGACGCCGGCCAAAGCCGCGTACCCGAACCACCGCACATGATCACAGGGTAAACATTCATAGTCTGGCCTTATCTGGTTCCTGTCGATCAGGCTATTTTTGTCAAGGCGCTCAAAAACCGGGTCTGATCGAGAATGGATCATACCGGGGTTTTGCAAATCAGTTTGGCATAATTAAGCATGATACACATCTACGAGAATTGAACGACACCAGGAAAGCCTCTCACCTAAAGATCAAGCTCAAGACCATCGGGCGTAGGCGTTTTGATCTCGTGAGCACTGCCGTACGCGGTTCCTAGACTGCGTACCCTTTTTGTTGAATCAAAAACGCAGTCTGGATGCTTGAGGTGTCGCGCGTTCGAACCCAAGTCGATGGATGGGAACCATCGACGATCACACCTTTGGTGACCGCGCTCTAAGGCAAGGGTTCTCATTGCGAACTGTTCCAACCGATCTGGCACCGCCCGGCGTCATCCGGCAAATGGCGTGAGGTCCCGAAAAAAGAATTTCAGGTGGCAGCAGCGGCGTGTCAGGCTGTCAAAAACCAGGGTCAAGGACCAATCCAGCCTTTGTGATTGCCCCGATTTTTTACCGGCGCAGGCAATGTCGGCGGGCATATGGTCACCTCTTGTCGAATATAGCCGCTGATCGGGCTCAACTCCCGCCGCGCTTGTATTTGCCGCCGCGGGAGCGAATTTTTTATTTAAGCCATTGCGCTTGACGGATCGATGCGAACCCCAGGGCCCATGGTTGAGCTAACTGCAATCCGTTTGACATAAGTGCCTTTGGCGCCACTGGGCTTGGCCTTCATGACTGCGTCAACAAAGGCCTTGGCATTTTCTGTCAGTTGATCTTCGCCAAAGCTTGTCTTGCCGATACCAGCATGCAGAATCCCGGCCTTTTCAACCCGGAACTGGACAGCCCCGCCCTTTGCGTCTTCCACAGCTTTTGCCACGTTGGGCGTTACCGTGCCAACCTTCGGGTTTGGCATCAGTCCACGGGGACCAAGGATTTTTCCGAGCCGGCCGACCAGCGCCATCATGTCAGGCGTGGCGATCACGCGATCAAAATCCGAGAACCCACCCTGGATTTTCTCGACAAGATCTTCAGCGCCGACGATATCAGCGCCGGCCTTGGTGGCTTCTTCGGCCTTTGCATCCTTTGCAAAGACCGCAACCCGAACCGTCCGGCCTGTGCCGTGCGGGAGGTTGGCAACACCGCGAACCATCTGGTCGGCATGCCGTGGATCGACGCCAAGGTTCATGGCGATTTCAACGGTTTCATCAAATTTTGCTGACGCATTGGTTTTGACAAGCTTGATCGCCTCGTCAATTCCATAGTTCGCCATTCTGTCGATTGCGGCGCGGGCGGCCTTGATCCGTTTTCCTGGTTTTGTCATGATCTTTACCCCGTTACCTCAAGACCCATGGCCCTGGCTGAACCGACGATAATCTTGGTGGCGGCGTCGAGATCATTGGCATTCAAATCTTTCATCTTTGCTTCGGCAATCTCGCGGCATTGCGCCATGCTAACGCTGCCGGCGACTTCGCGGCCCGGCGCGCCGCCACCTTTTGGCAGATTGGCCGCCTTTTTCAGATAATAGGATGCGGGCGGTGTTTTGGTTTTGAAGGTAAAGGATTTATCCGTGTAGATCGTGATGACCGTAGGGACCGGCATCCCTTTTTCCATTTCCTGCGAGGCGGCATTAAAGGCCTTGCAGAATTCCATGATGTTAAGCCCTCTCTGGCCGAGGGCGGGGCCGATAGGCGGGGACGGCGTGGCCGACCCTGCTGGCACTTGAAGCTTCAGGAAGCCGGCGACTTTTTTTGCCATGTCTGTTCCTTCCGGTTTGGCACTGAGCGTACGGATCAGGATCTCTCACCCGGCCCGCCCGCGAAGGGTCGTGGTCCGCGCCCGGCAGGTCGTCACCAGCGCGCTCCCACGAAGAGCGGATGCATAACGGCGAACCGTTTCCAATGCAAGAATTTTCCTGCCACGCGCGTAGGAAGGTCGTCAGTCGACGCGGCAGCTGGCGGGAAAGCGGATCGTGGCCGTAAGGCCGCCGGTTTCGCGGTTTTTGAGGGTCAGCGTGGCGCCATGGACCTGGACGAGCCCGCGCGCGATGCCCAGACCGAGACCGCTACCGCCAGTTTCCCTGCTGCGCGAGGCCTCGAGCCGGAAAAAGGGCTCGAACAGTTGATCAAGCTTGTCCGCCGGCACGCCGGGCCCATCATCAAGAACGACGATCTCGAATGCGCCATCCTCCAGACGGGTGCGCAGATGCGCAGAACCACCATAGCGGATCGCATTGTCGACGATATTGTTGAGCGCCCGGGTCAACGCGGTCGGGTCAGCGGCCACAAAAAAACGATCAGTCGCGCCCGTGTTATCCAACACAAGGCCCGCCGGTGCATTCCGGGCATAGTCAGAGACGAAGTCATTCAGCTCAATCAGATCATGGCGAACCGACGGCTCAGCGGACCTGGAATATAAGAGGATATCGTCAATCAGCGCCTGCATCTGGTCGAGATCTTTCGCGGCGGCTTCGCGGTTGACCTTTTCACCATCGAGACGAAGACGCAGGCGGGTGATTGTCGTGCGCAGGTCGTGGGTGACGGCGCAAACCATCCGTTCGCGTTCGGAAATAAGAGCGTTGACCCGCTCCTGGGTCCGGTTCAACGCCCGTGCCACCCGGCGGATTTCTTCTGCCCCGCGTACACCGACAGAGGTAAAGGCCCGGGTTTCCCCAAACTTTTCGGTCGCGCGTTCAAGCTCGCGCAATGGCCGCAAGGCCTGCACGATCAAAAAAATCGTCAGGGCTGCAATTAAAATCATTGCCGGGACGAGGAAGGCAAGAAATCCGCCCGGCCGGCTCAGGATCAGGGTCGCCGGAGAGAACATGACCGACAGGACCCGCCCGTCCGTCAGGGCAACCGATATTTCCATCGCGGCAAGCCCCGGAAAGCTCGCACTATCGGGAGCTGTCTGCTGCATCAGACGACGCGGCGCGATGTAACGGAACCTGATATCGCGACCCGACAAGGTTTCCTTTAGCATGTCGTCCCGCTCAAAAACCCGTTTCACCATATCCGGACGGGGCTCTGCGTCGGGCGGAAAGCTTTCCCGAAGCCGGGCTGCCCGCCCAAAGGTTTTGAAAACCGACAGGACACTCGGCTCGCCCGGCGCTGTGACATTCTCCAGCAGGACGACAAGCTCTGACACGGGCTCGGCAAGACTCGCAAAGGACCGCGGCATCCACCGTGGCACCAGGGTTGTCTGTAGTAGGATAATGAAAAACAGCAACAGTCCCAAAAAAGCGCCCAGCATCACCGAAATCATCTGGGCAAAGAGCGAGTGCCGGATGGTAAGGAAACGCGGTACAGTCATCGGGCGTCACCAGCATTGTTTGCGGAGACGACGTCCTTTTTAACCTTTGCCGCAAACGCATACCCGATATTGCGGACTGTCTTGATATAATCCGCCCGGCGGGGATCGGGCTCGATTTTCCGCCGCAGACGGCTGATCTGGGAATCGATGCTCCGGTCAAAAGGGTTGGCAACGGCCCCGCGGGTCATATCGAGCAGCTGATCGCGGCTGAGGACACGGGGGCTGTGTTCGACCAGGGTTGCAAGCAGCGCATATTCCCCCGAGGTCAGAGCGATGACCTCGCCGTCACCCCGTCGCAATGCCCGCTGTTCCACATCAAGAACAAAATCACCAAACCGGTAAGCCTCTCGGCGCCGGTAGGTTTCGCTGGGTTTGAGCGGCGGCGCCCGGCGCAGAACAGTCTTGACACGCGCAACAAGCTCGCGCGGGTTGAAAGGTTTGGGCAGATAATCATCAGCCCCGAATTCTAGCCCGAGGATCCGGTCCACATCATCGCCCAAAGCCGTGACCATGATGATCGGGATCTGCGAGTCCCGGCGCACACGCTGGCAGAAGGCAAGCCCGTCTTCGCCCGGCATCATAACGTCGAGCACCATAAGATCCGTTCGAGCCTCTGCGAGGATCGCTTCGGCTTCAGCAGTGTTGCGGGCGCGCTCTGCGGCCATGCCATTGCGCTCAAGAAGGTCGGAAACAAGGCTGCGGATCTCCGCATCATCGTCAACAATCAGAACCCGCGGGGTGTCATTATTCTTGTGCATGCGTCTGATCTAGCGATGCTGCCCGCGGTTTGCACGAGGGCGTTTGTGACGAAATGTGTCAGAACCGGCGCCCGCACACATTTGGCAACAAAATCCCGTCGGATTGACAGAAGGCGGCAATGTTGAGGGGACATTTCCTGATCATCGCAAATGTTCAAGGAGATCCAAACCATGAAAACCCTTCGCCTCACCCTGCCTCTCGCCCTTATCACCGTTTGCCTTGCTCTCCCGTCCGCTGGTGCCCTCGCTGACAGCAAGGACCCGGTCACCACGTTGAAGAAAGCCGATACCAATGGCGACGGCACCATCACCTGGGAGGAAGTCGTGATCTTGCGCAAATCCCAGTTTGCAAAGCTCGACCGCAATCAAGATGGCTTTGCGAGCGCAGAAGACCGGCCTTCCGGCTTTCGTGGACGGCGATACGAAACAGCCCTCAAAGAGGTTACCGAACGCTTCGACACCAATGATGATGACCGGATTTCCTATGCGGAATTTGTCGAGGCCCCGGCACCGGTTTTCGAGGCCGGCGATACGGACGACAACAAAAGTCTGAGCCCAGACGAAATCACTGCGCTCAGGGCCATGCAGCCAAAGACTGACGCGGAATAAGATTCAGAAATTTTCCCAATGGATTTTGAACTCCTCTCCCTCCCCTTTCTCGCCGTGGTGGCCTTGTTCGCCACGGTTGAGATGATCTGGCGCAAACGCGCCGGCCGGAATTACGACTTCCGGGCCCTTGGCGGCACCGTCGGCATTGCCATCGGCGGGATACTCACAAAAGGGCTGACCGGCGCCATCGTCGGCGCGGGTCTTTTTGCCGCTTACAATATCACCCCGGTCAGATTTCCGATGGACGACTGGCGGATCTGGGCTGCTGCGTTTCTTGTGGTCGAATTTTTCTACTACTGGCAGCACCGGCTCCACCATACCGTCCGCTGGTTTTGGGCGACCCATGCGGTCCACCATTCGCCCAATGAGATGACATTGCCGGCCGCCATGCGGCTTGGCTGGACAAGTGCTGTCAGCGGTAGTTGGCTGTTTATCGTCCCACCGGCTCTGCTTGGCTTTCATCCGCTGATGGTTGGTACCTTGATCGTTGCCAACTTGCATTTCCAGTATTTTCTGCATACAGAAGCAATCGGAAAGCTCGGCCCCCTTGAATGGATCTTCAACACCCCGTCTCACCACCGTGTCCACCACGGGTCCAATCCACAATATCTGGACAAGAATTTTGGCGGTGTTCTGATCATTTTCGACCGGCTGTTCGGCAGTTTTGCCGAGGAGAAAGAGCCGGCAATTTTTGGCCTGACACAACCACTCCGGTCCAACAACCCGTTCCGTATTGCGTTTCACGAATGGGGCAACCTTATTAGTGATGTCCGCAAGGCGCGGTCGGCCCGCGAGGTCATCCGGGCCCTGTTTGGCAAACCGGGAAGCGTTAAGCCTGATCCCCAACCTCTGCTGGCCCTGCCGGACCAATCCGTCAGCCTCGCCCGCTAACACGTTCCCCACACGAAAGGCTCTGGCCGCGCCAGAAATGAGCGCAGCCACAGGCTTGGCGACAAACGGTATCCACTCAAGGACATTTCGCATGAAAAAACGTACAAAGATTATCACAAGCCTGATCCTGTTTGCTGGCTTTGCCTTGCCGGTTCTGGCGCAGACCGATGACACAATTGCAACGCAGACCCTTGAAGAAACTGATGAAAAATGGCGGTTTTCCCTGATTACGTCCCGGAATAATGCTGATCTGCGGGTTATCGACAGCGAGATTACAAGCCAGACGGCTGGCCTGCCCGACGATCTGACGATCGAGTTTGCGGAAGACCTGGATGTCTCCGCGACCCTGGTCGCTGGGTCCGTCGGGTACCGGTTTTTGCCGTTTGCGGAGGTTTCAACCTATGTTGGCTATATTGCGTCGGAAACGGCGACCGGAGTAAATGTTTCCGGCACTTTTGAAGGACCGCTCGGGTTCATTTCACAACCGGTTGATCTGCAAACTGACCAAGATATTGATGCGGACGGTCTGTCCTGGGGGATCGCGATTGCCGGCGCCGTCCCTCTTGCCAAAATTCGCGGCCGGCGTCTCGCCCTATGGTCAAGCTATCGTTATAGCTGGAACCGTCTCGATAATGACACGATTATTACAAACGCTTCCCAGGCCACTCTTGGACTTGTTTATCCGCTGCTTCGGCTCGGTGAACGGCAGACAGCGCTCACCGTCGGCGGTTCCTATAACTGGATCACCCGCGAGGTTACCCAGACCCGCGAGCTCGGGGTCAATCTCTATGATATCAGGATTACTCAAGACTATGAAGATCCGTGGGCGGTTCAGGTTGGTTTCAAAGTTCCCGTCTACAAG
>CAYSMJ010000077.1:0-12406 GCA_964432075.1 uncultured Caulobacterales bacterium | reverse complement strand
GGAGGATGGCATTGTGCTCGCTGTCGACCGGCAACAAACGCCCGCCCGCGGCGCGGATCGTCGCCATCAGGATATCGCCGGCG
Source organism: uncultured Caulobacterales bacterium (assembly GCA_964432075.1). Classification (GTDB taxonomy): domain Bacteria; phylum Pseudomonadota; class Alphaproteobacteria; order Caulobacterales; family Parvularculaceae; genus CALLPQ01. The sequence goes on along the minus strand of CAYSMJ010000077.1, from coordinate 12,323 downwards.
CACACAAGGCACTCCTTGTTGGCGAGCGCCACATCCGCCCCGCGCGCGGCCGCCGCCAGCGTTGGCGCCAGGCCCGCCGCGCCGACAATCGCTGCCATCACCCAGTCCGCATCGCGGCCCGCGGCCTCGACCACCGCTTGTGGCCCGGCGCCGATCTCGATATTGGTCCCCGAAAGGGCAGTACGCAGATCATTCGCCTTCGTTGCATCAGCGATGGCGACAAAGGCCGGCTGAAACGCGCGCGCCTGTTCGGCAAGCTTTTCGACATTGCTGCGCGCGGTCAGCGCCTCCACGACGATATTGTCATCGCCGCGGGCGCCCGCATGGGCAATCAGATCAAGCGTCGAGCAGCCAACCGAGCCGGTGGAGCCGAGAATGGTGACCCGCCGTGGCCGCGTGAGCCCTGTCGCTCCGCCCGCCTCGCCCGCCTCGCCCGAAGCGCTCGCCTGTCCGTTTGGTTTTGTGTGTGTCTGGTGGTCCATGATTTGTCTGCCCGAAAAAACCGCTCCCGGACCCTAGCCGCTCCACCCCCTGTTTGAAAAGGGAAAGCCCGCGATGGCGCGTCAGTCATGCCCGCAATCGCTAGCCAAACAGGCCTTGCGCCAGCCGGTTGATCGCGAGTGTCAAGGCAAGCGCGACAGTCGCGAAGATCATGCCATCCAGTCGGTCGAGTACCCCGCCATGGCCCGGAATGAAAGTGCCGGAATCCTTCACGCCAAAGCCCCGTTTCATGGCGCTTTCTACAATGTCACCAACCACCGACGCGGCGCCAAGGCCAGCGCCCCCAGCCAGCGCAAGCAAGAGTGGCGCACCCGGTATCATTGCACCGGCAAGCCCCGCCGCCGCCACGGCCCCGGCGCCAATGCCTGCAATCGTGCCGGTCCAGGTCTTTTTGGGCGAAATCCACGGATTAAGCTTTGGCCCGCCCATGAAACGCCCGCCAAAATAGGCCGCAATGTCCGTCGCCCAGACGGCTGCAAACAGAATAAGCGTAAGCGCCAGGCCATTTTGTGTGCCGGTACGCAGCCACACGAGCGCAACCGACGGCACAATGATATAAGCCGCCCCAAATGCGCCCCAGCCACGCTCAGGCGCCGACCGGCCGGCAAACGCGGCCCCGATCGCCCCAAATGCCGCAATCCCGCAGGCAGGCAGAAAACCGAGCTGACCTGCAACAAGGAACGCCGCAAGACCGAAAACCATCAAAGTCCAGAATATTGGTCCCCGTGGCATTCGCTCGACCATCCGGGCCCATTCATAAACCATCGCCAGCATGGCAAGCGCAACCAGCCCCGCAAAGACAAACCCGCCCAGCATTATCGGCGCCAGCGCAGCCGGGATCAAAACGGCAGACGAAAGGACCCTTAAGGTGAGATTTTTGGGAGCCCGTTCTGGCACCGTCGCATCGCTCGGGTCTCCAGTGGGGAGGACACCGGTCATCACGCCCCGCTTACCCCGTTTCAGGGCTGCTGGCGGCTTCATCGCCCGATTTGCCGGCGACCTGGCCATCGGCGCCGCGCACCCGGCCAAACCGTCGGTCGCGACCACGATATTCCTTCAGGGCCTGAAGAAACAGGTCTTCACCAAAATCCGGCCAGTGTTGATCGAGGAAGACATATTCCGCATACGCTGCTTGCCAGATAAGAAAATTCGAGATGCGCTTTTCTCCGCTGGTCCGGATGACAAGATCAGGGTCGGGAAGCCCATCAGTATCAAGACAGCCCGACAACATTTCCTCGTCAATGCGCTCCGGGTCTACCTCCCCGCGACGCGCAGCCGCCGCCACTGTCCGCGCCATACGGACAATTTCATCACGACCGCCATAATTAAATGCAATCTGCAGGAAAAACTCCCTGTTTCCGGCCGTTTCTTTTTCCGCCCGTTCGACCAGCGCCCGCAAGCTGCGATCAAGGCTACTGCGATCACCAATAATCCGGACCCGTATTCCCTCTCGCGCAAGGCGCGGCAGGTCGATCGCGACAAATTTGCGCAACAAATCCATCAGATCACGCACTTCCGTTGCCGGACGGCGCCAGTTTTCGGTCGAAAAACTGTAGAGTGTGAGATAGCGAATCCCGAGGTTTCCCGCGGTCTCAACCGCACGTCGCGCCGCTTCAACCCCTTCACGATGGCCGGCCGATCTTGGCAAATCCCTGGCGGCGGCCCAGCGACCATTGCCGTCCATAATAATGGCCACATGTTTCAGACCGATGGACGCAGCAAGCCCTTTACGCTCCCGCCCGTCGGTGGCTGGCGAAAGATCAGTCAGGGGCTGGATCGGATTGGCCGACACCGCGTTCAGAACCTCCGGATTGTCACATTGCCATTACGGTTACCATACCGGGAAAAGCTTAAAAGGCCATCAAACCTGCATGATTTCTTTTTCCTTGGTCTCAAGCATTTCATCGACCTTTTTGATCAATTCGTCGGTGAGCTTCTGCACATCATCGCTCATTTTTTTCTGCTCATCTTCCGAAATGTCATCAGCTTTCTTGATTGCCTCCATGCCATCGCGCCGGACATTGCGAACGGACACTTTGGCCTGTTCGGCATATTTGGCGGCCACCCTGGTCATTTCCACCCGGCGCTCCTCGGTCAGTGGCGGGACTGGCACGCGAACGGTTGTCCCATCGACAACCGGGTTTATACCAAGCCCCGATTCCCGGATCGCCTTTTCCACGGCGCCAACATTGGATTTGTCCCACACGGAGATGGATACCGTCCGCGGATCGGGCACGCCTACCGAGCCGACCTGGCTCATCGGCGTTGGCGAGCCATAAGCCTCGACCATGATCGGTTCGATGAGATGGGCCGATGCGCGGCCTGTGCGCAGACCGGCAAACTCGCTCTGCAAGGCGGTGAGGGCACCCTCCATGCGTTTCCTGAGGTCTTTCAGATCACCGGCTTCTGTAACCATTGGGAGTCTCCTTTAAAAACTGAAAAGCGCGCCGACTTGCCGATCGCCTGCCCGCGCTCACACGTCCGCACAAGGCGCTGCAAATTGAAAGCTTGTGGTGTAGCGGCAATTGACCGGCCTGACCAGCCGCCCGGCCGAAACCGACCGATTTCCTTCGCGCAAACGCGCCTGTCAGTCCGTGGCAACGGAAATCGTTGTCGAGGGCCCCTGGCTTGTCAGCGCCCCCACAATACCTGTGTCCTCCGGCCGGCTTTTCCCAAGCGGGAAAACCACAATCGGAATATTATTCTCCCGCATCAGTGTGATCGCCGTCTGGTCCATGACCTGAAGATCACGATTGAGCACATCGCGATAGGTCAGATGGTCAAAACGGACGGCATCCGGGTTCGTCTTGGGGTCGGCCGAGTAAACACCATCAACCTGAGTTCCCTTGAACAGGGCGTCACATCCCATTTCAACGCAGCGCAAGGCCGCTGCCGTATCGGTGGTGAAAAATGGATTGCCCGTGCCAGCCGCAAAAATCACAATGCGGCCCTTTTCCATATGCCGCAGCGCCCGGCGCCGGATATAGGGCTCGCAAATCGCGGTCATTTCAATGGCCGACAAAACCCGCGTGTAAACGCCAAGCTTTTCCAGGGAGTTCTGCATGGCCAGCGCATTCATCACCGTCGCCATCATGCCCATGTAATCAGCGCTCGCCCGCTCCATCCCGGAAGCCGCCTGCGAAATACCCCGAAAAATATTGCCGCCGCCGATGACAAGGCTGATCTCAACGCCAAGGCCAAGCGCATCGCGGACCTGTCCGGCAATTCGATCGACGGTATCATTGTCGATCCCGAACGGCTTGTCGCCCATCAGGGCTTCGCCGGAAATCTTAAGAAGGACACGTTTGTACCGCAGGCCTGCCCTTTCGGAGGCTGTGTTGTCCGAATGTGGATTGGTCAATTCGACCGACGATGCCATAAAACTCTCCGGGGGACAGGACCGTTACAACGTCCCTCTACCCCGACTCGGCGCGGACATCCATGGGGTTGCTCCCGACACGATGGCCTTCTCTTTTTGAGGAAACAAACCGCCGACCCGGTTTCAAGGGAAGCGAGCGGCCAGAGCCGGATTGCCTGGCGGGCGCCATCGACCATATCGCTGCCTGTGATCAAGCTTTTCAGTGGTGAGCCCGACGAACCGGGCCCAGCCAACGTGCGCGCCGGAAAACACCACTCCCCGGCAACGCGCTTTCGCCGACGCTGTGCCAGATCGCTATCAGTCCTCGTCTTCAGACTTTTCAATCCCATCGCCAAGAGCAAAACGAACAAACCCTGTCAGGGCGACCGGTGTCCCGAGATCCGCGGCCAGTGTGTCGACCACCTTAGCGACCCGGTTTTCGCCATCGATCACAAAAATCTGCTCAAGCAGGACCGATTCTTCATAGAATTTTCTCAACCGGCCTTCGACCATCTTTTCTATGATTTCTTCTGGCTTGCCGGAGGCACGAGCCTGATCGGACAGGATCGATTTTTCGCGATCGACAACATCCGGATCCAGGTCGTCAACCCGTGCTGCAAGCGGATTGGCAGCTGCGATATGCATGGCAATCTGTTTGCCAAGCGCCACCAACTTTGCTCTGTCGCCGGAAGATTGAAGCCCGACCACAACACCGATCTTGCCGGCACCTTCAGTAACCTGACCGTGTATATAGGATGCGACGACACCCTCATCGACAATAACGCCTTCGGAACGCCGCAGGGACATATTCTCGCCAATCTGCCCGACCATTTCAGCAATATGCTCTTCGACGGTTTTATCCGTTCCCGGAAATGGTTTTCCCTTGAGCTGATCGAAATCACCATCGACCGCCAACGCGGTTTCGCCGATTTTCGAAACCATCGACTGAAAAATCTCGTTACGGGCAACAAAGTCCGTCTCGGAGTTGATCTCAACAACGACGCCAACAGCGCCCTTACCACGGTCTTCGAACTTGACCTGAACCAGACCCTCGCTTGCCGTCCGCCCGGCTTTCTTGGCGGCCTTCGACAGCCCTTTCTTGCGAAGCCAGTCGATTGCCTCGTCCATGTTCCCGCCGGTTTCATTCAGGGCTGTCTTGCAGTCCATCATGCCGGCTCCGGTTGCCTCACGGAGGTCCTTGACCATCTTCGCCGTGATTTCCGCCATCGAAATCGCTCCTTCTTTCGTTCAAACGTCGAGAACAGTGTTTATCAAGCCTTGTGTTCGCCTAGTCGCGCTGACCTAGTACCGGTTCGGGGCCAACCCGGACGGCACAGCAATTTGCAGCACGAGAATTCACCACCCCGGCATTGCTGTTCGGCAATATGTCGTCATCATTGTGCGCTATCTATTGTATTCCGATCAGAACGCAACCGGTCCTTTTGGTCGGCGCGGGTCGGTCGGCGCGGGCATATACCTACAGTCAGTCCCGCCACCATGCCTCCGCGCCAACAAGGCGCCCGGAAAATCACCGGGCTATGCCCGCAAGCCACGCCGTCAGGCCGATGCCTCCGGCGCTGTTTCGGACACACTACGGCTTCGCGTTTCGCCTGTGGCTTCGCTATCGGGGTTTTCACCCGTCTCGTTTTCCATCGACGCTTCGTCAGGGATTGCGATTTCCTCGGGCAGGTCGGCCATTTCGCCGATATCAACGCCAAGCGCGGACTGGCTTTCCGAAATGCCGTCAATAACAGCATCAGCAACAAGATTGCAGTACAAGGCGATCGCCCGGGACGCATCATCATTACCCGGAATGACGTAATCAACATAATCCGGGCTGCAATTGGTATCAACGATTGCCACAACCGGAATGCCCAGTTTTTTGGCTTCCTGAATCGCAATCGCTTCTTTCTTCACATCAATGACAAACATCAGATCGGGCAATCCACCAAGCTCGCGAATTCCGCCCAGAGAGGCATCGAGCTTGAGACGCTCGCGTTCAATCTGGAGTTGTTCCTTTTTGGTCAGGCCCTTGCCGCCATCACCAAGCAGCTCTTCCATTTCCTTCAGTCGGCGGATGGAATTCGAGATGGTCTCCCAGTTTGTCAGGGTTCCGCCAAGCCAGCGTACATTCATATAGTACTGGGCACAGCGTGTCGCCGCTTCCGAAATCGGCGCCTGGGCCTGGCGCTTGGTGCCCACAAACAGAACCCGGCCGCCGCCCGCGACGACATCGCGGACCTTGACCAGCGCCTGGTGCAGGAGGGGAACAGTCTGGGACAGATCGATGATATGAATACCGTTGCGATCACCGAAAATGTATCGTTTCATTTTCGGGTCCCAGCGGTGGGTCTGGTGACCAAAGTGAACGCCAGCTTCAAGAAGCTGGCGCATGGTAAAATCAGGCAGCGCCATAGTGTCAGTCTCCGTCGGTTGTGCCACCGCACGCCTGTCAGACGGGAACGAAGGACCCAGTTTTCTGGCTAAATCAGGTGATATGAAATCACGACCATGCTCCCGCACCGCGGAAGGACGTGCGTGAGAGATGCGCGGGCGATAGCGCGGCCGGCTGGCAATTGCAAGGGGGCTTTGGCTGTGGCGGTATAATTTCATAGCCCGGGGGGGAGTAAAATCATAAACCGCTGTCATTTCCGACCGGGGCAGTTTTCAACCCCTGCGATCTGGCTTCCCAGCGAGCCCGGACACGTGCACCGCCTCGCCATTTTTCCCACGCAAAGCCTAAAAAAGGTCAACGGTGTGAACACCGTCAATCGCGCGCAAGGCGCCCCGGGTTTCCGGCGTTGCCGCAACAGCCTTCGGCACCACGATCTCAACCTCCCGCCCCTCGCCCGGCATTTGAACCGCGAGGGTCAGGTCAGCCCGATTGTCGGCGGTTGGCGGTTTGATGGTCTCCAGTCGGCGTTTCACCGCTTCGATTGCTGCAACCGTCGACAGGCTGACCCGCATTTCCCGGACAGCTCCGGCCGTTGCCTTGTCGAGGGGCGTGATCGCCTCGGCGAGCAGTCGCAGATCACCGCCATCACTCTCCTCTGCCGTTACGGACACAAGGATCAATTGACCCGGCTCAAGCAGATCGCGGGCGCTTTCCAAAACTTTGGAGAATACCGTCACTTCATACTCACCGCTCCGATCGGAGCATTCGAGCCAAGCGAAGGGATTGCCCGACTTGGACCGCCGGACCTTGAGAGTGCGGACAATTCCCGCGAGCCGGAAACCGGTTTCTCCGTCGTTTCGAAATCGCTGCCCCGCCTCGGCTACCGAGACCACCCGCAACTTTTCCATTTCGCGTTCATAATCATCAAGCGGATGCCCGCTGAAATAAAATCCTATCGCCTGGAATTCTGCATTCAGTCGGTCCATCGGCGACCACTCATCGCAACGCGGCAGTTTAGGCTTGTCGAGACCCGGAGAGACCGACTGTTCAAACAAACCAGCCTGCGGGCTTGCTGCTTCCTCCCGGTGACACGCCGACAGCCGGATCAGAAGGTCAGCCGATGCAAACGCTTCTTGCCGATTACAACCAAGACCATCGAAAGCCCCTGCCCGTGCAAGATTTTCAACGGCTCGCTTTCCAACCAGCTTGAGATCGACCCGTTCGGCAAAATCGTGGAGATCGGCAAACGGCCCCGCATCGCGACACACAGCCTCAATATGCCCCATCGCCGCCTCACCCACATTCTTCACAGCTGAGAGCGCATAGAGGATTTCGCCATTCGCGACAGAGAAATCCATTGCCGAGCGATTGACATGGGGCGGGCGCAACATAATCCCGGAGCGCTCGGCTTCCTTGAGAAAAATGGCAAGCTTGTCCGTATTCGTCCGGTCGAGAGACATAGATGCCGCCAGGAATTCCGCCGGATACTTACATTTCAGATAAGCTGTCTGATAGGCGATCAGCGCATAGGCGGCGGCGTGGGACTTGTTAAACCCGTACCCGGCAAATTTCTGGACAAGGTCAAAAATCGACGATGCCTTCGCGGCATCAACATCGCCCGCAACCGCACCTTCGACAAACCGCACGCGCTGGCGATCCATCTCTTCTTTTTTCTTTTTACCCATTGCACGGCGCAGAAGATCCGCCTCGCCCAGAGAGTAGCCAGAAAGAATCTGGGCAATCTGCATCACCTGTTCCTGATAGATGATCACGCCATAGGTTTCTTTCAGAACCGCTTCGAGCTTGGGGTGCAGGTAATCCGGCTCCTGGCGGCCCTGTTTACGCTCAATATAGGTCGGAATGTTTTCCATCGGACCGGGACGATAGAGCGAAACAAGCGCGATAATATCTTCAAGACTGTCGGGTTTGAGCGCTTTGAGCGTGGCCCGCATCCCCGAGCTTTCAAGCTGGAAAACACCCGTGGCCAGACCTTCGCCCAGCATGGCGAACGTCTCCCGGTCGTCGAGCGGGATCGCTGACATGTCAATCTCAATACCCCGCAAATGAAGAAACGCGACAGCGCGCTCGATCACGGTCAGCGTTTTCAGGCCGAGAAAGTCAAATTTGACAAGACCCGCCGGCTCGACCCACTTCATGTTGAATTGCGTGGCCGGCATCTCCGAGCGCGGATCGAGATAAAGCGGGACAAGCTCATCGAGCGGGCGATCCCCGATCACGACACCCGCGGCATGGGTCGAGGCATGGCGATAAAGCCCCTCAAGCTTGAGCGCTTTTTCAAGCAGGGCGCCAACCTGTTCGTCAGCACGCTGTTCTTCACGCAGCTTCGGCTCGCCCTCGATTGCCTCAGCAAGCGTGACCGGGTTCGCCGGATTGTTTGGCACCAGCTTGCACAATCGGTCGACCTGACCAAAAGGCATATTCAGAACCCGGCCAACATCGCGCAGGACCGCTCGCGCCTGCAGCTTTCCGAAGGTGATGATCTGCGCCACCCGATCCACACCATATTTCTCCTGAACGTAACGGATGACTTCGTCCCGTCGGTCCTGACAGAAATCAATATCGAAATCGGGCATTGAAATCCGTTCCGGATTGAGGAACCGTTCAAACAGAAGACCAAACCGTAAGGGATCAAGATCGGTAATGGTCAGCGACCAGGCCACCAGGGAACCGGCGCCCGATCCCCGACCGGGGCCTACGGGAATGCCCTGTGCCTTGGCCCACTGGATAAAGTCCGCAACGATCAGGAAATAGCCCGGAAACCCCATGGCATTGATAATATCCAATTCTGTTTTGAGTCGGGCTTCATAATCTGCACTGTCTGTTGCGAGCGATACGCTTTCGAGCCGCTTTTCAAGACCTTCGCGCGCCATTGCCTCAAGAGCTGCCGCCTCAGCAGCCTGCCGGTCATCCGTTGCCGGACCACCCGGCCCCGTAATTTCCACATGATCGGCACTTACCGACCCACCTCCCACCGCACCGCCACTTGCCTCAGCCGCCAGAAAATTCGGCAGGATCGGTGCGTGGGTACGTGGCCGAAAGGCACAGCGCCGGGCAATTTCCAGCGTGCGATCACATGCCTCCGGCAGGTCGTAAAACAAGGCCCGCATTTCCGCCGGCGACTTGAAATAATGATCGCGGGTTACCTGCCGACGATCATCCTGATGAACATAGGCCCCCTCGGCAATACACAAAAGCGCATCGTGGGATTCATGATCATCGGCCTGCGGAAAATAGACATCATTTGCCGCAACGATGGGCAATCCGGTGGAATAAGCCAGATCGAGGAGACCGGCTTCTACCTCACGCGTGTCGCGCGCAGGATGACGCTGGATCTCAACATAAAGACAATCAGGATAAAGACGGGCGAGCGTTTCAAGGCAGGCCCTTGCTTCGGTTTCAGCGCCTGACCGCAACAGCTGATCAACCGGCCCGTCATAACCACCGGTCAGGCAGATCACCCCTTCAGCATGGCCCGCAAGCCGATCAAAGGATACCGCCGTTTCGCCCTCAAGATCGGAGCGTAGAAAGGCCTGGCTCGTGATCTTCATCAAATGGCCATAACCCGTCGAATTCTGGGCGAGGAGAACAAGTCGGGGCAGCGGGGTGCTTCGATCCCTCTTACCGCCAAGCGACTCCGGTACCAGATCCTGCTGCAGACCCGTGATGGGCTGAATGCCAGCCGCGCTCAGCACCTCTGAAACCTCAAGCGCACCAAACAGATTATTGGTGTCTGTCACCGCCAGCGCCGGCATCGCGTGTTGCAGACATAAATCCTTCAGACCGCCTACGTGGACTGCCCCTTCGGCCAGGGAATAGGCCGAATGGACGTGAAGGTGGACGAATGCTCCGTCATTATTGTCCGCGCCATTTTCCTGCGTCCCGACCATGATCAGCCCCTGTTGTGCCATGTTGTGATCTGTCAGCCAAGCTGTGGCAGGATGGCTCCCCAGGTCAGAACTGCCGCCAGCAACAAGATCAATACGCCGAGTCCGGCAGCGTCCTGCAACAATTCCTTTTCCATCACGACCTCCAGTTTTGTTCTCCTATCGTTCTATATTCCCTTTTTGTTCTCGTCAACCCGAAATTCGCGCTTCGCCAAAAAAAACCGCCGACCTCAATGCCGGCGGCGCCATTATTTTTCATAGGGGTGCGAAACTGACGGTTCGCACTCCTGTGCATTTTTCTGATGGATCAGCTGATCCAGCCATTTGAGTGAGATCGCGGTCATCATATGTTGAACGGTAGGGACTCAAATGTCCGGGTCGATCCACTAGGGTCTGTTGAGATTCAGGATTCCCATTGATGGCGAACACTGATTCAAGCTTCAAAACGGGAGGTTTTGATGGCTCGGATGGTGTTGACGGATGCGCAGTGGTCGAAGATTTCGCCGTTGTGTCTTGGCAAGCGGAGTGATCCGGGCCGCAGCGGCGGCGACAATCGCAAATTCCTGGAGGCGGTGCTCTGGAAGGTGCGCACCAACAGTCCATGGCGCGACCTGCCGCCGGAATTGGGGGAATGGAACACGGTCTTCAAACGGTTCGATTACTGGTCGAAAGCAGGTGTTTTCCGAAAGATTTTTGAAGCGGTGTCGGATGATCCCGACATGGAATACGCCATGATCGATGCGACGATTGTTCCGGTCCATCGTCATGGACACGGCGCTAAAGGGGGACTCAAAATCAGGCGATCGGCAAATCCAAAGGCGGCTGGACGACGAAAATCCTCGCCCTGACGGACGCGCTTGGAAATCTGGTCCGCTTTGAGCTTCTGCCCGGCAATCGTTATGATACGATTGGCGTTGAGCCCTTGATCAAGGGCGTCAAATTCGACGCGATCCTCGCCGACAAAGCGTTCGACGCGAACTGGATCATTGAAGAAATGAACGAGCGCGGCGCCAAGATCGTCATCTCACAACGCCCGAAGCGAACCGCCCCGCTCAAGATCGACGAGGAAATTTACAAATGGCGACACCTTATCGAAAACTTCTTCGCCAAAATCAAAGAGTTCAAAGGCATCGCCATGCGCTCGGAAAAGACCGACCGAAACTACAGCTCGATGATATTCGCATGCGCCGCCGTCATCAATTCGCGCTGAATCTCAACAGACCCTAGACTGCGTACCCTTTTTGTTGAATCAAAAACGCAGTCTAGGGTCTGTTGAGATTCAGGATTCCCATTGATGGCGAACACTGATTCAAGCTTCAAAACGGGAGGTTTTGATGGCTCGGATGGTGTTGACGGATGCGCAGTGGTCGAAGATTTCGCCGTTGTGTCTTGGCAAGCGGAGTGATCCGGGCCGCAGCGGCGGCGACAATCGCAAATTCCTGGAGGCGGTGCTCTGGAAGGTGCGCACCAACAGTCCATGGCGCGACCTGCCGCCGGAATTGGGGGAATGGAACACGGTCTTCAAACGGTTCGATTACTGGTCGAAAGCAGGTGTTTTCCGAAAGATTTTTGAAGCGGTGTCGGATGATCCCGACATGGAATACGCCATGATCGATGCGACGATTGTTCCGGTCCATCGTCATGGACACGGCGCTAAAGGGGGACTCAAAATCAGGCGATCGGCAAATCCAAAGGCGGCTGGACGACGAAAATCCTCGCCCTGACGGACGCGCTTGGAAATCTGGTCCGCTTTGAGCTTCTGCCCGGCAATCGTTATGATACGATTGGCGTTGAGCCCTTGATCAAGGGCGTCAAATTCGACGCGATCCTCGCCGACAAAGCGTTCGACGCGAACTGGATCATTGAAGAAATGAACGAGCGCGGCGCCAAGATCGTCATCTCACAACGCCCGAAGCGAACCGCCCCGCTCAAGATCGACGAGGAAATTTACAAATGGCGACACCTTATCGAAAACTTCTTCGCCAAAATCAAAGAGTTCAAAGGCATCGCCATGCGCTCGGAAAAGACCGACCGAAACTACAGCTCGATGATATTCGCATGCGCCGCCGTCATCAATTCGCGCTGAATCTCAACAGACCCTAGAGCGCATTCACAAAAGGTGTGATCGTCGATGGTTCCCATCCATCGACTTGGGTTCGAACGG
>CAYSMJ010000076.1:0-12437 GCA_964432075.1 uncultured Caulobacterales bacterium | reverse complement strand
TGCCACCAGTGATGTTTTTTCAAAGGCAGCGCGCAGCGATATGAAATCCCTCGTGCCGATCAGCTATCTTGTGATCACGATACTGACCGGTCTTATGCTGCGGTCCTACTGGATGACCTTTGCCCTTTTCCTGACCAGCCTGATGGTTATTGTTTCAACGCTTGGCCTGATGGGTTGGAGTAATCTCAAAATCAATTCCGCCACGGCGGCAACCCCGACCATACTTTTCACGCTGTGCTTTGCCACGCTTTTGCATATCCTGACCAAAATACAGCGGGCAAAGGCAAACACGATGCCAGAACAGATCTGGGCAGGGTTCCGCAGCAATATCCAGCCGGTTTCGTTAACGCTGGTTACGACGGCCGCCGGGTTTTTGACGCTCAACTTTGCGGACTCGCCACCCTATCGGGAACTGGGGACGGTTGTTGCCGGCGGCGCCATTCTTACTCTTTTTTATGGCCTTGTCTTCATGCCGGCCCTGCTTCGGGTCCTGCCCTGGAAAAACCATCGCCGAAACTTACTGGCGGATCGGATCATCGGGCGTTTGCCGAAACATCTTGTCACATACCGCCGTGTCCTGCTTTTCGGGTTTCCGGTTTTCACCGGTCTTGTGCTGCTTGGTACGGCAAATATTTTTATCGAAGACGATTATGTTGAATTTCTTGACCATCGGTTTGAGTTTCGGCGTGATACGGATAAAATCGAAGCCAATCTGACCGGGCTTGACCATATTGAATTTGATTTTGGTAGCGATGCGGAAAATGCGGTCCTGTCACCAGCCTATTTTGACAAGCTCATCGCCTTTGAAACCTGGCTTCGGGCGCAACCGAAAGTGGCCCATGTAACCTCGATTGCGGAAACATTCCGCCGCCTGCATCGCCACCTCGGACATGTCGGTGCGGCTATCGCGCCCGGAGAAAGGGCCATCCCGGACGACCCGGCACTCCTTGCCCAATATCTTCTTCTCTATGAGATGTCTTTGCCCTTCGGGCGCAGCCTGAACGATACCATCACCATCGACCGGTCGCGCTCGCGCGTCACCGCGATCATGACCGGAGCCAGCACCGCAGAAATCCGGGCGCTGAAACTTGCAGCAGAAGACTGGCTGAAAACCCATCAACCCCTGTCCCTGGCTGCAGAAGGGACAGGGCTTGCGGTCCTTTACGCTTATATGTCCTCTACAAACATCCGGGCCATGATAGTCGGGACGGTTGTTGCCCTGCTGCTCGTCTCGGTCATGCTGGCCTTTGCCTTCAGGAGTATTCGTTTCGCAGGGCTCAGCCTGATCCCAAATCTTTTGCCACTTCTTCTTGCCTTTGGTCTGTGGGGGTTTCTTGTGGGCAAGGTCGGAATTACCGCAGCAATTGTCGGCGCCATAATGCTTGGGATTATTGTCGATGATACCGTGCACCTGATGTGGCGCTATCTTGAGGCCCGCCGGTCAGGGATTGGCGCCAAGGGAGCAGTCAAACGCATGTTTGCCGAAGTCGGCCCACCAATGCTCACCAGTAGTATTGTTCTGTTCGTCGGCTTTATGCTGCTGACCTATTCCGGGTTTGAAATCAACAGCACGCTCGGGGCCTTCTGTGCCCTAGTCATCGTTTTTGCGCTGGTTGCCGATTGGGTTTTTCTGCCAGTCCTGCTGATGAGCCTTGACCACCGTGTTCTGGCGACGCGATCAAAACCAACAGAACCATCGCCCGATCAGGGCTTCACACCCTGCCCTGCAATGACAGAGCGGCATCTTTGACAGGCAAAGGGTGTTCCAACCGGATTAATCCCCAAGTGCTGACAGATAAAGCTCCAACAGGGCTTCTTGTTCCTGTCGCTCGGCCCGGTCCATCTTCCGTAAACGAATGATCTGCCGCAAAATCTTGACGTCAAAGCCTTCGCCTTTGGCTTCGGCAAAAACCTCCTTGATGTCGCCCATGATATTGGCTTTTTCTTCCTCAAGATTTTCAACGCGCTCGATGAAGGAACGCAGCCGATCCGCAGCAACGGTGCTTGACCCGTCAGGGGTCTTGTTCGCCTCGGCGTTCATTGCCACACCGGGCATGGATCCATCGGCCATTTGCAGGTCTCCTGACTGAATGATGTCGGTTTAAGCACGCACCCTACCGGCCTGCCGGGAGGCAATAAACTGAAATTCAGCCTGTGTGGAAAAAGCCTGCCGGCCCAGACTGCGTTTGGTTTTTTTGTTGGTTCAAAACCGCAGTCTGGTTTTTTAGAGCGCGTTCGAAACCAAGTCGATTTATGGGAACCATCGACGATCACGCTTTTTGTGAGCGCAGCCTAGATTTCCTGGCCTTCGAACTGGAGACGAAGCTTGCGGGCCATGGCGCGCATGTCATCGTCGAAGGGGTTCCACTCAAGGCCCTTCTGGAGCATTTCATAGCCATCCCGGTCAGCGCCCGCTGCCAGCAACACAGACCCAAGCGCCTTGCGCACCTCGAACTGGCGCGGCTCAAGCTCCAAGGCCCGGGAGAAATCAGAAAGCGCCGCCGGCTGATTGTCGATTGCCAGATTGACAAAGCCGGACAAGGCATAGCCCTGCATGAAATTCGGCGACAGGGCCCGGACATAATTCAGGAGCTTCAGGGCTGAGTCAAAATCACCGGAATTATATCGTTCCAGAGCCCGTAAATAGATCAGGTCAACCGTATCACTTTGGGAATCAGCCCAGATTTCCTGAATACGCTGCGCATTTGCCTCGGCGTTGATCGCCCCGCCGGTGCGCAGTTCCGCAAACAGGGCATCCAACCGCGGGTCCGTCTGGTCAGCATGTGCCGCGCCCGCCAACAAGAGCACGAGACAGGACGCCAGATAGGTAAAACCGCGCAATGTTGTCATTTTCGTAACCGTTCCACGGATCAACCCGTTTGCGAGCCTAAACGCGAAAGCCTAATGAATGCAAACCGGGGGCCTGACCTGTGGGTTAAAAAAAAGCGCCCCAGCAAGAGCGCTTCCGGCTTGAGCAACCTGTATCGGCTTATCCCTGGCGGGCCTTGTACCGCCGCTGGGTTTTGTTGATGACATACAACCGTCCGCGACGGCGCACAACGCGGCAGTCTTTGTGCCGGTTTTTGAGAGACTTCAGTGAGCTTTTAACTTTCATGGGTCTGATCCGCAGTTCAGGGATGAATTTGGAACGCAGGATGTAGTCAGCCCCCGCGCTCGTGTCAAACCCTAATCCTTCGCCACGGCCATAGCGCGGAACAAGCGACCCGATGGCGTTCTTATTCGGGCTGTGCGGGCTTCAGTCTTCCTCGCCAAACCGATCTTCAACAAGCTGGACCAGGGCATCAACGGCTTCGGAAGCCTGCGGTCCGGCTGCAGAGATCGTGATGGCCTCTCCAATCCCCGCTCCGAGCGTAAGCAGGCCCATGATCGAGCATCCGCCAACCGTTTCGCCCTGGCGTGAAACGCGGACGATCGCGTTCCATGACCCGGCAAGCGCACAAAATTTGGCTGACGCCCGGGCATGCAGACCGCGACGGTTTATAAGCGTCACGGTTTTTTGAACACCGGGCGCTTCTCCCCTGCTGCTTTCCGGTGCGGCCTTGTCTGGCGTTTGTTCGGAACCGGTCATTGCGTTTTGGTATCCCTGTTGAGCACAGTGTTTTGATCAGTCGCTCACTTCGCCAGAGAGAATCCAACCTGCAACGCTGATATATTTGCGTCCGGCCTCGTGGGCGGCCTCGACCGAACCCGCGAGATCCTTTTCGCCGCGTATCGATGCCAGTTTGATCAGCATCGGCAGATTGATCCCGGCGATGACTTCGGCACCGGCCTTCTCCATCACGGATATGGCAAGATTTGAAGGGGTTCCCCCGAACATATCGGTCAGGATGATAACCCCCTGCCCCTCATTGACCGCATTGGCCGCCGCAAGAATATCTTCCCGGCGCTTTTCCATATCATCGTCAGCGCCAATGGAGATGGCTTTAACCTGATCCTGCTTACCCACAACATGCTCCATGGCGGCAAGAAATTCATCTGCCAGCCGTCCATGGGTTACAATCACCAGCCCAATCATTCAGCCACCCTGATTGCTGCAACGCGAAGTTTGGATGAAACCGGGCGTCACCGCATTTGTCCAGACAAAAGCGACCGACAAATTGCCCGAACCCTTGAAGCCTGCACCCCAAGCGGCACGGTGTCCCAAAGCGGCACATGGGCAATGGTCTGTTGCGAAAGATCGCAACCCGTCCAGAACCGTTCCGGTCGGTCGCTGACGAAGGCGAACTGTGCGACAAAGCGGGCATGGTGAACACAGCGAACCGGAACCGGACCAATTCCCCGCACCTCGATCAGGCCTCTGATGGCGGCTATGGAAACGAGCTGACGTGTGTTTGCGGTCGTGGCGAGTTCAACCCGGTCATCACCAACAAGCGCTGTTCGGCCATAGCGACACTGGTCAATCAGGATAAGCCCAAGAGAGGATTTCCCGCACCCGGATGGACCGCAAAATATAATGCCGCAAAGCGGACCATCAGCATCAAGTGCAAGTGCAATGGCGGTGCCATTGATGTGTTCAGCCCCCGCCATTTCAGGCCCTGGGTAGTTCAATGACAAAGCGGGCGCCGCAGACCCTGCCGGTCTGTTTATCCGACCGATTTTCAGCCCAGACTGCACCATTATGCGCAAGGGCAATCTGGCGCGAAATCGCAAGCCCCAGCCCGGAATTGTTTCCGAAGTCCGTGCCCGCAGGTCGCTTGGTGTAAAAGCGCTCAAATATCGAATCCAGCGTATCGGGCGGTATCCCTGGCCCGTCATCATCGACAGTAATCCGCCACATGTTTTCGTTTGTGGGCGTTAGGGCAACAGAAACAAGACCGTCGGACGGGCTGAATGAACGGGCATTGTCAATGATATTGCGGAAGATCTGGCCAAGCGCGCTTGGGTTCCCCAGCGTGTAACAGGGCTTTTCCGGCGCCAAGAAACGGATTTCCGCAATACCCTCTTTTCGGGTTGTCTCGTACAGAGTGACGATCTCACCGATAAACCGGTTCAGATCAATCGCATCACGGGCTTCACGCGCGAGTTCCGCATCAAGACGCGAAGCATTGGAAATGTCAGTAATCAACCGATCCATCCGCGCCACATCTTTTTTGATGACAGTCATCAGCTTTTGCTGCGCCTCTGGTGATGTGGCGATTTCAAGAGTTTCCGTGGCCGAACGAATGGAGGTGAGTGGATTTTTCAATTCATGCGAGACGTCTGCAGCGAACGCCTCAATCGTCTCAACCCGAGCGTTAATGGCTTTTGTCAGGGCCTTGAAGGACCGGGCAAGTTCGCCGATTTCATCATTTCGTCCTGCAAACTCAGGAATACGCGCGCGACCCGACCCGACAAGGCCTTCGCGCACCTTGTCTGCCGCTTCAGCAAGCTGACGGATTGGCTGGGCAATCAGTGCCGTAAGCGCCACCGAAGTGATCACCGTCATGATGCATGCCATCCCGAAAAACGGAAGGACAGCATATCGTGCCTCGGTAACAAGATCATCGATACCGCCGATCTCCGCGGTTACAAAACCATAGACCGCCTGCACCTTTCGGATTGGTACTGTAACCGATGCTACAAGTTCACCATTTTCATTAAATCGAACACTTGATGCACCGCGCTCGGATGAAAAAGGAGGAGCACGGAATGAGCGATAGAGTTCGTCTTCAACGGTAATTGCGAGTGCGTCGGATCGAAATCGGTCAAATCGGAAGAAATGGGCAATACGATACAGGCCTTCATCAAGCACATTTCGCCAGAGCGCCCGGTTTACGGCCTCAACGCTTGGCAGCTTGCTTTCGACAATGTCTTCCTCACGAAGCATGGTATCTTCGAGCAGGAGCGACTTTGCGTCTGTGTTGCGCAGGGATTCAGGCTTATCCGGCACATCAAAAATTCGCACTCGGCCTTCAAAGCTATCCCACATCCGGGTAAAGACGAAATTTACACTTTGTGAAGACAGACTTGCGTCACAAAGCTGGTTGTCCGTATCGAGCGGAAAATCAGATACGCCGATTGCCGGCCCATCAATATAGCCGTCAAGCTCTCGTGGGTCGCATTCATCCGGCGGTATGGCTGTCTGCACCAGAACATCAGCAATAAGCTGTGCCTGCGCACGCCCCGCTTCCATTTTGGCCTGAATCAGCCCGTCACGAAACTGGGTCTGCGTCAGATAGGAAAACAGAAGGAATACAAGCCCGATCAGATTGGCAACGATGATCAGGAAGGTAAGATTTGAAAATTTGAACGGCCGCGGATTTCGGGCACGACCCTGTGCGCTTGTCGCTTCGCGCTGTCGGTCTGTGCTCGTGCGGAAAAAAGGCACACTCCGGCGCAGCGTCCGCATAAATGATGGACGTCGCGTTTGCTCGGTCATTGCGCGCCGTGCCTGTCAAAACCCATGGATTCTCCGACCCGTCCCTACCGGTGAAGCGATGTTTTTACTCTTTATATTTGTAGCCGACGCCGTAAAGCGTTTCGATGGCATCGAATTCCTGGTCGACAACCCGGAACTTTTTCCGGACCCGTTTGATGTGGCTATCAATGGTCCGGTCGTCCACATAAACCTGATCGTCATAGGCCGCATCCATCAGGGAATCGCGGGTTTTGACAAAGCCCGGTCGGTTGGCAAGAGCTTCAAGAATCAGAAATTCTGTCACCGTCAGGGTTACCGATTTATCTTTCCAAGTGCACGCATGACGCATGGGATCGAGGGTCAGATCGCCCCGGCGCATGATTTTCTTTTCCTCCTCGGGCGTCGGTATGGCGGAAGCCTCCACCCGCCGGAGGACGGATTTGACCCGCTCCATCAGGAGACGCTGGGAAAAGGGTTTTTTGACATAATCATCGGCCCCCATGGTCAGACCGAGGACCTCGTCAATTTCCTCGTCCTTGGAGGTCAGGAAAATCAAGGGCAGGTTTGAGGACTGACGGACCCGGCGGAGCAACTCCATGCCATCCATTGATGGCATTTTGATATCGGAAATCACGAGATCCGGCGGTGTGGCCGAGATATGATCGAGCGCTGTCTGGCCATCTTCAAACGGTGCCACCTTGTGGCCCTCTGCTTCGAGCGCCATGGTAACGGAGGTCAGGATATTCTGATCATCATCAACCAGGGTAATTTCGGCCATCATGGATCCCTTTTTCACAAACTGAGCGGACAGAATAGGCCCGCTTTGCAACTGCCAACAAGCCCAGCAACGCCTGAGCTCTTGGCGTCAAGCAAATTCCATCATTGGGGCGGGCGCGGGACCGGCACAAGGCAGGCGAGGGGCACGGCCGGGGCAAGTTCAGGGCAAACCGGGTGCATGACATGGCAGCGAGGTGGTGTCTCTGGCCTATCGCCTTTGGCTATTTCGGGTCCGGGCCAAACTGGCCGCGCCTTATTTCAAGCCCCGAGGGATCCGGCAAGCGACACAATAATTTGTTTAATTTTGTCCCCGGCGATCCCGGCATAGTGCAAAACGCTTTCAAGCGTGTCGGGCGCCTGATCATCGCCGCCGGTCGCCTTGTTTGTCACCGCCGAAAGGCCAAGCACCGACAGGCCCGCATGATTTGCGGCGATGGTTTCGAGAACGGTGGACATGCCGACAAGATCTGCCCCAGCCAGGCGAAAGAACCGGCGTTCAGCCGAGGTTTCGAGCGAAGGGCCGGCAACGCCCGCATAAACCCCGGTTTGCGGATCAACCCCGATCCGCTTTGAGGCCTCACCTGCAAGCGCAGCCAGTGCTGGCTCATATGCGCGCGACATATCGGGAAAGCGCACCCCGATTGATGGCTCGTCAAGCCCGGTCAGCGGATTATGACCTGTGAAATTAAGATGATCACTGAGGATCGCCACGTCGCCGGGCGCATATTCGGGATTGAGGGCCCCGGCAGCATTGGTGATAATCAGGGTTCGAACCCCGAGGGCAGCGAGCAGATAAACCGGCAGCGTAACCTCCAGCGCCGTGTAGCCTTCGTAAAGATGGACGCGACCCTGCATGATGGCCGTGCGCTTTCCGGCAAGGTAACCCAGATGCAGGGCACCGGCATGGCCGGGCGCTGTGCTGGCGGGCATACCGGCAATATCACCAAGGGCGATCCTGTGCTCGGTGCTCAGCGCGTCAATCAGCCCGCCAAGACCGCTGCCGAGAATGATGCCAATGTCGGCGCCAGCACCCGGAACCTGTTGCGCGACAGCCTTTCTGGCGCTGTCAATCCGATCCATGAGAATACCCATCGGCGCCTGCCTATCCATCAAGACTTGCACGGATCTGCGGTGCAAGGGCACTGACCTCGGCAAGAATCTCCATGAGGTCTATTGTGCACAACTGACCATGACTGACAATCTGACGGCCCGCGCTGAAAACGTCCGTCACATCGCCCATGGAAACCCCATAGGCAAGCGTTGTCACCGGATCAAAAAGCGGCTGGAGGTGAGGCTTGTACGGATCAATGATGGCAAGATCAGCCCGTTTGCCGACCTCAAGACTGCCAATTTCGTCCTCAAGGCCAAGCGCGCGCGCACCACCAATCGTTGCCATTGCCAACGCCTCGGCGCCGCTCATGGCCGTCGCTGACTGACCCGCCCCGTTATGGAGTGTCGCCGCAAGCCGGATTGCCTTCCAAATGTCGATATCATTGCCGCTGACGGCGCCGTCGGTGCCAAGCGCCAGGTTTATCCCTGCCTTCGCCATGGCCGGGACCGGCGCAATGCCTGACCCGAGTTTCAGATTTGATGCCGGGCAATGGGCGACCCGGGCGCCGGTTTGCGCGAGAATGTCAATTTCTCCTGCATCCACATGGACGCAGTGGGCGAGCAGGGTACGGTTGTTCAGTAGCCCTGTCTTGTCGAGATGCCGGATGACGCTTGTGCCGTAGGCCTCGCGGATTGATTCCTGCTCGGCTTTTGTCTCCGCCGCATGGATGGTCAGGAGCGCGCCGGTTTCTGCCTGAAGATCCCGCGACTGCGCGAGATGGTCCGGACACACCGTATAGGCGCCATGAACCGAAATCGCCGGGATAAGATGTGTATGGTCTGCATGATCAGCAAAAAATTCGCGCGCCTTACCGAGTCGTTTGTCCGCACTCAGCCCGTCGATTCCCGGCGGGTCGAAGAATATCCCGCCCGTTGCAACCCGGATCCCCAAAGCTGCAGCCGCAGCGACCAACTGGTCGGGATACCAGAACATATCGACAAGGCTTGTCACCCCCTGAAGCGCGGCTTCGGCATAGGCAAGCTTTGAGCCAAGTTCGACGGTATGCGGATTGAGAACGGCACTTTCGGCGATCCAGAGTTTTTCCAGCCATGGCTTCAGCGGCAGGTCTTCCACAAGCCCGCGGAACAGGCTGTCCCCGCCATGGCAGTGGGCATTGACAAGGCCCGGGATGACAAGTCTGCCAGCCCCATCAAGCACACGGTTTGCCGTTTCAGCGAGGCTGGCAAGCGTTTCCGCAGGGCCGATGGCAAGGATTTTTCCATCGGAGATGGCGAGGGCGGCATTGCTGAGGACCTCGCCATTTGCATTCATGGTTACAATGGTCACGCCGGTGATCAAAAGGTCGGGCCCTGTTCCTTCAGACCCTTGCGCTTGCGGCCCTGACATGGTCTCCGACTGGTCCTTGTGAGGTCGACCAAAAATCTTGCGCAACATGCGCCCTGTCCTTCATGTCTGATCCGTAAATCGTTCATGGAGGCCTCGTTTTGGAAATACAATCACAAATCCTGCCCCCGGACCCGAAGGAGGTCTGGATATCGGAGGGGATCTTTGTCCGCGAAATGCACAATAGTGATGACGACCCGACAGTCTCCATCGCCCGGTGCCGCCTCCCGGCCGGCCATGCAACCGAGCCGCATCGTCTTTGCATTGACGAACGCTATATCATCGAGTCGGGCGCGGGGATTATGATCTTGGATGACAAGGCCTTTCCCGTATCGCGCGGTGACAGGATCGTGATCGCGGCCGGGATGGCCCAGTTTATCCGCAACAGCGGTAATGATATGCTGGTCTTTCTTGCCGTGTGCACACCCCGGTTTACGCCGGATTGTTATACAGCCCTTGCTCACAGGAACTGATCCCATGAGCCCATTCAGGTTGATTTCGCGCGGCGTTTTCATTGCACCCGGAACAGTCGTCCAGCGGCTCAGTCTTTCGATCAGTCCCCTGACTGACCCTGATCTCAGAGGGTTTCGATAAACTTCAGCAAGGCAACATCGCGCTCTGAAAGGCCATCCACATCATGGGTCGTCAGCGTGATCTCAACCCGGTTATAGACGTTGAACCATTCCGGGTGATGATCCATTTTATCAGCCTTGATGGCGATCCGTGTCATGAACCCCCAGGCCTCGTTGAAATCGCCGAATGCAAACGTTTTCGAAATCGCATCCCTGTCTGGCACAAATTCCCAGCCGACATGGGCGCCAAGCAGCGCAGATCTCTCATCCTCTGTCAGTTTTCGCAAAGCCATTAGTGTCTTTCTCCCGGTGATACCTGTTCCGATACGACCCGAAACTCAAAAAAGCCACTCTGGTTTGTAAAATCGGGGTTGCGCAACCCCTTGGTGTTTCACGCATATCTCGCTATGACCGGGCCCATGGCTGGTTCGAAGGCACGGCTTACGTCGACCGGCAGCAAGGGACGGAATATGGACGATCGCAATTGGCTTCGAGCGGCCCTGATTTTTGGTATTTATGGCGTTTTCGCCATCTATATTGGTCTATTGCCCGGTGGGGCGAACCGGGCAGAAAAGCGGCTTGAGCAGGCTGTTGCCGGCGCGCTGACCAACCGCGGCTTTGAAGCCGTCGACGTCGCCATGGAAGGCCAGAAGGCGATTCTGTCCGGTCGTGTCGCATCCGAGGCCGCTTTCGATCATGCCATCTCTGCGGCCAGAAGTGCGGCAGGGCCAGGCGGTGCCCTTGTCGGCGGCGTTACCGCCATCGACAGCACTGGCCTTGTGATTGCCGGGGCCAAGGATGGCGCACCCTATGAGTGGCAGGTCGCAAAATCACCAAGTGGAGACTATGTCCTGTCGGGTTCGTTGCCATCACGGTCCCTGCGCCGACAACTGAAACGCCTGATTGAGACTGAGGAAAACGCGCTCAACCGGAATATCGGGCCGGTAGAAATCACTGATCGTACGAATGTTTCAAAGGGCGCCCCATCGGGGAACTGGATCGAGGCGGCCGGCAACGCCATCCGGGTCCTGGCGACACTGGAAAGCGGGGTTGTGAACCTGTCTGGTGCAGACATCGCGGTAGCGGGCGATGCACGCGACGAAGCCTACCGGGCTTGGGCAATCGAAAAGCTTGAGCTTTTTCCCGGCGGTTACAACGCTACCCACGAAATCACGATTGCCGAAATGCGCGCGCCCTATGCGCTGGACGTGGTTGTCACCGAGGACAATGTCTCCCTCTCGGGCGATGTTGCGGATCTGGCTGACCGGGTGGCCCTTATTGACAGTGCGACGCAGCATTTTTCCGATGTTGATTCCAGCAATCTCGGTAACCGCGCTCTGCCGCGCCCGCTGATTGGCGCAGAAGGCTATGGCGAGGCCCGTTCTGGCATCGTCGCACAAGCCTTGCCGGTTCTGAAAACGCTTGGGCGCGGCGCCTTACGCATTCGCAATCGCCAGGTCAGTGTCGAGGCACCGGTTCGAGATGAGGATGGATTTACGCGAATCGACGCCCTGATGACGGCGCTGCGCGAGACAAAATTCGATGCGACCCAAAAGCTCCGGCTTGAGCCGGGTCAGCCGCTTGCCAGTCCCGAGGCCTGTAACGCCGGGCTTGCGGAAAGTCTTCAACGCGGTGAGATCAAATTTCCAACCGCGAAATCAACGCTTGATCCGTCGAGCGCCAGAGTTCTTGACCGTTTGGCGCTTGTCATGCGCCGCTGTCCGGATCTGAACTTCGAAATCGCAGGGCACACGGACAATGTTGGTAACCCGGACATGAACATGCGTCTGAGCGAGGCGCGCGCCGAGGCGATTTTCGAGTATCTCACCAGCCTTGGCGTGCCAGCCAGCCAACTGGAAGCCACCGGTTATGGTGACGATCGACCGGTTGCGTCGAACAAGACCCCCGAGGGCCGCGCGCAAAACCGCCGGATCGAAATTACCCTGAAACGCTGAGAGGAAATCCTATGGCCTGGCTTACCCTTCACATGTGGCTTTTGCTTCTCGGTGCGTTCGTTCTCGGGATCTGGACCGGGCGGCGGTTCCTGAGTGATCGTGCGACCCCGGACAATGCCGATGGATCGCGCACCGATATCGCAACAGCGCAGGCACCTGCGGACCCGCCTGCGTCAGCGCGGCCTGTGCCGTTCATGCGTGATCTGGAAGCAAATACAGCCAGCAAGCTGCCGGATATGGCGCCTGAAAAGGAAATGCCAACCTCCGCCGTCGATGGCCCATCCGCTGAAACGGCGCCAGCGCCAGACCGCGCGCCTGCC
>CAYSMJ010000075.1:8536-12438 GCA_964432075.1 uncultured Caulobacterales bacterium | reverse complement strand
TGCCGACTTCGAGGTTGCCGAGGCGATGATCAAGCACTTTATCAAGAAGGTGCACCGGGGCCGGTCCTTTGCGAGCCCGCGGATCGTGGTTTGCGTGCCCTCGGGCGCTACAGCGGTTGAGCGACGGGCGATTCAGGAATCAGCCCTGTCAGCCGGCGCGCGCAAGGTCGAACTCATTGAAGAACCGATGGCAGCGGCCATCGGGGCGGGTCTGCCGGTCACCGAGCCGACGGGCTCAATGGTTGTGGATATTGGCGGGGGAACGACGGAAGTGGCTGTTCTCTCATTGGGCGGGATTGTTTATTCCCGGTCGGTGCGGGTTGGTGGCGACAAGATGGACGAGGCGATCATCGGTTATATCCGGCGCATGTATAATCTCCTGATCGGGGAGGCCTCGGCGGAACGGATCAAGAAGGAAGTGGGCTCGGCCATGATCCCGACCGAAGGGTCGGGCTCGACGATCCAGATCAAGGGCCGGGACCTGATGCATGGCGTGCCGAAGGAAGTGCGGATTGGCGAGGCCCAGGTCGCCGAATCCCTGGCCGAGCCGGTGAGCCAGATTATCGAAGCGGTCAAGGTGGCGCTGGAGGCGACGCCGCCGGAGCTTGCGGCTGATATTGTTGACACGGGGATCATGCTGACCGGCGGCGGGGCACTGTTGAAAAATCTCGACCAGGTTCTGCGTGATGAAACCGGCTTGCCGGTCTCGGTTGCCGATGATCCGCTTTCCTGTGTTGCCCTTGGCACCGGCGCGGCTTTGGAAAATGACAAGGAAATGCGCGGCGTTCTCTCCTCGGCCATGTGAGGATAGGGGCACGGGAGCCACCGCCGGGCCGGAAAAAACCCCCGGTTCGATGCAAAGAATGCTGCCATTGCCGTTTTCTTGACGGCAAGGACCTTTATTATACGCCCGTGCAGGGAGATTCGAAGGCCTGCAGGACAGGGATCGCAACTGACCATGGATGCCATTGGCGACAACAGGCGGGAAGGGCTTGGGCGACGCACGGTTTCGCGGGCAAGCCTTTACGTCTTCCTGATTGCATCGCTGATCATGCTGTTGTTCAGTCTCTACAGCGCCGATGCATCCGTTTTCCGCAAGGCCCGGGAAAGCGTTCTCGATGGAGCACGACCATTTCTGAGCCTGTTTGCTGCGCCGATCAGCGCCGTTCAGAGTACGCTCGGTGATATCAGTGACTATCTCAATGTGATTGAGGAGAACCGCGCCCTGCGCGCTGAAAATGCCGAGCTGCGCCAATGGATGGAAGAAGCGCTCGCCCTGCGGGAACTGATGGCCATTTATGAAGGGCTGGACCAGTTCAAATCCGCGCCCGGCGCCTTGCCGATTGATGCCTTTGTCATCGGCGATTCCAATGAGGCCTTTGCCAAGTCGATGGTGGTTAATGCCGGGCGGGGTGATGAGGTTGCGCGGGACCAGGCCGTGGTCTCCGAGCGCGGGCTTGTTGGTCGCATTATCGATGTGGGCCAGTCTGCTTCGCGGGTTCTTCTGCTGACTGATATTCAGAGCCGCATCCCGGTCTATGTTGACGGTCAGGCTTTTGGAGGGATCCTTGTCGGCCAGACGCGGGCGCGGCCGATTATCCGGTTTTCCAGTGAGGTTGAAGCCGCGCCCGTTGCCGTGGGCGCCCGCGTTCTGACGTCCGGCGCCGGAGGGATCATCCCGCGGGGCCTGCCGGTTGGAACGGTTTCGGCTGTGGGAGACCAGGAGATTTCGGTCTCACTTTACGCGGACTACGCGCAAACGCGGCTTGTACGAATTTTGAAATACACCTTCCCGACCCTCGAGGGGGATGAGATTGCTCCGGGTGAAGACGAGGGCACACCGCTCTCCCCGGACGGGCAAACGTCCGGTTCGGAAATCGCCGGGGCCAATGAAGCCGCGGCGCAAACGCTGATCCGTGCGGAGGGCCCGGTCCGTGGCTGATCGCGAAGACGCCGTGTCGCGGCTTATGACCAGCAGCGCGCCGTTTCTGATCGGCATTTTTGGTATTCTTCTGCTGGCCTTGCCTGTGCGGCTTTTTGGCGGGCTGGTTCCAACCCCGATATTTCCATTGATCATCGTTTATTTCTGGTCGATCCATGATCCCTGGAAGCTGCCCTCATCGCTCGTCTTTGCTTTGGGATTGATGCAGGACGCGCTGACGGGTGTACCTTTCGGCTTGTGGTCGACGGTTTATCTTGTACTACAGCTGATTATTCAGACGCAGCGGTCCTATTTCTTTGGTCGTGAGCCGGTGGTGATCTGGCTTGGGTTCGTTGTGGCGGCATTTGGCGCCGGTTTTCTGGTCTGGGGCCTCTCCAGCCTGGTGGCGCGCGCGGTTTTGCCGATCGAGGGCATATTGCTTCAGATTTTCGTGACGGTTGCGGTCTATCCGGTTTTGAGCGAGGCTTTCCGAAATCTTCGGCACCGCGTGCTCCAGGAAGTGTAGCGTACTCATGAGCCTGATCCAGAGTGATACCGAACGTCAGAAAGCCTTTACCCGGCGCGCCTTCCTGTTTTCCGGCGCGATCTCAGCCCTGTTTGGCGGCATAGGCTATCGCCTCGCGCAATTACAGCTTGTCGAACATGACCGTTTTGACGCGCTGGCGCGGGAAAATCAGTTCAACCGCCGCATCACTCCGCCCATGCGGGGTGAAATCGTTGACCGCTTCGGAACGGTGATTGCGTCAAACCGGAAAAACTTCCGGGTCCTGCTGATCCCGGAAGAGGCGCAGAATGTCGAAGAAAGCCTCGATGCGCTCTCCGACATTCTTGCGATCACGCCGGAAAAACGGGCGCGGATCCGCCGTCAGATCCGCAGGCTTGGTCAGTTCACGCCAGTGGAGATCGACGACAATCTCGACTGGGACCGGTTTGCTGCGGTCAATTACCGGGTGCCCTACGTTCCGGGTATCGTTCCCGATGAGGGGCGCACACGTGATTATCCGCTCAAGGACGGTGCGGCCTTTGTGATTGGCTATGTCGGCGCGCCAAATGAGGACGATCTGGCAAATGAACAGACCGCAGCAGGGCGCAGGCTTCTCAAACAGCCTGGCTTCAAGGTCGGCCGTGAGGGGCTTGAGAACCGGTATGATCAGGAATTGAGGGGGCAGGCCGGTCAGAAGCTGGTCAAGGTCAATGCCCATGGCCGCGTTATCGAAGAACTCGACGAGGGCATGGTTCCGCCGGTGCAGGGCCAGCGCCTTGCCCTGACGATAGATGCCGACCTGCAGATGGCCACCACCGATGCGCTTGGCGACGAGAGTGGCTCGGCGGTTGTGATTGATGCGCTGACCGGTGAAATTCTCGTGCTGGCTTCCACCCCGGCATTTGATCCGAACGCGTTCAATGTCGGGATTGATTCGTTACGCTGGCGCGATCTGAATGCCGATCCGAAAAAGCCGCTGGTCAACAAGACCCTCAGCGGTGTTTATCCACCGGGGTCTACCTTCAAGCTGGTCAGCGCCATTGCTGCACAGGAAGCCGGTTTTTCATCTGATTTCGGGGTGCGATGTCGCGGATCAATCCGCTTTGGCGGGCATACCCATCGCTGCTGGAAACGGGGCGGGCACGGATGGATGAACATGCGCGATGCCATCAAGAATTCGTGCGATGTATTTTTCTATGAGGTGGCCAAAAAGCTTGAGATCAACCTTCTCGCCAAGGTGGCGCGGGAATTCGGCCTCGGTCAGGCCTTCGAGATTGGGATCCCGGGCCAGAAACCGGGGATCGTGCCCGACCGGGACTGGAAAGAGGCCTATTTTGCCAGCAATCCCGAAAATCAGAAATGGTTTCCAGGCGAAACCTTGTCGGTAATTATCGGGCAGGGCGCGGTGACGGCGACGCCGTTACAACTCGCCGTCATGACGGCCCGTCTTGCGACAGGGCGGCAGGTCCGACCGTC
>CAYSMJ010000075.1:0-8526 GCA_964432075.1 uncultured Caulobacterales bacterium | reverse complement strand
CCCTATTTTTGATGCCCCGCCGGTCTCCACAAATCCCGATTATCTCGATATCGTTCGGGCAGGGATGAATGCGGTGGTCAATGAACCGGGCGGCACAGCCCGGCGTGCGCGCCTTGAAAACACAAACATCAAGCTGGCCGGAAAAACCGGAACAAGCCAGGTGGCAAGCCTTCAGCGTGACCCGAAAACCGGCCGTATCCTGAAAAATGAGGAATTGCCCTGGCGGCTGCGTGACCATGCCCTGTTCGTGGCGTTCGCGCCGTTTGACAATCCGCGATATGCCTGTGCCGTGGTCATCGAGCATGGTGAAAGCGGCTCGCGTACGGCCGCGCCTGTTGCCAAGACGATTATGGATGCGGTGATGGAAAAAGATCCGGCCCGCAAGACCCCCTACATGCCGCCGACCATGGAAGAGCAGGGGTTGCCCGAGCGCGATATTGCCGGCCTGGCGACCGGATCGGAGACGGGCGGGCCATGAATTCGATCATTCTCCAGAGCCCGCAGCGGGGTCTGCGCGAGCGGGTTGGACGGATTAACTGGTGGCTTGTTTTTCTGTTGACAGGGCTCGCTGGTGCCGGTGTTGCTACCCTGTTTTCGGTGGCGGGGGGGAAACTTGATCCGTGGGCCTCACGTCATGCCATTCGCTATGTTTTTTCTCTCGTGCTTTTGCTCGGGATTGGACTGGTCAGTATCCGCTTCTGGATGAAAATGGCCTATCCGGTCTATTTTGTATCGCTGGCGGCGCTCCTGGCCGTGCCATTTATCGGGGCCGTGAATAAGGGCGCGCAGCGCTGGATCGAGCTGGGTGGTTTTCAGTTTCAGCCCTCCGAGGCGATGAAAATCGGCCTCGTGATGGCACTTGCGCGTTACTATCATGGCCTGCGGGCCGATGAGGTTTCCCATTTTGTCTATCTGATCCCGCCTGCGGCCATGATCGCGGCGCCGGTTGGCCTTGTTTTTATCCAGCCTGATCTTGGTACGGCTATTTTGCTTGCCATAACCGGGCTTGCGGTGGTGATCGTCGCCGGCCTGAGCTGGCGGATCACCTTTTTTGGAATGCTTGCGGCCATTGCAGGGGCTTATGGCGCCTATCGCTTTGACTATCTCAAGCCCTATCAGTTGGAACGCATCCTGACGTTCCTGAACCCGGACCGTGATCCACTTGGCCAGGGCTACCACCTGTTGCAATCGAAGATCGCCCTCGGGTCGGGCGGTCTGACCGGCAAGGGTTGGACGGAAGGTACCCAAAGCCAGCTCAAATTCCTGCCGGAAATGCAGACCGACTTTATCTTTACGATTTTTGGGGAGGAGTTCGGGTTTTTCGGCGCCGTGGCTCTGCTTGTGGCGTATCTGCTGGTTATTCTGACAGGGGTTGGCATAGCGCTGCGGGCAAAATCACATTTCGCCCGGCTTGTCACTGTTGGCGTATGTGTGACCTTTGCTCTATATGTGCTGATCAATACCGGAATGGTAATGGGGCTTGCGCCGGTTGTTGGGGTGCCGTTGCCGCTGGTGTCCTATGGGGGAACCGTCATGGTTGCGATCATGGCCGGGTTCGGGCTTGTCATGAGCACCCATGTCTATTCCGATAAATAATGTGGGGCCCAGATGAAACCGGTGGCAAGATCGGGCTTATGCGGGCTGTGTTTGTGTTGCCTGGTGCTCGGCGGGTGCGCGAGCGATATCGCCGTGGCGCAGATCGACGGCCCGGCACCAGCCGAGGCGAAATCCGGTTTGCATCTGTTCACATCCGGTGATCTGATCAGATTGTCGGTACTCGGCGAAAACTATCTTGATGGAATTTACCGGGTTGCGGGCGATGGCCGGGTGGTTCTGCCGCTAATCGGGGCGGTCGCTGTCGATGGCGTGACGCTGGATGCCCTTGATGCCTTCGTGACACGACGTCTGCGCCGCTATCAAATTCGCCATCAGGTGGTCGATATTGAGCTGGTTCCCGGTCTTGGGCCCGAGAATGCGGGTGGTGTTGCTGAACCGGAAAGGGTGGGCGGACCTGATGATGAGAAATGATCCTGTCACGGATGGTTGGTGAAACAGCCCATGCTGAGGCCTGTCGTCATTGTCTGGCCAGGACAACGGACCCGGGGAGGCTCATTTTCGGGGCGAGGGTCAGAGCGCTGTCACAAAGAGTGTAATCGTCGATGGTTCCCATCCATCGACTTGGTTTCGAACGCGCGACCCCGGTAAAACCGGACTGCATTTTGTTTCAATAAAAAGGTAACGCAGTCTCGCTAAAAAAGCGGGACAATCCGGCATAAACCAGCCAGACAAGCCCCCAGGACAGGATGGCAAGCGTTATGATAATGGTTGCGCAAACCGGCAGGGAAAACTGCGATGGGGCAGTTTCAGCACCATCGGGCGCGTCCCGATACAGCCGCGCCCGGCGATGGTCGTTGCGCCTGCTTACAGGTTCCGAAGGGGTCTCGCGGGCGAAATATTTCTGGAAACTTGTCTCGCTCATGCCCTGGCTCCCGTCTCATTCAAACCTGCCCCCTGACATATTGTCATTTTCATTAAGGATTGGTGAGGACAGAGGCGAGTTTCAAATCACTTTTCAACAAATTGGCGAGTGAGATGGGCATTGGCCGCAATCGCGTTAAGGTCTTTGGAAAGCTGTCCGCCTTGGCTGGAGGCAGTCTGGTGACCGTTTTGTCCTATTGGGGTCATAGTCATGACACAGCCATGCGCTTATAGTGGCTTTTGCCATGTTCGCGGGTGGGTATCGCCGGTATAGTTCACATCAACCCCCTTTTCGGACGATGGCATCCGTGCGAGACGCTGATCAATGTCGACATCTGGTAAATCCGAGAAACCACCAAAGAACAGCAAGGTGAATCTTCCGGGCGACGGGCTGATCAAGCCACCCAAACCGTCCCTGTTCAGTCGTCTGCGGTCGAATTTTCTTGCCGGTATTGTGGTGGCCGCCCCGATCGGCATAACCGTCGCCATAATTTACTGGTTTTTGACCGGGCCATTGCAAAAGCTCGACAGCTTCGTCAAGAGATGGTTGCCCAAAGACCGGATCGTCGATGATTACCTTGAGGCGATCCCGTTTTTCGGCGTTCTCGTGGCGATCATTTTCCTGATTTTTCTGGGAGCTCTGGCGCGAAACTTTATTGGGCGCACCCTG
This sequence comes from uncultured Caulobacterales bacterium, assembly GCA_964432075.1. Classification (GTDB taxonomy): domain Bacteria; phylum Pseudomonadota; class Alphaproteobacteria; order Caulobacterales; family Parvularculaceae; genus CALLPQ01. Next base: position 5,378 of record CAYSMJ010000075.1, on the reverse strand, counting down.
ATAAAAGCCGGTGAGGATATCGTCGATTCCATGCCGGTCGTGCGCAATCTTTATCGCTTTTTCAAAAATGTGTTCGAGACCGCACTGCAGCAGTCGGACCGGTCCTTCAAGGAGGTTGCCCTTGTCCAGTATCCAAGCAAGGGTCTGTGGGTCATGGCTTTTGTGGTCGGCGCGTCACGCGGCGAGATTGTATCCGAACTTGACGATCAGGGCGAAGACCTGACCTCCATATTTATCCCGACAGTACCGAACCCGACCTCCGGCTTCCTGATTTTTGTTCCCCGCTCTTCCCTGCGGATCCTGTCCATGTCGGTTGAAGAGGCCGCAAAAGTCGTGTTCAGCATGGGGCTTGTCGTGCCTGAAAGCCGGACACCGGAGGATGCCGTGGAACGCCTTGAATATCTGGCCAGCGAAGCGACAAAAGAAGCCGTGGCAGGCGGCAAATCCTGGTTCGGTCGTGGCCGATCAAAGTAAAAAACTCCGGGCACGGCAAACCCGACAAACAAGGACGATTTGATCATGACAAAAGCCGAAACAGCAGGATTTGATGCCCTTGATGCCTGGTTTGAAACTGCGGTGGCGCTCAATGCAGCGATTACGACGATTTCCCTGCGGACGATGGGGCTCGCCATGCCTTCTGCGGGGCAGAAGGCTGGAATTGACCCTGAAACACAGCGAATGGTGGTCGAAAAGATCGACGCGGCAACCGAAGGCAGTCGCGAGATGCAGATGCTGTGGCTGAAAATGGCCATGATGCCGCTATCGATCCGGTATGCTGATGTGCCCAATCTGGGTGCCATGATGGCCATGGCCTATGTCCGGCCAGGCTATGCGCGTGCCCGGGCCAATGCCCGCCGACTGACCCGGAGGGATTAGTTCGTACACAATTGTTTACTGACGCCGCGTTCGCGCGCTGGCGTCGGAAAAGCACATCAGGCCGATTGGCCGATGGCTGCCTCGATGGCGCTGGTGCGTTTTTCGAGGGCTTTTTCAATCAGAGGCACGGCATCGGCGCGGTTTTCGCGCCGCGCATCGTCAAGCGGGGTATTGCCCCACCGATCCCGCGGGTCGATCGTCAGGCACTGGTCCAGCAGGAATGAAAGCGTTAGTAGCTGGCCTTCCGACGCGGCGAGATGCAACGCTGTGCGACCATCATAATCGGCCACATCAAGATCGTACCCGCTTGCGCGCAGACGCCGAAGCTCGCCGAGATCGCCCCGTGCAGCGGCCGCACACAGATAAGCCGCTTCCTCGGAACGCCGTTCAATCTTGGCACGCAGTGGGTCGATAAGCCGGTGGTCATTGATCAGATTTGCATACTGATGAAAGGCAAAGACATCCACAAGCCGCTTTGAAAACTCAACCCCGCGAACGGTGTTGCCCAGCGCATCCAGCCGCGGGCTCCAAAGGGCAAAGCCGCAAACCCCGGGCACCACAATATACATTGCGCCCGATACACCTGATTTGGCGGGCAGGCCGACAGTAAAGGCATATTCCCCGGAAAAATCATACATGCCGCAGGAATACATCAGCGACAGACAGTTCTTGACCGTTTCGCTCTGAAAAACCCGCTGGTTCGACATCGGACAGATGCCGCCATTGGCAAGGGTCGCCGCCACATTCGCCATCTGGCGTACATCCATGGTGATTGAACAGCACTGGAAATAGAAATCGAGGGTTGCGATGATATCCGTGTTTGGTGGAAAAGCCCCGTTTTCACGCATGAAATAGGCAAGGGCGAAATTGCGATCTGCGGTTTCTTTCTCTGACAGGTAGATTGAGTTGTCAAAGCTGACTTTGCGTCCGCCGGTCAGGGCCCGCCAGACCCCCATCACATAATCAAACCGGTCTGCTAGCGATAAATGCGGACGGATCAGCGAGGCACATATGATGGCGCCAGCATTGATCATCGGATTATGCGGCAGGCCGTTGGCGTTGAGCGTCAGCTCATTAAAAGAGCGACCGGAGGGCTCGCGGCCCACATGCTGATGCACCATATTGCGCCCGACCGTATCGAGGGCGATCGCGTAAGTGACCGGTTTGCAGGTCGATTGTGCGCAGAAGATTTCGTCGTCATTGCCAAAGGAAAACTGTTGCCCATCGATCGTAGTGCAGGCGAGGGCATACATTTCCGGGTCGACCCGCGCGAGCTGTGGAATATAGCTCGCTACCTCACCGTTCTGGAAGTCCCGGCAGAATTCAAAGATATTTTCAACCCGGTTCCTGAAATCGAAAAAGTCCGGAATAACAAGGTCTCCGCTCAGCGCCCGGTAGATCAGGGTTGCATTTTCAGGGGGCAAAAACGCTTCGAAATCTGTTTCTGTAAACATGTCCGGCGTTTGCGGTGCGGTGGCGCGCTGCCATGTTTCGGTCAGACGACGATCGCGCCGCGACAGACCGGCCCGCTCAAGCGCCCTGAAAAACGCCTCGGTCTGGATGGTCTCGGCCCCTTCGGTACGGATCGCGTGAAAAATTTGCCGGGCGATCTGATCGTGCCGGTGTTCGTCAAAAGACAGGTATGAGGCCCTGGCCCTCGAAGCTGGTATCTGCGGTGTCATCGGCGTCCCTCGGCTCTTGGGCAGAATAGCCTGGACGGCCTTACCATTTCCGAACAGGCTCTGACACCCGGATAAACCGTCGATCCAAGCTTGCTGCAAGCGTCGGGGCAGTGTTAAACAGGCATCTTCCGGGGCTGGGGTGCCTCGACTGGGAAACATTTATGATATCGTTCTTTTCGCGTCACGCCCGCCGGGCTTTTGCCCTTGGTTTGGTTGTTTCCATTGTGGCTCTGGGTTTGTTTGCTGATCCGGCTTTTGCCAAGAACAAGAAACGCGAAAAGCTACTGGAGCTGCTGCGCCAGAATCTGGCCCTGATTTCCGAGGCGCCGGACGAGGCCTGGCGGTCGCTTGATCCTGAAAACACCGTCCTGATGGATCTGCCAACCGGCACGGTATATGTCGAATTGCGCCCCGATCTGGCACCGGTGAATGCCAGCCGGATCCGCGAGCTTGTCCGCGAAGGTTTTTATAATGGTTTACGGTTTCACCGGGTCATTGAGGGTTTTGTCGCCCAGGGCGGTGACCCGAAGGGAGATGGCTCTGGCGGGTCTGACAAACCGGATATCGAGGCCGAATTCACCCGCGCCCTGGTTGAGTTCCCGGAATTCACGGTCATCGGGCGCGACCGGGTCGCTGCTCAGGTCGGTTTTCTCGACGGTTTGCCGGTTGCGGCCAAACCAGAGAGCCTGCGCAGCTTTCTGGTAGACGCAGAGGTGCCGATGTGGGGCGTCCATTGTCCCGGCACCATGTCCATGGCGCGTGCCACTAACCCCAATTCCGCCAACAGCCAGTTTTTCTTTGTCATCGGCGATGCTCGTCTCAGCCTTGATCGGCGCTATTCCGTCTGGGGATGGGTTGTCCATGGCATGAAACATTCGCGCCGGATCGCACGGGGCGAACCGCCCGAACGCCCGACCCCGATTGTCCGGGCCCGGATCGCCGCGGACGTTCCGAAAGATGAGCGCCCGGAAATCCTCGTTTTCGACACGTCCAATCCGCGGTTCAGGGATTATCTGGTCGCGACCGGCAAGATTGAGGATGGCCTTGTGCGCGATATGTGCGACATCAGTGTTCCTGTAAAAGTTGATGGAGAATTGAAATTATGACTCAGCTGATCCTCAAGCTCGACACCGGCGACGTGACGATCGAGACCTTTCCCGACAAGGCGCCCAAACATGTTGCCCAGATCGAAAAGCTTGCGCAGGACGGATTTTATGACGGGTTGACGCTGCACCGGGTGATTGACGGCTTCATGGCCCAGATGGGTTGCCCCGATGGTGACGGCACTGGCGGGTCCGGCAGCAATATCGGGGCTGAATTCAATGATGTTTCGCACCAGCGCGGCGTCTGCTCCATGGCCCGGGCGCAAGACCCCAATTCCGCAGACAGCCAGTTCTTTATCGTTTATGACGATGCGTCGTTTCTGGATGGTCAGTACACGGCCTGGGGCAAGGTCGTAGACGGCATGGAGGCTGTCGACGCGGCCCAGAAGGGCGAGCCGCCCCGCAACCCCACCAAAATCATCTCCCTGCGCAAGGCTGCCTAAAACGCTCTGACTGTGCCGGTTTTTTCGTAGCAGGCGATTTTGCGCGCGCAGGAAAACCTGTTATCGGAGCGTCGATCGGGTCTTACCTGCAGGCGGGCGTGGCGAAATCGGTAGACGCAACAGAAGACTTAAAATCCCTCGGCAATCTACAATTTCTTAACACCCAAGCGCAGAAAAAAGACAATAATAACAGGAGGATGCAGAACATTAGGAGTAATGCAAAATTTGCAAGGGCCGAAAACTGGGTGCCAAATGGGAGCCAAGACAGTTAGAAGGCCGCGCAAGCGGACGTGGTGGAATCGGTAGACACAACAGACTTAAACCATGTGATTGAGTGCCCCGGTGGAAATGCCGGGCGTAGAACTGCTCAAAGCTAAGGGTCCAGATCGGACCGATGCCAATCCCGAGCCAAGCCGGGCGAAAGCCCGGAAGGTGTAGAGACTAGACGGGCAGCATCTAAGGTCAGCGCGCTGGCTATGATGAAGGGATAGTCCAGACCACAAACGGCGCCTGTTGCTTCTGCAGCCTGGGCGTCGGCGGTGAAAGCCGTAGTCGGTAAGAAAATCTGTCGGGGGTATCCCCGTGCGGGTTCGAGTCCCGCCGTCCGCACCAATCTTGTTTGATCCCGTGTATCTGCGCTCACATGGATCGCGCTTGAGTCTCCTGTACGATCCGAGCTGGTTCCTACCAACCGGCCATTCTCTGCCATTGAAACCAAAACTGCACTCATCGCCTGACCGGCAAACGCCCGATCAGGCCTGCTTCAACGCGCTGCAACCAATCCCGGTTGCAGCATAACCCCAAAGGCAGAAATCCACTTTTCGAGCAACCGGGATCTGTTCAAACGACCCAAGCCACCTCTCTGCAAGGCATTGGCCACTATTTGCCGGTGCGCTATGATCAAGGTGTCCACCTCTATGGCGAAGCGCATCCGAGCTGGCTCAAGCGCCTTGATGGGGCCGACCGCATCCGCACAGACCTCTCCTTCACGCTCTTCCTCTCTGACCCTGACACCTATGCGGGCGGCGAACTGTCGATCGAGCATGCGGGGCTGACCCAGGCCCTGAAGCCGCCAGCGGGCGACCTTGTTCTCTATCCCTCCACCAGCCTGCATGAAGTCAGACCCGTCACCAGCGGGACGCGCCTTGCCTGCGTCGGCTGGATCGAAAGCCATGTACGCTCAGCCGAAGACCGCGAAATCCTCTTCGACCTCGAAAACCTCCGCGCCAGCCTCGCACAGCGCCATGATCCGCAATCTCCCGAAATGCTGATGC
>CAYSMJ010000074.1:0-12487 GCA_964432075.1 uncultured Caulobacterales bacterium | reverse complement strand
CACTCCTTTAAACAACATCGCTATAAATTTTGAACTCGCTAGCGACCGCTCCCGGCGATTTTCAGCCTTTCGAGACTGGGGTCGCTTATGTCAGCTCTGAGGATCAAGCTGCCATCTGATGATACCCGCCCAATCGACCGTTTTGGGCCACCGTGACACGGCCAACGCATCATGTCTGAAGGCAGCTTGTGCGCCTTTTGCAAGCCCTGGGGGCAAGTTGCCTGCGCCTGCCGCCGGTGGGTTCCTGCTTACTCTGCCACCCGCACCACGGCCTTGCCGAAATTGTCGCCTTTGAACAGGCCAAGAAAGGCTTCCGGCGCGGCTTCGAGGCCTTCATAGGTCGTCTCGCGGAAGGTGATCTTGCCAGCGGCGAGGAGGGGGGCGACTTCGGCGATAAATTCCGGCGTTTTATTGGCATAGTTGGAGACAATAAAGCCTTGGGCCTTGAGACCACGGGTGATCATGTTGACCAGATTGGATGGCCCGGGCTCAGGCTTTGTGTTGTTATACTGAGCAATTATCCCGCACAGCGCGAGGCGGCCGCCAAACGCCATCACGTTGAGTGCGGCTTCGAGATGCATGCCGCCGACATTTTCGAAATAGCAGTCGATATTTTTCGGTGCGGCCTCGGCAAGGGCTTTTGTCAGGGCAATCGCGTCCGGATAATCTTTGTAGTTGAGGGCCACATCGCAGCCGATTTCTTCCCGAAGCCATGCGCATTTTTCCGCTGAGCCGGCTGACGCAATCACGCGTAGCCCTTTCCGCGTGCCAAGCTGGCATACCAGTGAGCCGACGGCACCCGCCGCCCCGGAGACAAAAAGCGTCTCACCCGCCTTCGGCTCGAGAATCTGGGTCAGACCTGCCCAGGCGGTCAGGCCCGGCATGCCGAGAACGCCGAGATAGGCCGACAGGGGCGCCAGGTTTGGGTCAACTTTCTGCGCTTCGCTTGCTGGAAGAATATGCCTTTCCTGCCAGCCCCCGCTAAAGGCGACAACAAAATCCCCGGAGTCAAACCCGTCCGCCCGCGATTCGATAACCCGGCTTACCGCACCGCCGTCGAGGGACTGGTCGAGAGCAAAAGGCGGAATATAACTTTTGATATGCGGATTCATGCGGCCGCGCATATAGGGGTCGACGGACATCCACAGGGTTTCGCACAAGAGATCGCCATCGTTCGGGACAGGCGTTTCCACATCCCGGATCTCAAACAGATCGGGCGCGGGCAGCCCCTTGGGGTATTCCTTCAAAAAAACAGCGCGAGGGTTCGGGGATGTGGTCATGCGGGCGCTCCCGGTTGTGGCATTCCTGCCTGGGTAGCTGGTTTGCTACCAACCCGCCACCGGAAGTTTATGCTTTTGCCGACCATGGCCGGTGTTTGGACACGCGGCCCTGTTCGCCGAGGTTGAGGGGGGGTGTTTTGCCCTGCTGGGGGGCGGGCTCGTTTCAAAGCAGGCTGTCGCGAAGCTGTTCAAGCCGGTTGAGAATATCATCAAGGCCATCGCCCAGCCCGGTGATCGTCCTGACGAATTCCCCGGCGCCTTTTGAAAGTGTTTCGATCGTCTCTGGTTCCAGCAGGAAATCGAGACCTTCGGCTTTTGCCTTTGCGATGCCGGGCGCCAATGTTGTTTCCACGAGGGATTTGAACTCGCCAATGGTCGCGTTAATGCCGTCCGTATCGAAATTGGTAAGCTGGCGCAGGATCGGGCTCAACATGTCGTTTTGCGCCAGCACGCTGAAATCGCGGTCGATATCCGGCAGCTTCGGCAAAGCGGGGATTGCGATCACGCCGGCCAATAGTTTTTCAACGAGGGCGAGGCCGGTATCCGGGCCGTCATCGTCTCCGCCGGACCCGCTATCTTCGCCGGACCCGCTATCTTCGCCGGACCCGCTATCTTCGCCTGAATTGTCGTTGTCCATTGGCACTGACTGTGAGGGCGCGGCCTCGTCACGCGCGAGCTTTCGGGAAAAACCGCCATCAGGTGTCAACATCGTCACGATATCGGCAAAGCCGTCCCGGGTCACATCGATATCGCCGCGAAACCGGGTCAGCACCGCCATAAGTGATGAAAATTCTTCGCTAACGGTCTCGACGAATTCATTGCGACGGGACACGCTTTCGCGCCACAACCCAACGAGCCCGCCAAGAAAGGCGCCAATTGCTGTCAGGCTAAGAATGGTTGTCAGATTGTCTCGGATCAGGTCCAGCATTGTCCCCTCATTTCCCCAAGGCAGCACCTGCGGTGCCGCAATTGCCGTATTCGTTATCGCCGTTTCGATTTGGCCAGCTTCCGGGTAATTTCTTCCATACCCGAGCGAAGCGTCTGATTGGCACCCCGGCTGAGCGATTCACGCTCATGGGAAAGCCTGATCCCCTCACGGATGATATCGCCGGCATTCTCGAACCTGCCGGTCGCAAGGATTTCCTGGACCTTGTTTTTATCAGAGTCGCTCAGCGTGATGTAAAACCGATCACCCATCGCCATTGCCCCTCATTATCGTCCCCGGTTGTATCTTACCGGATCCGTGCCACGCTTTCGTAGTTAACATTTTGTGTATGCGGGCAAGTGCTGAAAAAGTCCATGGTTTTCAGGCAACGCTTTCCGGTTGAACGTAAGTCTGTCGCCGCCGGGTCACGCCGACCGATCGCCCGGGTCGCCACCCAACCCCAATGCGGCGAGTTTGTAGTGGCCAGTCAGCGTGTCGAGGGCGAGGCGAAAGCCTTCTTCGCAGGCGGCATCGAAGTCTTTCCATGATCGCAGGTCCACAGTCTCCAGAGCAGGCGAGAGAAGGATATCGGGTATCTGGGTCAACGGTGAGCCTTCCCGCCGCACGCTTGAGGCCCGGGTCAGAAGCCCTACGACCGGAGGTGGTGCGGAGAAACCATTTTTCACGATCCAGGCGAAAAACCCTTCGGGATGCCTGAACAGGTCGGCATTGATCGTGCCGCGACGGGCGACGTCTACTGCGATATTGAGTCCGCGGTGGCGTGTTGCCATCACATCCATAGGCAGATTGTTGATCACTCCGCCGTCGACAAGAACACGATCGCCGTCGACGACCGGGGGCAAAATGCCGGGCAGCGCAATCGACGCCCGCAAGGCCGCCCGTAGCAGGCCGAAGTGATGGACCCGGTCCTCACCGACCGTCAGGTCCGTCGATACGCAGAAAAAGGGGAGCGGCATATCTTCAATCAGCTGATTGCTGAAATTGACAAGCAGGCGGTCTTCAACCCGGTGGCCCTGGGACAGGGCCACAACCGGCAGATTGAAATCGCCCAGCGGGTTTGAGGTGACAAAAGCCGTATGGATGCGGTCGTGGATTTCCTGGTCATCCCAGTCCATGGCCACGCAGGCGGCAATCAGCGCGCCCATGCTGGTGCCTCCGATGAAATCAATCGGTATGCCGAGTTCGCGCATGGCGCGGACAACGCCGATATGGGCATAGGCACGGGCCCCCCCGCCGGATAGGCACAGGCCGATTGATTTTCCGGCGATCGTCCGGGCGATCCTGTCAATCGATGCACGATTGCCCCATTTAAAAATTCGTTCCGCATTGAGCGCGGTGTGCCAGTCGCGGATGGGGCAGGCGGGCTGGCCTTCCTGAAGCAAAACGAGGTCCACAAGGCGGAACCGTCTTGCCGGTGACCGGGCGTTTGGCATGAGCGGAAAGGGGATCGGCGGGCGGGCATCGCGCCGGGCAAACACAAAAAAGCGGTCCGCATGGCGTAGGACAAACCGGTACCAGGGTGAGTCCTCAACCCGTGTGACAAGCAGGACGACGTCATGTTCCTGTTCGATCTTGCCGAAGATGATGTCGCTTTCACTGCGTGGGTTTGCGGTTTCTTCTTCGCTGGTGCCGGGCTCCTCAACCGCGCCGATATCGACCGACAGGCCCGTGAGCAAACGGGTTTTGACACCGAGTGCCGTCAGGGCGCCGGCGAGAGTTTTTCCATGCGACTCGATCGCAATCGATGGTGAGGTTGAGATCAGGGCAAAAACGTTCGGCGCCGCGTCATTATGCCCGAGAACGGGTTTTCGCGCGCGGCGCAGGGCGCAATCGCCAAGGGCGGATGCAAAATCCGCATGGCTGGAACGCAGCTGCTCGGCATCAGCCCTTGACACAATCAGGACTTCGCAGTCGCGTAAGGCAAAGGTGTCGGCGCTACGCGGATTACCCAGCATCACAGACATTTCCCCCACCGGATCGCCCGCTGCGGCATAGCCGATGACCCGGTCTCCCTCCTCGCTATACCGCGCAATGATGACACGGCCGGAAAGAATGAAAAACAGGCGCTCCGGTTGCGATCCGTGGCTGTAAAGTCGCGCTCCCCCGGGGATAAACCGGATGATCCCTTTCGTGGCGATCGCCTCACATGTCTGTTGCTGCAGTCCGGCAAAGAAGGGAAACCGCCGCAAACGGGTCACCAGATCGTTCATATCATCCGGTTTAGCGATGACCGATGCGCTGCGGCAAGGCCTGCAATCGGGGAAGCCGAGGCAGCGCCCGGAAACGGTCATCCAGACGCCCCTGCCGGAGGCTTTGGAGTTTCGCCGCCGTCTGCCCTTTATCGCTTGGGGGATTGTGTTAATATCAGTATTGGTATTAGTGACATCATGCTGAAATTTACCCATCAGGAACGACAAATGCCCGATAAGCGCCCGGCTGAGCTGCGCCGCGGGGATTTTGACGAGATCTACCAGTCATTTGCCCAGAAACGGGCCAAAGAACAGGCGGCCCGGTGCAGCCAGTGCGGTGTGCCGTTCTGTCAGAACCATTGCCCGCTGGGTAATCATATCCCTGACTGGCTGCGCCTCGTTGCCGAAGGCCGCCTGCGCGAAGCTTATGAGGTGTCGAGCGAAACCAATTCGATGCCCGAGGTGTGCGGGCGCATCTGTCCGCAGGACCGGCTGTGCGAAGGGTCTTGCGTCATTGAACAGTCCGGGCACGGCACAGTGACGATTGGTGCTGTCGAGCAATACATCACCGAAACGGCCTGGAAAGAAGGCTGGGTACGACCGGTCAGGCCGTTTCGGGAACATTCAGAAAGCGTCGGCATTATTGGCGCTGGTCCGGCCGGGCTTGCCGCGGCAGAAGCCCTGCGGCAGGAGGGCTATCAGGTCACGGTCTATGACCGTTATGACCGGATTGGCGGATTGCTGATTTATGGCATCCCGAACTTCAAACTCGAAAAAGACGTCGTATTGCGCCGCGCTGTGCATCTGCAGGAATCGGGCGTGACCTTTGTCCGGAACTTTGAAGTGGGCCGCGACGCATCACTTGCAGATTTGCGTGATCACCATGACCGTGTACTGATCGCCACCGGCGTGTACAAGGCACGCAACCTCGATTGTCCCGGAGCGGACACACAGGGCGTTGTTGTTGCCATGGATTATCTGACGGCATCAAACCGCAAGGGACTTGGTGATGAAGTGCCTGATTTCGACAATGGCGCGCTCAATGCTGCGGGAAAAACTGTTATCGTTGTCGGTGGCGGAGATACGGCGATGGACTGTGTCCGCACGGCAATCCGTCAAGGGGCGGACAAAGTAACCTGTCTTTACCGGCGTGATCGCGAAAATATGCCAGGTTCAGCAAGGGAAGTCAAAAATGCGGAAGAAGAAGGTATCCATTTTGAGTGGCTCTCAGCGCCGCAAACGATCAACACCGGATCGGGCCGCCTCAAAGGGCTCTGCGCAGCCCGTATGGAGCTCGGCCCGCCGGACGAAAGCGGCCGCCGCCTCCCGATGGAAATTCCGGGTACGAACATTGACTTCGATGCGGACCTGATCATCAAGGCCCTGGGCTACTCACCCGATGATATTCCCGGGCTCTTTGGTGCGCCTGATCTCAATGTTTCACGTTGGGGCACCGTAAGGGTCAATCCAAAAACACTGGAGACATCGCTCCCCGGGGTATACGCGGCTGGCGATATTGTGCGCGGTGCATCCCTGGTGGTCTGGGCTATTCGCGATGGCCGCGAGGCGGCTGCTGCGATTGCCAGATCGTTTGCAGAAGCTCACAATACAGCCAACAATATTGCTGCAGAGTAACAGGAATCCGGACTATGGTCTTTGACGCGGATGCGTATCGCACCCAGCGCGATCGGCTGATCGCTGCCCATGCCTATGATCCGGCATCGGAGCATGATGCCTGTGGTGTCGGGCTTGTCGCTGCAATGGATGCCCAGCCACGCCGTGAAATCGTCGAGATGGCAATCGCTGCCCTAAAGGCGGTATGGCATCGGGGTGCTGTCGACGCAGATGGAAAGACCGGTGACGGTGCAGGGATACGGATCAATGTTCCCCAGTCGATTTTTCGCGAGCATGTGGAGCGGACCGGGCACCGGCCTGGTCCGGCCGATATCTGCGTTGGGCAGATTTTTCTTCCGCGAACCGATCTTGCCAGTCAGGATGTGGCCCGTGCCATTGTCGAGTCGGAAATTCTGCGTGCTGGTTTTTATCTCTATGGCTGGCGCCAGGTGCCTGTAAATGCCGATTGCCTTGGCGAGAAGGCCAACACGACGCGCCCGGCCATTGAGCAAATCCTGTTTTGCGATACAAAAAAACGCAGTCGCAATGATCTGGATCGAACCCTTTACATTGTTCGCAGGCGTATTGAGAAACTGGCGCGTGATGCGGGGTTGCTCGACTTTTATATCTGCTCGCTTTCGTCACAAGACATTGTCTATAAGGGGATGTTCCTCGCCGAAGAAATTGACAATTTCTATATCGATTTGACTGATCCCCGGTTTGTTTCGCGGGTGGCGATTTTTCACCAGCGCTATTCCACGAATACATTCCCTGAGTGGCGGCTTGCTCAGCCCTTCCGAATGCTCGCGCATAATGGCGAAATCAATACCCTCAAGGGCAATGTCAACTGGATGAAAAGTCACGAAATTCGCATGGCCTCGCGCGCCTTTGGTGCGGACGGAGAGGCGATCAAACCTGTTATCCAGCCCGGTTCGTCCGATTCCGCTGCCCTTGATCAGACCTTTGAGTTGTTGATGCGGGCAGGGCGATCGGCGCCGATGGCGAAATCGCTTTTGCTGCCTGAGGCCTGGTCGAAACGGGGTAATCTGATCAAGCCAGAATGGCAGGCACTGTTCGAATATTGCAATTCTGTTATGGAACCATGGGACGGTCCTGCTGCGATTGCCGCCTATGATGGACGCTGGGCAATTGCCGGGCTTGACCGAAACGGGCTGCGACCGCTGCGTTATGCGATCACCGAGGACGGTATCCTCGCGGTTGGTTCCGAAACCGGGATGTGCCCCTTGGGTGAAAAGAAAGTCCGTGAACGTGGTGCGGTGGAGCCGGGGCGAATGATCGCCCTCGATCTTGATAATTGCCGGTTTTATAATGGTGAACAGATCAATGACTGGCTTTCCGCGCGCCATCCCTATCGTGATTGGCTCGAAAACGTCACTGAACTCGAACCGGAAATCGGCCCCGGGCCTGAGCCACGCCTTTATTCCGGCGAAACGCTCGCCCGGCGTCAGGCGGCGAGCGGAATGACAAGGGAGATCATCGATCTGATTTTGCGTCCGATGGCCGAAACCGGCAAGGAGGCAATCGGATCAATGGGAGATGATACCCCTATCGCTGTATTGTCCGAAGGCTATCGTCCTTTATCCCACTATTTTCGGCAGAACTTCAGTCAGGTGACAAACCCGCCGATTGATCCGCTTCGCGAGGCCAAGGTAATGAGCCTCAAGACACGTTTCAAAAATCTTGGCAATATATTGGCAACTGACGAAGCGCAGACTGATGTTTTTGTTCTTGATAGTCCCATTCTGACCAATGGCATGATGGCGCGTCTTCGCCAGAAGCTTGACCAGCGTGTTGTCGAGATTGATTGCACCTATAATTTTGCCCAGGCAAAGGGCGATGGCGAGGCTTTGAGAAAAGCGCTTATACGCATTCGGCGGGAAGCTGAAGAAGCGGTTCTTGGCGGGGCAGGCCATGTGGTCCTGACCGATGAATATCAGGGGCCAGGCCGCATCGCGGTGCCCATGATCCTTGCAGCGGGGGGTGCCCACACCCATCTGACCGATGTTGGCCAGCGGACATACTGCTCTCTTCTTGTTCGGTCAGCAGAATGTCTTGATGCACACTATTGCGGTGTCTTGATCGGTGTCGGCGCCACAGCTGTTAACCCTTACCTTGCCTTTGATACGCTGTCCGAGGCCCACGCGCGGGGTGACTTTGGAGAGATGCCAATTGGTGATGGTGTCCTCAATATGAAACTGGCGCTGGACGCCGGACTGATGAAGATCATTTCGAAAATGGGGATCTCGGTGATTTCGGCCTATCGCGGCGGGTGTAATTTCGAGGCGCTCGGCCTGTCACGCATGCTGGTCGCAGAGTTCTTTCCGGGCATGACAAGCCGGATCTCGGGGATCGGGCTCTCTGGTCTGGAAAGCGATACCATGCGGCTTCATGCGCACGCTTTTGAAGGGGAGGCGCGGCCCCTGCCGGTCGGCGGGTTTTATCGTCACCGCCGCGGCAGCGAACACCATATTCTCGAAGCTGAACTGATCCACGATCTGCAGTCGGCCGTGCGGACGCAGGACCAGGCAGCCTGGGAGCGGTACAGGGAAGCACTCCATGATCAGCCTCCATCCCAATTACGCGATCTTTTAAGAGTTCGTCCGCTGGGCCCGGAGCGCAATCTGGATGAGATTGAACCGGTAGAAGATTTGTGTACCCGTTTTGTTACACCCGGAATGTCGCTGGGTGCCCTCTCTCCGGAAGCGCATGGTACCCTGAATATTGCCATGAACCGACTGGGGGCAAAGTCCGTCTCAGGTGAGGGCGGAGAAGTTCCCGAACGCTACAAGCCCCTTCCCAACGGGGATAACGCAAACAGCCAGGTCAAACAGGTCGCCTCCGGCCGGTTTGGGGTCACAGCGGACTATCTCAATCAGGCGAGCGAAATTGAAATCAAGGTCGCGCAGGGCGCCAAACCCGGCGAGGGCGGTCAACTGCCAGGCTTTAAGGTGACCGACTTTATCGCCCGCATGCGCCATGCCACGCCGGGCGTCACATTGATTTCCCCACCGCCCCATCACGATATCTACTCGATCGAAGATCTTGCGCAACTGATCTATGATCTCAAACAAATCAATCCAGTGGCGCGGGTCTGCGTTAAGCTTGTGTCTGCTGCCGGTATCGGAACCATTGCGGCAGGCGTTGCCAAGGCCAAAGCGGATGTCATTTTGATCTCCGGCAATGTGGGCGGGACCGGCGCTAGTCCGCAGACATCGATCAAATTTGCCGGCGCCCCCTGGGAATTGGGGCTTGCTGAGGCCAATCAGGTCCTGACCCTGAATAATCTGCGTGGGCATGTCACCTTGCGGACCGATGGCGGTTTGCGGACAGGGCGTGACATTGTCATTGCCGCCATGTTGGGGGCTGAAGAGTTTGGTATCGGGACGATATCGCTGGTGGCCATGGGCTGTCTCATGGTTCGCCAGTGCCATTCAAATACCTGCCCGGTAGGGGTGTGTACGCAGGATGAAGACCTGCGTAGCCGTTTTCCGGGTACGCCCGATCATGTTGTCAATCTGATGCGTTTTCTTGCCGACGATGTGCGCCGGATACTGGCGCAACTTGGTGCACAGTCTCTGGAAGATGTTATCGGCCGGGCAGATCTTCTTGATCAGGTGTCCCGCGGGGCTGCTCATCTTGATGATCTCGACCTCAACCCCATTCTTTCCCGCGCGGATGCCCGCGACCGGCCTTTCCGCAGTGATCGAAGCTCAAGGCAGGGAGTGGTTGATACTCTTGACCAGCGTCTGGAAACAAAGCTGTCGCCATTTCTGACCGGGGGGGCACCGGTTTCAATTCATGTGCCCATAGCAAATACTGACAGGGCCGTCGGGACACGGATTTCATCATATATTGTCCAAAGCCAGTGGAAAGACATCCCCGCAGGGCATATCACCATGAACCTTGAGGGGTCAGCAGGGCAATCTCTCGGTGCATTTGGCGCCAAGGGTCTGCGGATTATTGTCACAGGCGATGCAAATGATTATGTCGGAAAGGGCTTGTCCGGCGCTGAGATAATTGTTCGCCCAGATGAAGATCCGTTAGCGGATGATATAATTATCGGGAATACCTGCCTCTACGGAGCAACAAGTGGGCGGTTGCTTGCACGTGGCCGCGCCGGCGGACGGTTTGCCGTGCGAAATTCTGGCGCGGATGCTGTGATCGAGGGATGCTTGTCGAATGGCTGCGAATATATGACTGGTGGCCGGGTTGTGATTCTGGGCCCTGTGGGCGATAATTTTGCCGCTGGTATGACAGGGGGAATCGCCTATGTTTTTGATACGGATGGAAGTTTTAAGGCTCACCTGAACCCCGATAGCGTCGCGGTACGATTTTTTGATTTTGATACGGATAAAGACTGCCTGAACCTGATAAAGGCGCATGCAGACCAGACCGGAAGCCGCCGGGCCCTGGCGCTGTTGAGCGACCATAGCCAGCTTGGACGTTCCATGCGTGTGGTCGAGCCGTTGGAAGTCCTTGCCCTTCGCCAATCGAAAACCCTTGAAGTTGTGTAGACCGCGCTTAATCGTCAATGAACAAAAATCGAAGTGTGGATTTTCGAGCGGTCCCGATCGCAGAGAACTTGTTGAATAGAAACCATCGACGTTTTCACTTTCTTGAAAGTGCTTAACGCCATGATAGCCCGGTGCCGCCGGTCACGGAAAAGTCGGGTCCAGCCTGTTTCGACTAATAGCATTCACAGATCGCATTAGATCGGTGTTTTGCGCTAGCGCATCGTTTTCAGCCAAACCGTTGAACCATTGGGCGGGATGATGCTATTGATCAGTGCAGGGCTTCCGGCTGGCTTTTATTCAACCTATCGCCGGACACAGCATATGTGCCGACCTGGTCATTTGAATTATCGCCATAGGGCACGAGCGTTCCATTGCTGCGGACCAGCCGATCCACATCAAGTTGCGACCTTTTTAGCCCCTGCAATTGATCGCCCGGATTCAGATGAAAAATAAAGGTAAGATCCGCCGTTCCGAAGTTTGCCGGAACCCCGTTTTGCAGGAGAATTTCGCGGATCATCATTGGCCCAATGAGAAAGCCGCCATTTGCGCCTTTTCCAGGTATGGAAAAGTCGACATCAAACGAAAAGTCCATTGGGTCGGCATAAATTGATCCATCACCATTTGCGGCGTTCTCGATCAGGAGCTTGCCCTCCAACTTTTTGAGAGAATATCCGTGAGAAGTGCGATGTGGAATGTTTGTGATTCGGAAAAATGATGACGCCGGGCTTGCAGCGTTAAAGACCCAATCAAACGGTCCGAACGCTTCGCCGCTCCGTCGCAGGGTGCCGATTTCAGATGGTGGAAATTCAATTTGACAGTATCGTGCTGCTTGCTTGCCCATTAAAAACAGGGCCTGTGAATCCTCATTTTTATCTTTGCAGGGATTTTTCAGGTAGGCAGCATGATTTACAATTCGGATTGTCTGTTCGGATATTGGGCCGTATAAGTATCTTTTGTCGGTGTTTTTTATAATTACAGTTGTCGGATCGAATGAGTCAATTTCGATAGCGATTGGAATCTGATAAGCGGTTTCACTATTTTCAGCTTGTCCAGACAAGCCTGCGGCGTTTAGAAAATCAGTAAAATCGGTGTTCGAAATAGATATGGTTACTCGGTTTGTGTTGCGGTCAATGTCGCCGGGGATTTGACGCTGGTCGTCAAGAATGACGCGAACAGCCTTTATCCCCTGCAAGGCCTCGAACGCAAGCTCGATCCTGTAGCTCTCAATATCATCAAAACCAAAATGTCGATTTGGGCTCAGGGCGTTATGATCAGGGTCAAACAGCAAGGGGCGAAGGGAAAAGGTCAATTCGCCAAGACGTGCAGTCTGTTGTCGGATGCCGACTTCGTTGCGAAATTGTTTGAAGTCGCTGCGATGGTCGATCTGTATGATGTCTTGGGCGGCGGCGACATGAAGGGCTGGCTCGCAGGCCAGCAGGATCGTTTTCGCAGGCGGGGCAATAGGCTGCGGGCCCGGGAAGCCGATTGCACTGAACAACCCGACCGTCAGTTCGACAGGATTGCAAGAGCCGTTGTCGGCACCATCGTCCCCGCTGATGCGAAGGGGCAGAAGCAGGCCGAAATCACTTTGAGAGCCCGGAGACCGGTCTTCGACAAGAAATTCTGCATAGCTTGTACCCTTTGCGCCTGTCAGGCCCAATGTGTCGGCATTGAAATCGCCGTCATCGAAAGCGCCGCTGCGGATGATATCATCGCCGCTGAGATGATGATTGAAAACAGCGTTTTGCAGTTTCAATCTCAAGAGAAAGCGGTCGGGCAGTGGGTATTTGGTACCATTACTATCGTGCTGACGAGCAAGGTTGAGTTCGACCATCGCTGTGGCGGGATGGGTTGGGGAAATCACCCGCTCGCTGGCGAGGATTGCGGCAGGCACCGGTGCAAGCACCGTTGCAGGTTTTGGCG
>CAYSMJ010000073.1:0-12522 GCA_964432075.1 uncultured Caulobacterales bacterium | reverse complement strand
GCCGCGGGGCGTGCGCTGGATCAGCCCGGCCTGTAACAAAAAGGGTTCAACCACATCTTCAACGGCGTCGCGGGATTCAGCGAGCGCAGCGGCGATGGTTTCGACCCCGACGGGCCCTCCGCCATAATTCTCCGCTATCAGTCGCAGATATCGCCGATCCAGCAGATCGAGCCCACGACCATCAATATCCAGTAGCGCCAGTGCTTTCTGGGCAACGGTCCTGTCGATCTGGTCTGCGCCCTCGACCGTTGCCACATCCCGGACACGGCGCAAAAGTCGGCCTGCGATCCGCGGTGTGCCACGTGATCGCTGCGCAATTTCAAGGGCCCCGTCCGGCGTTATCGGGAGACCGAGTTTTGCCGCCCCGCGTTCAACAATCAGCCGCAGCGCTTCAGCATCATAAAAATTCAGAAGTACCGGGATCCCAAACCGATCCAGAAGCGGTTTGGCAAGCAGTCCGGATCGGGTCGTGGCGCCAATCAGCGTAAACCGGGGCAGATCAATCCGAACGGTCCGGGCGGCGGGCCCGTCGCCGATCATCAGATCAAGCGCGAAATCCTCCATCGCCGGGTAGAGGACCTCCTCAACGGCCGCTGTCAGACGGTGAATTTCGTCGATGAACAGGACATCACCGGCTTCAAGATTTGTGAGAACGGCTGCGAGATCGCCGGGCTTTGTGATCACAGGGCCCGATGTTGCCCGGAAATTCACTTCCAGTTCATTGGCGACAATATGAGCCAGTGTTGTCTTTCCAAGACCGGGGGGGCCGTAGAAAAGGACATGGTCGAGCGGCTCGCGACGGCTCTTCGCGGCTTTGACAAATATCCGCAGATTGCCCGTCGCCGCTTTTTGCCCGATAAAATCGTCAAAATTTTTCGGACGCAGGGCAACGTCATGACCTGCACCCTCTCCCCGCATCAGCACGGGGTCTACCAGACGAGGATCATCCGCACGCTGTGGTTCATCCGGAATGGGTCTTGCCGTATTATCCATAAGCCTATGCTGGTGAGAGTGTCTTCAGAGCGTCCTTGATCAGCGTTGCCACGTCAAGGCTGCCCTGATCGGCGGTTTGAAGCCTTTTTGCAACCGCTTGATGCGCTTGTGTGCGGTCATAGCCCAGATTGACAAGCGCTGAAATTGCATCCTTGCGCAGGTCGTCTCCATTTTCAGTGTCGGCAAGGGGGTCCTGTTGCGCGGGCGGGCGGGCGGTTTCGTCACTGTCCGGCATTTCCGGGTCGTGTTGGCTGTTGATGGTTGCGCCAAGCCGGTATTCGCTTGCGGAAAGATCACCAAGTCTGGTTTTCAGCTCGGTGACGATCCGTTGTGCGATTTTTTTGCCGACCCCATGCGCCTGGCAAATCGATGTTCCGTCTTCCGCGGCAATGGCATCGGCAAGGGCCGAGGCTGGCAGAACCTGCAGGATACTGAGGGCATGACGGGCGCCGACGCCCTGTACGCTCATCAGAATACGGAAAACCTGTCGCTCGTGAGCGGTGCGAAACCCATAAAGCCGGATAAAGTCCTCACGGACAATCGTTTCGATCCATAATTCTGCCCGTTCACCGGGCGTAAGACGCGCAAGAAGGGCCGGGGTTGCGGTGACCTCATAGCCAATACCGGCCGCTGACAGGACAAGGCTTTCCTTGCCCATCGCGGCGACAATACCGCTTAACAGGGCGATCATACCGCAAACCTTTGTTTCAGAATGGCTGACGGTCGATGGTGGGCGTGGCAGATGGCGACAGCAAGAGCATCGGCGGCGTCGGCTTTCTGTGGGCCGGCGCCTGGCAGCAGGACCCGGATCATGGCTTCGACCTGGTGTTTGTCGGCATGACCGCGGCCAACCACCGATTTTTTGATGCTGTTTGCGGCATATTCATGGACGGGCAAACCGGCGAGGGCGGGCACCGTGAGCGCAATGCCGCGGGCCTGTCCGAGGGTGAGGGCATCCCTTGGGCTCGCATTGACAAATGTTTCTTCGACAGCGGCCTCATCGGGCTGATGGCGGGTGATAATGGCGTCAAGATCGCGGAAAAGAATGGCGAGCCGCTCTGGGTGTCCCGCGCGTGCTGGTGGTTTCACGACACCGGCATCCACAAAGGTGAGCCTCGTACCGGACAGATCAACAACGCCCCAGCCCATCAGCCTGCTGCCCGGATCGACACCGAGTATTCGAATCACCTTGTCCATGCTGCACCCTAGCCGAACCCGTGGCGCGGGGGAACAGGGCTAGAACATGTTCACGGACGCAAGGATAGGATGCCTGTTTGCGGACCGGGGCGCAGGTCTGACCCACCAGGCGTGTGGGAGGTCTCCAGCCGCCGCTGCAAGGTTTTGCGCTGGGCAATCTGTTCCGGTGAAAGTCCATTGTGATCAAGGGATTTCTCAAGCCAGTGGCGGGCGAGGACCGGGTTTTTCTGACGGCCATGGCCTTCGGCAAGGGCAGCCGCATAAAGAAACTGACCATCCGGATCGCCAGCCTTTGCGCCGCGTTCAAACCAGTCGGCCGAAAGCTTTGCTGAAGGATCCATGCCGCGTCCTTCCGCAACCATCAGACCAAGCGCGACATAGGCGCTTGGCACCCCAAGGCCGGCGGCCCGGGTCATCCAGAAAACGGTTTTCTCGGCATCAGGCGTCCCAAGATAAGGGGAGTCATACAGGATTGCGAGGTTGAATGCTGCAAGCGGATGGTTCTGCTGCGCGGCCTTATCAAACCATATGCCAGCCGTGCTGACATCGATGCTGGTGCCCACCCCATTCAGATAGGCCATCGCCAGTTCGAACTGCCCCTCCGGGTCACCCAGGTCCGCACTCTGCGAGATCAGGGCAAAACCGCGCTCGACATTTTTCTGACCATCAAGCCCCAGCATGGCGATCTGACCAAGACGGGTCTTCGCGGCCGGATGGCCCGCGTCAGCGGCAAGCCCGAACCATTGCTTTGCCCGGGCGATGTCCGGTTTTGTTTCCTTCTGACCAAGCGCGATCTCGCCAAGGGCGAACTGAGCGTCCACCTGGCCGAGAGCGGCCGCGCGCGCATAAAGAGCGATCGCCCTTTCAATATTGCGGGGCCCGCCCCAGCCACTTTCCTCAAGGCTCGCCAACATATGAAGCGCATTTGGCGCATCGTTCGAAACGAGCGGTTCAAGTTTCCGGCGGGCCGTTTCATAGCGCCCGGCAAAAATGTCTTCGAGAACCGCATTTTCGGTTTCGGTCGGGGTTTGCGCCGAAACGGCTGTGGCCAGGCAGACCAGGACAAAACCGCATAACGCCAGAATACCCCCGCCCCTGTAAAGCCGTGCGATCTGGCATAGGGCGGGGCCGACGCGGCGTGATGGTGACACGATCATGAGAAGTAACGGGGCACGGCGGTGGTTCATTGACGATTTTCCCCACAGTTATCCACTGTTTTGCACAATTTTTCCACAAGCGGGCCCAAAAATTTCCCACGATGGCGCAAGTCATCCCGTCACTTGCGAAATCAAGGCCAGCTTTGCTCGTGGCAAGGGTAATTTTTGAAAACAAACAGGTCAGGCGCCAGCGATCGTTATGTTCATCGCCCTGACGCCTGCTGCGGGACCGTCCGGATGGGACCAGACGGCGCTGCAAACAGCGAGGAAATCGGCGCCCGCGCGCACCAGGGGACCGGCATTCTCCGGTGTGATTCCGCCAATGGCAACGCAAGGCAAGGTGGTCACTTCCTGCCACCAGGTCAAAAGATCGGGATCGGCCTGTGTCGGCGCAACTTTGGTCCGGGTAGAGAAAAAAGAACCAAACGCAACATAATCCGCCCCGGCCTCACCAGCGCGCAGAGCCAGATCCCGCGAATTATGGCAGGTCACCCCAATGCTTGCTGCCTCGCCAAGAAGGGTTCGCGCCGCCGGAACACTGCCATCATCCTGGCCAAGATGAACGCCATCGGCGCCGGCTTTGGCAGCAAGGTCTGAGCGGTCATTGATGAGCAGCGGAACCTGACGAGAACGGAGCACCTCAAGACAAGCCGCCGCTGCCGTGAGAATTTTCTCGTCAGTCGCAGACATGCCATCCATCGCCTTGAGCCGTAATTGCAGACAGGCCACGTCACCGCCGTCAAGAGCAAGTTCAAGCTGCGTCTGAAATGCGCTGATATCCGCAATTGATGGCGGCGTGATCAGGTATAAGCGACAGGGGCCCAAAACGAAATTCCCTCTTTGATGCGATTGGTACGACGGGGATCTGCTCGTCCGCACCGGCCAGACTATGCCGATGCGTCAGATCAACCGTCAACGCAAGTCCGGCGCAAACTTCTCAAATTACGCGAAAACTTCCATTTCTGGTCGATTGTTCTGGGGTGGGAGACCTTAGTACCCTCTTCACGGGATTGAGTTGAAAAAACAGAGATTGATGGATGGGGATCCTCCAATATGACAGGGAGGGAGAAATCGCTCCTTTGGCGTCGGCGACCGGCATTATCGTCGGGGTCTTTGTGGTCCTCTTCGGTTATGCGCCTCCGGCCGATGCGTCTCCCTGGCCGCGTGACCCCTGGCGGGTTTTCCTGTCGTCTGGCTCGGACTATTTTTCGGCCCGTGGTGATTTTGCATTTGATCCGCCGCCTGCTGAAAATCGCGATGACGATCGGTTTGAGCGAATTGCAACCACGCACTATGCGGAACTGGGCCTGCCGCTCAATATGCAGGCCAATTTCAAACTTATCTATAGTACAGCAACCATCCGTACACCCGAAACCATGATCAGATCAGCGGGCCTCGCCGAGATCGAAGGCCAGCTTCAATATGCAATTTTTCAAAATCGCCATGACGTATTATCCGTTGCTGCCCTTGTGGGGCGGATCAATTCCCTGTCGGCGGGTGTTCGTCCGCAACTGCAATCCGATGGTCTCGATGGCGGCGTAAAGCTTTTGTATGGACGCACACTGACGACAAAGCCAGTCAAGTTTTTTATGACTGCGGAGGCAGGCTATCGCCGTCGTTTTGGTACCCCGGCCGATCAGGTGACGCTGGACCTGAAGCTCGGTTTTGAACCAATGAGCCGACTCCTCTTGTTGGTCGATGGCTTCAACAGCTTGTCCCTGCGCAATGAAGATCCGGGTGGTGCAGATTTTGATATTTACAAGATCCAGCCGTCGGTGGCTTTTCGCGTCTGGCGGGATGCGTGGCTTCAGGCCGGCTTTAATCATGAAATCGAGGGGCGTAATGTGGTTACCGGAAACGCATTATTCCTGAATATCTGGTCGAGCTTCTGATTATGTCAACAGGAGGGATTGATCCATGCCCGGATTTTTCGCAATTTTCAACGCAGGCAAAACACCTGCTTAACCCTTTGCAAATGCTCCTGCTCGCTGTTCTGATAGCCCTTTTTACCGGGGCGATCTGGTACAGCCCGTCAAAGACCGTTATCGCAGTCAATATTCTTGTAACCGTTTTTTTTCTGATGACGATTGTTTTGCGACTGTGGCTTTTCTGGATTTCTCTATCCATCCCGTTCAAGGAAGAACAATCATGGACCGAGAAACTTCCCCCCATTGAGGCATTTCCTGTTATTTCGATCCTTTTGCCCCTGCGCGATGAAGCAGAATGCCTTGTTCCGCTGGTCCACGCCATTAATGCTCTTGATTATCCGGAAGAAAAAAAAGATATAAAACTCATTCTCGAAGCGGATGATCTCTCTACCCGTGGTGAAGCGAAGCGTCTTGGTCTTGACCGCCGATGGGATGTGATCGTAGTGGCGCCGGGCGAGCCGAGGACAAAGCCAAAAGCGTGCGATGTGGCGCTTGAGCGGGTTCGCGGCTCGATCACGGTGATCTATGATGCGGAGGATCAGCCTGAGGCGGATCAGTTGCAAAAAGCCGTGGCGGCCTTTCATTGTGCCCCTGATGATATCGCCGCGTTTCAGGCGCGGCTGAACTATTTCAACGCCGAAGAAAACCTGATCACACGGCTTTTCGCGCTTGAATACGCGCTCTGGTTTGACAGCTTCCTGCCTGCTCTTGCTCATCTACGATTGCCGATCCCGCTTGGCGGGACGTCAACTTTCATCCGCACGGACCTGTTGCGGTCGCTCGGGGCGTGGGATCCGTTCAATGTCACCGAGGATGCGGACCTCGGCATGCGGATCGCCGCCAATGGGTATCGCACCGGCATTTTGCATTCCACGACCTTTGAGGAAGCCAATTGCCGGCTGGGGAACTGGTTGCGTCAGCGTTCGCGCTGGATCAAAGGGTTTATTCAGACCGGGCTTGTTCATCTTCGCCACCCGGATCAATTTGTCACTCATGCTGGTATCGCAGGTCTGATCAGCACAGCCCTTTTTGTTGGCGGCAATGTGATCAGTGCCCTTATTAACCCGTTCCTGTGGATCATATTCGGTCTGTGGCATCTTACCGGAAGCGAGGTGATTGCCTCAGTTTTTCCGGGGCCGTTACTGACCCTGAATCTCTTTGCCCTGCTTTTTGGCAATCTGTTTTTCATCTACCTGGCAATGGCCGCCCCGCTCAAGCGGGGCTGGGTCCATCTGGCACCCTGGGGCGTGTTTATGCCGCTTTACTGGCTGTGGACTTCTTTTGCCGCGTTTCGTGCTGTCGGCCAGCTAATTCGTAAGCCCCATTTCTGGGAGAAAACGGACCACATGATTTCCGCCGGGGCCAGGGCACGCCGAGCCGAATTGCTTCGCCAGCTTGATCCGAACCGTGTCCCGGTAAGGCCATCAGTCGCCGGAAAAATAGATCTGAAGATACCGCCGTCCCAAGAGCTTGTCCGATGAAGCGGGAACTTTTTTCGCCCCAGTTCTTTCTATTTGGGCTCGTATGGCCCACGGCGACCAGCCTTGCCCATATGGTCGTGGTTCCCCGGACATTCGCGCCAGCAGCGGATAGTGGATTGAGCGTTCCCGTCAGTGCGCTTGTTCCGCTGGCAGCCATTTCCATTCTTGGTTTGGGGCGGTCTACCCGCAATCGCCATTGGGACCTGCCGATCCTTTACATCCCGGTCGGGGTAACGGTCGTCATGGCCGCGGACAGGTCAATCGCGGTTTTTGCGACATGGGTTAGCCTTCTCATCCTCGCGCTGGCCCTGACGGCTTGCGAACGTGATATCCGGCAAGCCGTGCTGATCGGGCCCCTTGTGGCCGCCGGGATCTTTCTGGGTCCGGTCGGGATGTTCCTTGGTGCCGGGGCGCTTATGGCCTGTTTTTTTCTTTCGCCCTGGCGCGGCCTCCCATCGCGGACTGGCTTTTTCCTTGTTTCGGCCGCATTCCCGTTTCTTTTCGCCGGCGCAGCGCTTTATCTTGCGTTTTCCACGGGGTGGTCCGGTCTCCTGCCGATCAGCGCGTGGGCACAGCTCTTGGCGGCTTTTCAGCGCATGGATTGCGCAACTCTGGTGGCGAACTGGCTATTTCCTGCAGTCCTGTTTTTGCTGTTGCTGCCTGCTGGCTTTGCAGGGGGTCGGCACGATTTCACCGGGTTTCGGCTCTCCATTGTCGCCACGGCATCGACGGCGGGCGCTTTTCTGTGGCAGGTGTTCGCAGCGCCCACCGAGGCCATTGTTCTCGCCCAGGCCGTCTATGCAGCCCTGTTGGTGACAGCCGTACGGCAAAGCGGTGCAAAGCCGACCCACGCTGCCTCTTGCTTGTCTGGTCCGGCGATGTCGGGCACAAGAGCGTTTTCAACAGCGTCGTCTGGTTGCCATGCCCAAATCCGCCCAAAAACCGCTCAAACTTTATCTCATTGACGGTTCCGCCTACATTTTTCGCGCCTATCATGCCCTGCCACCGCTTACCCGAAAATCAGACGGGTTGCCGGTCGGTGCTGTGTCGGGGTTTTGCAACATGCTCTACAAACTGATGACCGATGTGGCGCTCGATGAGCATGTTACCCACTTTGCTGTTATCTTTGATTATTCCGCGAAGACTTTCCGAAACGATCTTTATACAGAATATAAGGCAAACCGGTCAGAGCCGCCGGAAGATCTTGTGCCGCAATTCCCGCTGGTGCGAGAGGCAACCCGGGCCTTTGGCTGTGCCTGTATCGAACAGGAAGGCTATGAAGCCGATGATATCATCGCCACCTATTCCCGGCTCGCGGAACAGGACGGTGGTGAAGCGGTTATCGTGTCCTCTGACAAGGATCTGATGCAACTCGTGACTGATAAGGTTTCGATGTATGATCCGATGAAATCACGTCGGATTGCCCGTGATGAGGTGATTGAGAAATTTGGTCTTGGTCCGGAACATGTAATCGATATCCAGGCCCTGGCTGGCGATTCAACGGATAATATACCTGGCGTTCCCGGGATCGGCGTCAAGACGGCGGCGCAGCTGATTGAGGAATTTGGCGATCTTGATACGCTGCTGGCGCAGGCTGATGGTATCAAACAGAAAAAACGACGCGAAAATCTGCTGGAATTTGCCGACCAGGCGCGGCTGTCGCGTGACCTTGTTCGGCTCAAGACCGATGTCGGTCTGGAAGAGCCCATCAGCGATCTCGTGATGAACCCAATCGACGGCGAAAAGCTTGTCGGATTTTTGCAGAAAATGGAATTCAATACCCTGACAAACCGGGTGATCATGGATCTTGGTGTCGATGATTTGATAACGGAAAGCCCGGCCAAACCCGAACCTGTTACAACCAAATACTATGACACCATCATTGTTGAAGAGGCGTTAAAAGACTATATTGACCGGGCCTATGAGCGCGGCGTGATCGCCGTTGATTGCGAGACTAACAGCCTCAATGCGATGCGGGCGGATCTTGTGGGGGTATGTCTTTGCGTGGCAGCGGGGGAGGGGGTCTATATCCCACTGCTGCATGGCGGTGACGGGCTTGATCTTGATGGCGCCAACACACCAAAACAGCTGCCCACGGACCTTGTTCTAAAACACCTCAAGCCGATGCTTGAAGACCCGGCAGTCTTGAAGGTGGGTCAGAACTTCAAATATGACGCGCTGATTTTCAGCCGATATGGCATCCGGGTTGCGCCGGTCGATGACACCATGCTCATGTCCTATGCGCTTGACTGCGGGCGACATGGCCATGGCATGGATGAGCTTGCGCAACTTCATCTGGGTCATGAATGTGTCAAGTTTACCGATATCGCCGGTACAGGCAAAAAGCAGAAGACCTTCGACCAGATTGATATCGAGACGGCGACGCATTACGCCGCCGAAGATGCTGACATCACGCTTCGGCTTTTCCATGTCCTGAAACCTCGGCTGGCGGCCGAAGGTTTTCGAACGCTTTATGAGACCCTCGAGCGGCCCATGGTGTCGGTGATCGCCCGAATGGAGGAGGCGGGCGTAAAGGTTGACCGGGCGGTGCTGTCCCGGTTGTCCGGGGAATTCAGCCAGCGGATGGCCGCAAGCGAGGCCGAGGCTCACAATATGGCGGGCGAGGCGTTCAATCTGGGCTCGCCAAAGCAGCTTGCCGAACTCCTGTTCGGCAAGCTCGGATTGCCGGGCGGTAAAAAAACCGCCAAAGGCGCCTGGTCGACAAGTGCGGATGTACTTGAAGAGCTTGCTGCGGAGGGCCATGATCTTCCCCGGGCGGTCCTTGCCTGGCGCAGTCTTTCCAAACTGAAATCGACCTACACAGATGCTCTGCAGGAAGATATTCACCCGGAAACAGGTCGCGTCCACACGTCTTATTCGCTGGCGGCTACTACGACGGGCCGCCTATCTTCGAACGATCCGAATCTGCAAAACATCCCTATCAGGACAGAAGATGGCCGCAAGATCCGTACCGCCTTCGTGCCGGAAAAGGACAATGTGCTGATCTCCGCCGATTACAGCCAGATCGAACTGCGCCTCCTTGCTCACATCGCCGATCTGCCGACCATGAAAGACGCTTTCCATAACGGGGTCGATATCCACGCAATGACCGCGTCGGAAATGTTTGGTGTACCGATCGAAGGAATGGACTCGATGGTCCGCCGCCAGGCAAAGGCAATCAATTTCGGCATTATCTACGGGATCTCCGCCTTCGGGCTTGCCAACCAGCTTGGTATCGCCCGCGGTGCGGCGAAGGATTACATTGACGCATATTTCGAGAAATTCCCCGGCATCCGCAAATATATGGATGACACGATCGCTGGCGCGCGGGCACATGGCTATGTTGAAACCGTCTTTGGTCGGCGCACCCATGTGGGCGGGATCAAGGACAAGAACCCGGCGGCCCGGGGCTATGCCGAGCGGCAGGCGATCAACGCGCCGATACAGGGGTCAGCCGCCGATATCATCCGCCGGGCGATGATCCGTATGGATGCTGCCCTCGCGGAGGCAAAGCTCAAGGCCCGCATGCTTCTGCAGGTCCATGATGAGCTGATCTTTGAATGCCCGAAATCGGAGGCAGAAGAAACCTGCGCGCTGGTCACCCGCGTGATGGAGAACGCCCACCGCCCGGTTCTTAATATCAGCGTCCCGCTGCAGGTCGAAGCCAGCGCCGGTAGGAACTGGGACGAGGCGCATTAAATTCCGATAAGGATCGCTGGCGATTACCAGTCACTCCGGCGTACACGGAAGTTTCTGTTGCGCCTGTCCTGGCGATCGCGGTCTTTGACCTTTTCCCGGGCGATGCGGCGGAAACCGTTGGTCACGTCCGTATAAAAATCAAGAAGAAGCGGCGTGTCTGAATAGGTCTTTGCCGGATAGGCGCCGGCAAGACGGATTTTTGGCTCGCCCTGATGGGCGGCAAGCATGAAGGTGCGCCAGATTTCGGCGGGTACCGTCCCGCCGGTAACCTTTTCCATCGGATTATAGGCATCATTGCCGACCCACACGCCGGTTACCATCTGCCCGGTATAGCCGACGAACCAGGCGTCTCGCCAATCATTCGTGGTTCCCGTTTTGCCCATGGCGTGGCGATCTCCAAGGTTGGCGCGTCTGCCGGTGCCGTTCAGTATTACCTGGTAAAGCAGGTGATTGATGTTTTCTGCCGTTTTCGCGCCAAAGATCCGTTCCGGTTCGGTTGTGTTGTGGGTATAGAGAATATCGCCGTCCTGGTTCCGGATTTCTTCGATCAGATAGGGCTCAACACGGGTGCCGCCCCGGGCCAGTGGTAGGTAAGCAGCGGTCAGTTCATCAAGGGTCAGATCGACAGCCCCGAGTGCGATGGAGGGAACCGGCTCCAGAGGCGCCTTGATGCCGAGTTTGCGTGCCGTCTCAATCACCTTTTCCCGGCCGACCTCTTCGGCAACCTGTACCGAGATGGTATTGATCGAGCGGGAGACGGCCTCGGGCAGACGCATCGGTCCTATGAAGTCGTCGGCATAATTCGAAGGCTCCCATCCATCAATGTTCACCGGTTGGTCGATATATTTGGCATAGGGATCAATACCGGCCTCCAGGGCCGCGACATAGACAATTGGCTTGAAGGCAGAGCCCGGCTGGCGCTTGGCCTGCAGGGCCCGGTTAAACTGGCTGTCGCGATAGTCGCGTCCGCCGATCATGGCCCGCATTGCGCCGTCGAGGTCAAAAGTGATCAACGCAGCCTGCTCGGCGCCTTCGAGCCGTGTTTCAACGGTCAGGGCACTGCGGATTGCGGTTTCGGCATCGCGCTGGAGTTTCGGGTCGATTGTTGTTGTTATGATGAGATCACCATCAACATTGCCCACAATGGTCGGGGCGCGGGCGGCGACCGCATCGAACGCATAACCAAGCTCGGGGGACATATCGTTCTGCGCGAGCTGCGCGGGATTGAGGGTTGCTTCGCGTTGTTCAAAGCGGGTGATCGCCCCGATTTCCAGCAGGTTCTGGAGAACCTCGGCGGAGCGGCGCGCCGCGCCGTCAATATTCCGGGTCGGCGCCAGCGTCGAGGGCGCCTTGGGCAGGCCGGCAAGCATGGCAGCCTCGGCAAGGCTTACAGCCGAGGCGGATTTGCCAAAATAGGTGCGCGCGGCCGCTTCAACACCATAGGCGCCGGCGCCGAGATAAATACGGTTCAGATAGAGCGAGAGAATTTCATCCTTTGAATAGCGCCCTTCCAGCCAGAGCGCGAGCATGGCCTCGCGCACCTTGCGCTCAATGGTGCGTTCCGGGCTCAGAAACAGGTTCTTGGCGAGCTGCTGGGTAATCGTTGAGCCGCCCTGAACCACGGCCTGTGATCGAAAATTTGTAATCGCTGCCCGGATCGTGCCACGAATATCGACGCCGTGATGGTCGTAAAACCGGCGGTCTTCGGTGGAGAGAAAGGCCGTCACCAGATAGTCGGGCAGGTCATCAACCCTAACGGCTTCGCCGTAGCGCGCCCCCCGCGCCATGAGTTCTTCGCCATGGCGGTCGAGCATGACGATGCTGGTCTGACGGTTGATATTCCACAAATCGGCTGTTTCCGGCACGCGCGGGGCTATCCACACAAAGGCGAGAAACAGAACTACACTGGCGCCGACCAGCCCGAGGGCAAGGAAGACCGAGAGAAAGGGTCCGAGAAAGGACAGAATGGATCGTGCGGAACGCTTTGCGTGCGGGGGAGTTGGTGAGTAGCGAATAGCCCGGGTTGAGGCCGCGCAGTCGCGCACCATCGGATTCGGTTACGTCGGA
>CAYSMJ010000072.1:0-12812 GCA_964432075.1 uncultured Caulobacterales bacterium | reverse complement strand
CACTGAACGCCTGGCTGACGCCGGCCTTGAGCCTTCCGTCGGCAGCGTCGGTGACTCCTATGACAATGCGATGGCCGAAACCATCATCGGTCTGTTCAAGACAGAAGTCATCCATCGGCGCGGCCCGTGGAGGTCGTTCGATGCCGTCGAATATGCCACGTTGGAATGGGTCGACTGGTTCAACAATCGTAGACTGCTCGGACCCATCGGACACATCCCGCCTGCAGAAGCAGAGGCCAATTACTATGCAGCCATCAAGGAAGCCGCTATGACTGCATAACTAAAACCAAATTGCCTCCGGGGTTACCGGGGCGGTTCAGTATTTTCATTTCTTTTGATTTTTAACGCCGATTTAATCCAATTGCGCTAACAGGTTATTCAAGGGTTGAAGCGGTTAACAAAGACACGTTTTCAAGGCTTAGCAAGACGCTTATTCCGGGTTGGGTTAGAGAAATTTTATGGTCGGTTCTATCTGGCGGTCAACGACGGGCAATATCGCCATTTTAACGGCACTATGCCTGCTTATCATCTTTGCTTTTGCCGGGGGGGCGGTTGACTTTCTGCGTTATACAAACATTCGATCCGAAATCCAGGCCGCGTCGGACAGTGCTGTCCTGGCTGCCTCATCGCTGTCTAATGAAAGAGATCCTGCTACGGTTGCCACAGACTATTTTGCAAAGAATTTCGACGAGACCCGTTACAATATTCCGCCCGTAAGCTTTGTTCCAAATGTAATTTCGGATACGAACACTCAAAAAACGGTTTCTGCAACGGCAAGCGTTGATATGCCGACGCTTCTGCTCGGGGTCATGAAACTCGCTGGCAATGACATGTCAAAGCTCAGGATTTCAGTAAACTCACAAGCTTCCGAAAGCGTCGGAGCGGC
The DNA here is from genome assembly GCA_964432075.1 of uncultured Caulobacterales bacterium. Classification (GTDB taxonomy): domain Bacteria; phylum Pseudomonadota; class Alphaproteobacteria; order Caulobacterales; family Parvularculaceae; genus CALLPQ01. Next base: position 11,926 of record CAYSMJ010000072.1, on the reverse strand, counting down.
CGAAATTGCGCTGGTACTGGACGAGTCAGATTCGATGAACAACAACAACAAAATAGTTGAACTTCGAACGGCTGCGGAAGGTTTCGTCACCAGGATGATGGATAACTCCCACCCGGGAAGCATGAGTATGAGTATTATTCCTTATGGGTTTGGTGTTAATATTGAACCTGTATTTTACGACTACGCAGATACATCTTCTGTCATCGGCCCGGTTACAAGGTTTTGCATCTTCTATGACCCGGCTGATTACACCGGCGACAGGATTACAAGCCTTAGACAGCCCGTTGATCAGACATCAGCTGATTATCACGATCAGTGCAGTCCAAATCCTGTTCTTTTTAATTCAAAGACTAAATCCGACCTGATCTCCAAGGTGCAGGCACTGGGTTCTACCGGGAACACGGATTCGCATATGGGCTTGATGTGGGGTGTTAAAGCGTTGAATCCGTCAATGCGAGGCTATCTTGGTGGCGATGATCCGGCACGGCCGCATGATTTCGGCCCGGATACGCTCAAGGTTATCGTGGTGATGAGCGATGGTTTGATTTTTCCTAATCCTGACGATATGGGATATCAACCGTTCACAGAGGCTCAAGCCCATTTTGATGATCTTTGTCAGGAAGCAAAGAATGATGGCATTGTGGTTTTTGCAATAGGCTACGATATGACGGCCGGCAGCCCTGAAGATCAGAATCTGCAAGACTGCGCCACCTCGCTGAGCCATTATTACTTCAATGACACACTGGATCTCGACGCGGCGTTTGACGGGATCGCGGCATCGATCTCGCGTTTGCGCGTCACTGAATAAGTTACGGTTCGAGCAGAATTTTTCCGATATGATCACCGGCTTCCATATGCCGGTGTGCGTTTTCGGCTTGCGCAAGGGGAAAGACCCTGTCGATCTTCGGGGCCATTTTTCCATCGCTGATCCATGGCCAGACCATCCCCACAACGCTCGCACATAATGACGCTTTTTCATCATTTGTCCGGGCACGAAGGGTCGAGCCGGTAATACGCAGGCGCTTGCGCATCAGGGAGAAAATGTCGACTTCGCCGGTTGCCCCGCGCAGGAAGGCAATCGAGACATGCCGGCCTCCAGGCTTCAGGCAGACAAGATTGCGCCTGAAAAAATCGCCGCCGGCGATGTCAAGCACCACATCGGCGCCGCCCGCAGCGCGCACCCGGTCATCCCAGTCATCGGTGTCGTAACGGAATGCATGATCTGCCCCAAGCGCTTTTGCTGCTGCGCATTTTGCGTCGCTGCTGGCCGTCGCTAGAACCGAGGCGTCGTGGGCGCTCGCCATCTGGATGGCCATGGTGCCGATGCCGCTTGTCCCGCCATGAATGAGCAGTGTCTCGCCGGCGCGCAGTTCGCTGTCCTGAAACAGATTGGCCCAGACCGTCACCACCGTTTCCGGCAGACCGGCCGCATCGCGAAGCGAAATCCCATCAGGTACCGGCATACACAGACCGTGGTTAGCAACAGCATAGTCAGCATACCCCCCGCCGGGGAGGAGCGCACAAACCCGATCGCCGACGCAACCCTGTTTTACTGCCGCACCGCATGCCTCGACTATACCTGAAACTTCCAGACCGGGTAGATCGCTGGCCCCTTCAGGGGGCGGGTAAAGCCCCATGCGTTGGAGAACGTCCGGCCGGTTGATCCCGATCCCGGCGGTGCGGATCAACACCTCTCCGGGGCCGGGTTGAGGTATAGGGCGTTCGGTCAGGTGTAGCGCTTCCGGGCCACCCGGCGCCGTGATCTCGACTGCCCGCATCATCTCCGCCATGGCCGACCGCTCCGATTTGCCTGTCCAGATTGATTTTCCTATACGACCATGATGGTTTTGTGGAGGCAGGTCATGGATGATGAAATCGTAGGTGCGGAGGATTTATCGCTGTCCTTTCTCGTCAGGCAGGATCTCGCAACGCTTTCTGTTGCCGATCTTAAAGCGCGGATTGGTATTCTTGAAAGCGAAATCGGGCGTGCACGGCGCGCGATCGAGGATCGTGAGGGAACGCGCGCCGCCGCCGAGCAAGTGTTCAGCGGAAATTCCTGATACGGACCCGCCTATCCCCAGATTTCAATTTTTTTGCCAGTTATATCGACCGCGCCATCACTCAAACAAATCGCGCGACCGCGGTGCTGGTCCCGGGCTGAAACAGTAAGCACGGTTGCATCGACGAGATCATCAACCCGAAGCCGGAATTTTTGGTTCATAAAATCAGCGCGTAGGGCGTCATAGTCCGGCATGTCGGCCTGGCCGAGCGCCTCCCGCAGCAATAGGAGGCGCTCGGCCAGGCCTTCCAGGGTTTTCTTGTTGTGGCCGCAGGGCGCGGCATTGTTCAGGCGGAAAAAGGCGATCTCCGGGTGTGCTTCGCAAATTCTGTTCTGATCGTCGGGCGTCAGGGCAACATCAAGTTCTCTGATCTTTGGCACAAGCATCCAGGCCTGTTTTGACAGGCCGCCGCCATTTTCCTTGCCTTGCGTCTTTCCCCAGGCGTTTGCCTCTGCATATTGTTGAAAACCGAGCATCGGACGGCGCGGTGCGGAAAATATGGACGAGCGGCGTTTTCCCAGCATACGCCGCGCCATGATATCGCATGCCCGTCTGCCGCTGTCGGTCAGACCGATTGGCATATCGACCATCAGCCTGTCGGCGGCCTTGCGCCGGTGTGTTTCCCACTGCAGCAGTGCCGCAAAGGAGCGGAAACCAAGATAATAAAGACGTTGTGGCTTTTGTCGGACCAACGCACACATGATCCACCCGTCAGGACAACCATCGACACCACCGAAAAACGGTTTCGCCTGTAGCGCGAATTCTTCCGTGGCCGGACACGTGGGCGTGATACGCTCATTCAGGCATGGCATAAGGGTTGCAGCTTCCGGAACAAAACAAATGTGAGTCCCTTGGGGTTTGATCGTCAGTTTGTGTCACATCGGTTCGGCAATGGCCGGTCTTTCCGGCGTGGCTTTCATGTTGTCAGTCTGAAATCATCAGGGCATGGTATGGAAGCAGGATGCCAATGCAAGGTTCGTCCATGGCTGGTAGTATTAACGGATTTATTGAATCGGCGCTTTTCTCGCGCACCTTCAAGGAAGGGATGGCGCTTGTGGAGGAGACGGCAAACTATCTTGATGGGGATGGGCGTGAGGCGTCGAAGTCAATGTCGCGTTCCGGTGCGATTTCCTATGCCGGCGCCTCGATGCGTTTGACAACGCAACTGATGCAGATTGCTTCCTGGCTCCTTGTCCTGCGGGCGCTTCGGGAAGGAGATATGACCGTCGAAGAAGCGGCCGATGAGAAGTATCGGATTGAATGTCGCGAACCGGCGCCTTCGCAAAGGCGGATTGACGCGCTGCCGGGTGATCTGATTGCGCTGATTACCCGTGCCGATCAGCTTTTTGATCGTATCGCCCGGCTCGATAGCGGATTGTTCGTTGAAATGGACCAGTCGGCACACGCCGACGCACAAGCGCAACAGCGTGCCCTGATGGAAGCGTTCCGCCGCCCGCGCCAGTCAAAAGGCTGACAGGCTTACTTTTTCAGGCTGAAGGCACCGAATTTTTTCTTGAACTTTGATACCGCACCGCGATCTCTCAGGGTTTGCGCTCCGCCTGTCCAGGCGGGGTGGGAATTCGGATCGATATCAAGATTGAGCGTTGCCCCCGGTTCGCCATAGGTCGAACGAACCTGGAATTTCTCGCCATTTGTCATGACGACATTGATCAGATGGTAGTCGGGGTGGATCTCTTTTTTCATCGGACTGGGCCTTGCGTCGCGGCGTAAACACGCGGAATTTCAAAGCGAGGGCGTTACGGGAAAAGCATAAAAATTTCAAGGTGGAATTTGCGCATAGCGCAAATCCTGCTCTGTCAAGGCGTTCGTGGGCAGATATTTCGGGGAATTTGCGCGCGATGAGGCTACCCAAGGATGAGTTCACCGGCGTAAGGTTGATGCTCGCAACAGGATAGAGTTGAGGCGGTCATGTCGATGCGTTGGACCCTGGGGCTGGCAATTGCCGCTTTTATAGCGTTGGGCCTTTGGGGGTTTTTTCAGGTTCGGTCATTTAACTATGATGCACCGCTGGCGACGGATTTTGCTGGCGAATGCCGGGCTGTCGCTGGTGTTGCGGGGCCGGAAGACCTGCAGATCGATTTTACCAGCGGCAAAGCCTTTATCTCGTCTTTCAACCGGCGCGCGCGCGAGGAGGGGGAGGCCGTTTCCCGAGGGTCGGTCCATTATTTTGATATTGCCGATCCCTTGAACGATGCGTCATGGCGGGACCGGACCGGCGGAACGCCTGAAGACTTTGAGCCGCTGGGACTGCATTTTTACAGTGACGACAATGTTGCCCGGCTTTTTGTGGTCAATGCCGCTACCGCGTCGGTCGATCTTTTTGAGGTTGGTCCCGGAGGCGACTTGACGCTTCTTGAACAGTTCACGGAACGCCGCCTGAAAAGCCCCAATGATGTCGTCGCTGTTGGTCCGCGGGCTTTTTATGTCTCCAATGATGCCGGCAGCGGTCGGAGTGGGTTGCGCTCACAGCTGGATTTTCTATTGCGCCGGGCAACGGGCCGGATTTTTTATTTCAACGGCGTTTCCTGGAGTGAGGCCGCAAGCGGGCTGCGTTTTGCCAATGGCCTTGCCGTCAGCGAGGACCGGAACCGGCTTTATGCCGCGGAAACGGCTGGGCGCAGTCTGCTTGAATATCAGCGTGATCCCGAAACCGGATCGCTGCGGTTCGAACGTCGTATCGAAACGGGCGCTGCGGTCGATAATATCAATATTGATGAGGATGGTTTGCTGTGGATCGGCGCCCATCCCCGCCCGTTCGCCCTGTTGCGTCACCAGCATGATGCCGACAACAAAGCGCCGTCGCTGGTTTTCAGCTTTGACGAGACAACCGACCGGCTGTCGCCCGTCTACGCCAATGACGGTTCACTGATCTCCGGGTCGACGACGGCGGCAAAACTTGACCGGACCCTGCTGATCGGCGCGCTTTACGAAGAGAAATTTCTGATCTGCGACCTGCGGTAGGCGCGCTGGCTCAATCGATCACGCACAGGATCCGCCTGTGGCACCGGCGTTGTTTTCGTTGCGCGGGCCTGGAAAAGCAAGCTACCAGTCTGTCATGCAATATGTGTCGACCCGTGGATTTGCCGGAGATGGCGGTCAGCCCCTGTCGTTTGAGGATGTTCTCCTGGCCGGCCTTGCGCCGGATGGCGGGTTGTTTGTGCCGTGTGAGTGGCCTCGTTTCAAACGGCATGAGATCGAGGCTTTTGCAGGTCAGTCATTTGCCAGCGTTGCCAGCCGGGTCCTGTGCCTTCTGACTGGAGATTGTTTCTCCAGTGAGGAAATCACCGCCATTTGCGTGCGCGCATTTGCAAGTTTCCCGCATCCGGCTGTCACGCCCATCGTCCAGACCGGACCAGAAGAATACCTGCTTGAACTGTTTCACGGACCGACGCTCGCCTTCAAGGATGTGGCGATGCAGGTGCTGGGTGGAATGTTCGAGGCTGTCCTTCCGCGCCGGAACCGGCACTTGACGATCATCGGTGCGACCTCCGGCGATACCGGCGGTGCGGCGATTGAGGCACTTAAGAATCGGGCCGGTATAAATGTTTACATCCTTCATCCTGCCGGTCGGATCTCGGAAGTCCAGCGCCGGATCATGACCACGACGGGGGCGGATAATATCTTCAATCTCGCTGTTGACGGCAGTTTTGATGACTGCCAGGCAATCGTAAAAGCGCTGTTTGCGGACAGGGCTTTTGTCGAGGACGTCCACCTTGGCGGGATCAATTCGATAAACTGGGCCCGTATCCTCGTCCAGACGGTTTATTATTTCACCGCTGCGGTCGCGATTGGCGGGCCGGCGCGTCAACCGTCCTTTGTGATCCCGACCGGCAATTTCGGGGATATCTTTGCAGGCTATGTCGCAGGCCGGATGGGGTTGCCGGTTGGCCGCCTCGCCGCTGCGGTCAATGAAAACGATATTGTTCACCGCGTTCTGTCTACAGGGCAATATCGTCCGGGGTCTGTTGCTGTTACCCCGACACCGTCCATGGATATTCAGGTTGCATCAAATTTTGAGCGACTTTTGTACGAAGCTTCTGGCCGGGATAGCGCTCAGGTCCGTACCCTGATGGAAAATCTGCGCCAGAGCGGCGGGTTCGACCTGCCAAAGCCTGTCTTCAAGGCCATTTCCGGACAATTTAGCTCGGCCAGCGCCAGTGTTGATGATATGCGGGCTGCGATGCGGGCGATTAATCGCGAAACCGGTATGATCATTGATCCGCATACTGCTGTTGGGGTCCATGCGGCCCGGCAATTGCGTTCTGGCGGTACACTTGACGGGCCGGTCATCACGCTCGCAACGGCCCATCCGGCAAAATTTCCCGATACCGTAGAGCAGGTGCTTGGCGTCAGTCCGCCCCTGCCTGCAGCCCATGCTGATTTATTCCAGCGTACCGAAGTTCTGGGCGATTGTGGAAATGATGCAGCCGCGGTGAAGACTATCATTCGTCGCGCCAGGCAGCGGTGAGGGGAAAGGGCTGACGCCATGTCCGGGAAATCTGTCGGTAACGCAAAAAGCCCCCGCGCCCAGCCCTCGCTTCCATGGAACACGGGGTTTTTCTTTCCGCGTGTTACGGCGCCCAGCGGCGTTGAACTCGTTATTGACGACCTTGTCCTGAAACCCGCCTCGCCGGACGATTATCGCGCCTGGTATAGTTTGCGTCAGTCGAGCCGGGCGCATCTGACCCGGTGGGAACCGGATTGGCGCGACGATGAAACCACCCGCGAGGCATTTTTGCGCCGGATCCGGGCCGATCAGGCGCATATCCGCGCGCGGAGACGCCTGCCGTTCCTGATCTTCCGGGCCGACACGCTCGTTGGCGGAATCAGTCTGGCTGATATTCGTCTCGGCAATCGACGCAGTGCCGATCTTGGCTATTGGGTCGGCGCGCCCTTCATACGCCAGGGGATCGCAAAACGCAGTGTTTCTGGCCTTCTCGATCATGCGTTTGGTCGGCTTGAATTGAACCGGCTGGAAGCAGCATGCCAGCCGGGCAACACGGCGAGCCGGGCCCTTCTGAACGCCTGCGGCTTTACGATGGAAGGTGTGGCGCGCGATTATCTCAAGATCGGCGGACGTTGGCGCGACCATGAAATCTGGGCGACGACCCGTGTCGGACGTAAAACGGTATAATGAGTAACCAAGCCGGATGGATCGGTCTCGATCGATCCAGCGAGGCAAGCGCGTTGGCGCGCCGGCCCTTTTGCGCCGAATGTGACGGCAAGACAGACTCTGCGCTTACTGATCCAGAGCGCTGCAGAAGCGTGCGAGCGGAAAGTCAAGACGGAAAAAGTGTGAATATTATAACAAATGCCCGATCGCAGGCTTGCGCTTGTGAGGAAGCCAGTGGACACTCAATATTGGTCATGGGCGGTGATGGCAGGAGTTTTGTGGTGGTTGTGATGGTTGGGGCCAAATGACCGGCATAACAGCGCGAGCTTTCGGGAGGCGCGGATCGCGATTTCCTCAGCGCCGGTTGAGTTGGGCTAGAACAGAGCAGGCAAATGCCGGAACGAGCGTGTCCGATTTGCAAGATGGTGGCGGCGATAGATGATTGGGGTGATTGAAGCGTTTGATACCGTACAGGTCTCGGCGGGTGCCGGGCAGGGCGACACGGAGTTGTTCCGCGGGGCTATTCTCGGGGCATTGGCGATCGGCTTTGCTCTCCTGACGGCTCATGCAGCGTTGCGACGGGGCGCGATTGCCTATTCTGCTGCATTTATGGTTGGGTCAGCGGCAGTGCTTGAGTTGTTCTGGCTTGGGTTTTTGGTTCCGCCGATGGCGACAATGCTGGTCCTGATTCAGGGCATGTTTGCCGCCAGCGCGATCATTTTCCTGACTGCAAGTATTCGCGCCGCGCGCAATAATTCCGTCCTTGGCGGAATCCTGTTTGCGGCGTCGCTGGTTTTTGTCGGTGTTGGTATCATTAATCTCCTTGGCAGAGCCGATTTCAGCACAGCGATGCGTTACAGTCTCGGGGCGATTGGCGGGTTTGCGTTTATCTTTTCTCTGATCCAGTCGGTGCGCGGCGATATGGGTGCGCGCCTGGTGCTGCCTGGCGCGGTCCTTGTCGCGGCGGGCATTATCATTGCCTTTTTTGGTCAATCCGGGGGCATCATGGCGCACGGCCTGTTTGCCAGTGGTGTCATCGCAGCCGGGATCGTCGCCATTGCGGAGCGCTCACTTTATGGGTTTATTCCGACGGGCGGCCGGATGCCAGGTCACGCCACGCTTGCCGACCAGCCTCGATTTGACCGGCAGGCGCCGGTTGAACCTGGTCTTGCGCTTGCTTCAGCCGCGGCGACCGGATCAAAGGGGGCGGCCCCGAAGGCCAGCCCTGAGCCCGCTATTGCAGCGCCCCCGGAACGGGAAGACTATGACAGCCGTTTGATGGATGTTCTCGATTTCAGCGGGATTTGTGTCTGGGACTGGAGCCGGTCTGGTATCCTGCAGACGCCAAGTCTGTGCGCAATACTGGGATCGGATTGCAATGCTGATTTCACACCGGAAGCGATGCGGGCCTTCGTAAGCCCGGGTTATCTCGCCCAGTTTGAAGCCGAAGTGCTTGGCCATGGGACTGGTGATGGCGGTTTCGATACCATGATTGTTCTCCACAACCACCAGTCGGTGCGCGTGCGCGGTGCCCGCGCTGTCGACCGGGCCGGGCGGCTGGAACGCGTTGTTGCCCTGTTTGAGCTTCCCCAGGAACCTATTCCTCTGGTCCGCGCGCAGGCTGTGCCCGAACAGCCCGATGCCGGTTCGGGCGATGCCGCGCCGTTGTCACGGCCACGGTCTGTGTCGGAGGCGCCGCAGACCCTGCGGCTTGTTGCCCGTCCGATCGAAGCGCTTGAAAGCCGTGAGGTGATCGGGTTTCAGATCGCGGAAAGCGATGACCATGGTCACCATGCGGGCGCCCTGCCGTGGCAGCAGGACACGATCATCAGCGCAATCCTTGGAAATGTGCAGGCGCTGACGGCATGCAGCCTTTCGGACGATCCGTATGGATTATCCGGATATCGGGAACGTCTGGCGCACCAGGGTTCGGTTGCGTCGGACCTGTTTGTCTGCTTGCCGATCACCAGCGCCGATCTTCTCAGTCCGGGTGTCATTGATATCACCTTGGCTGCCATCGACAGGTTGGGCATTGCGCCCGGGTCAGTCGTTTTCGATCTGGTCTCAATTCCCCCGGCGAAACAGGCTGATGCCGTACTTTCGGCAGTGGCGGCGCTGCAACGATCAGGAGTGCGGTTTGCCTTTGCCGATGCGGGCGTGAGCGAAGCAGACCTGACGACGTTGCACCGCTTCCGTTTTGAAATAATCAAGCTGCCGGCGCCTTTGCTTGAGGCATCGCGCGAGGAGAAGTCCGCCGGGCAGCTGGTGCGAAGGCTGGTCGGTTTTGGCAGGGATGCCGGGGTCCGGGTCATTGCCGAAAATATTCGTAGCGACATTGATCGCGAAATGGCGCAAAATCTTGGCTGCGCCTTTGGCCAGGCGGGGGGCGGCAAGACCGCGTTCACCTGGCGGTGGCCTGCCGACGGTACTGCGGCTGTCGCAAGACCCCCGGCTGAACCTCGCGGCGATGATGAAGAAACGGGCATCTCTTCGACCATTTCCGCAGCCGATGAGAGCATGTCCTTTGATGATTGGCGCATTGACCGTCTCCGTCTGAACATGCCGACAGAAACGGTCGGCAGCACTGCGCAGAAGACACCGGCATCGGACCTTTCTGGCGATCGCGGGTCGGGAACTTCAATCCGCAATATCGAGGCGGCTTTTGCCGAAAGCGTCCCCTCTTTCGAGCCGGGCGTCGGCGACGCCCGATCGTCAGCGGAACGGCCTAAGGACCGCCTGCCAAAATGGCGCACCTGGCGCTCTGATATGCGGTGACAAGCGCAGGCTTTGCGGCTGGCCATTTTTCACACCTGGCGCTTTTTCTTGATTTGCGGTTCCCCTCTGCGTAGAGCCGGGGAATGCGAATGCTTTTCGAAAGACGGACATGATGTTCAGCGGACTGGAAAAACTGGCCGAAGATCCCATCCTAGGACTGTCCGAAGCGTTCCGGGCCGATCCACGCGACAACAAGGTCGATCTGGGTGTCGGGGTTTTCAAATCCGATGACGGCACGACCCCGATCATGCGGGCAGTAAGGGCCGGGGAAAAGACCCTTCTCGAAGCGCAAACCACGAAAGCTTACACCCCGCCACGCGGCGTCCCTGGATTTGCCGAGGGACTTGAGCGGCTCCTTTTCGGGAACGACCATGGCGTTGTAAAATCAGGGCGGCTGGCAACGGTTCAGGCGCCTGGGGGATGCGGCGCCCTGCGGCTTGCCGGCGAGCTTATCCAGCGCCGCAGTCAGGGCCGTGTTTATGTGGGCGAGCCCACCTGGGCAAACCATATTCCGCTTCTTTCAGCGGCCGGACTAACCGTCGATCTTATTCCCTATTACGACCGAATGACCAGTACACTGACGTTTGATCGTTTTGCCGAAAGCATGCAAGCGCTTGGGCGTGAAGACGTTCTTCTTCTCCACGGGGCTTGTCATAATCCGACAGGGGCCGACCTTGACACCGCGCAATGGTCAGCGATTGGGGATATTGCACTTGAGCGGGGTTTTCTCGTTTTTGTCGACACAGCCTATCACGGTATCGGCCATGGACTTGATCGCGATGCGGATGGTATTCGCGCCCTTGCTGAACGGCTGCCTGAATTGCTGATCAGCTATTCCTGCTCGAAAAATTTTGGTCTGTACCGCGAGCGGGTTGGAGCCCTGATGGCGATCGGTGAAACGGCGCAAGCTGCCGAGGCCGTCCAGTCCCATCTGGTCAGCATTGCCCGTGGTATGTATTCGATGCCGCCGGCACATGGTGCAGGCATCGTGAGTGAAATTCTGAGGACGCCAGCCCTTGAGCAGGACTGGCGGGGCGAACTGGGCGAGATGTGCGAAACCCTGCGTGAAAAACGCAAATTGCTGGTCGCTTGCGCCGAAGAGTATCAACTCGGTGACGTCCTGCAATTTATCGAGGGCCAGAACGGCATGTTTTCGTTGTTGCCGGTCACGCCGGATCAGGTGCGCCGGCTACAGTCCGGGTTCGGCATTTACATGACCCTCAATGGCCGGATCAATGTCTGCGGTTTGACCGCAGGAAATGTGGATCATTTCTGTCAGGCCTTGCGTGCCGTATCCGCCTGACACAACCCAAAAAGGAGAGATCAGACCATGCCCATCAGTACAGGACAGACCATCCCGGAAGCCAATGTCATGACACTGGCCGACGGCAATCCGAAGGAAACGACGACCCACGCCATGCTGGGCCAGGGTAAGATTGCGCTTTTTGCGGTGCCCGGTGCTTTTACACCTACCTGTTCGGCGCAACATCTGCCCGGTTTTCTCGATAAAGCGGACGCCCTCAGCGAGAAGGGGATCGATAAAATTGTCTGTATGGCAGTCAATGATCCTTTTGTGATGCAAGCCTGGGCTGAGTCGCAGAATGCTGTCGGGAAAATCGATCTGCTTGCAGACGGCAATGCCACCTTTACCGAAGCGCTCGGTCTTGAGCTTGATGGCAGTGGCTTTGGTCTTGGAAAACGCTCCCAGCGGTTTTCCGCTGTGCTCGAAGACGGCGTTGTGACGCAGCTCAATGTCGATGAGGGCGGTGGCCTCGACAAATCATCGGCTGAAACCATGCTGGCCCAGCTCTAAGGCCTGTGGACAAACAGGATTTAGAGCGCATTCACAAAAGGTGTGATCGGCTTTTGGGTCCGAACGCGCGACAACTCAAGAACCTAGTGGTACGAATATGACGCTTCGCACCCCTGCGCATTTTTCTGATGGATCAACTTATCC
>CAYSMJ010000071.1:11246-12864 GCA_964432075.1 uncultured Caulobacterales bacterium | reverse complement strand
TCTTCAATGACAACCCCTCCATCGAGGGCGGGGTGGGCGGCCACGGGGATTCCATCAAGGAGGACTGCTCGCAAAGGCGCTTCGGGATCAAACTCATCCTCGACAATTAATTCGCCGGCAACAGCATCGGGCTGGATCGGAGAGGACTGGGCGACGAGCTGGGGCAGGATGAACTGGATTCCATCGACGCTAGCGAGGCCGCCTGCGAGATAAGGATCATTAATCATAGCGCGCACATCACCCGCGCTGAGTTCGATCAAGAGGCCATCATAGACAAAATCAGTGGCTTCAATCTGGCTTTCGTCGATAATACGGCCACCCAATTCGGCCACGGCCTTTTTGATGTCGTCCCGCCACTCGGTGCGTTTGGTCTTGTCCTTTGAGGGCCAGATTTCGACCTCCAACAGGACAGGTTCATCTTCGTCAAAGGGCAGCCTGTCTTCGATTATGGCGCGCGCGCCCTCTGGAAAGCGATCCTCTGGTCCCCAAGGCCTGAGATCGATGAGCATCTCGAATGTGCGCCACCAGGGCGTCAGGCCTGTTGGTGCGTTCGGTTCCCGCTGATAGCGTCGCCAAAGCGACAGCATGCGCATCAGCGTCCGTTCCTTTGGCATTGTTGCGTACAGAGTGGGGTAGAGTTGGTCGTCGCCCACGGGCGGAGCGAAATCGTCGTCATCCAATTCAGCTGCGCGATCAGCGGTTTCCTCAGCAAAGACTTCCAGTCCCGCCTCTTGGGCAACGCGCGCGAAATCTGCTATGGGCGCGGCTGTTTCAAACACAAGTGCGCGCTCTGGGGCAATCCCGGCCGGATCGGCGCGAAGCTCAATCGATGGATTATCGCCTTCGAAAGCTGTCAGCAGCGGATTGAAGATATCGGTGAGTCTGCGGGCTTGTCGCTCAGCACTAGGCTTTCTGGCTGGCCCCTTTGGTCGGAAGCGACTGCTTTTGGTTTGCCTCCTCCCTCTTGAAGGATTAGGCAACTTCAGGATCGGGCGCTCTGTCATCGCTCTTTTGATCTCCCAGATTCATCATACGCGATGACCAGGCTTTCACGCGTTCGTCCATAAGGGTTCGAAGCTGCCGGCGAGCCTGATCGAGGATGTGACGCCGACGCACATCGAGGAAGAAGGATTCCGCCTCAGAAAAACTCGAGGGCTTTACCGCATCAAAAAGCCGGACCGGCGTGTAGCCTGACTTTTCCTCAAACCGGTCCAGTTGGTCTGAGAAATAGGCAATCATCTGTTTGCGCTCGGGCCGCTCAATGCCTAGCCGCAATTCGAAGCGGCGCCATGTGGCGCGATCAAGTAGTTCTGGGTGGTTGGTTGCACCGATCACGACGCAATAGCTTGGCAGATCGTCCAGTTGCAGAAGTAACGTTGTCACCAGCCGTTTGATTTCGCCGGTCTCGTGCACATCCCCGCGTTCTTTACCGATGGCGTCGAACTCATCAAAGAAAAGGACGCATGGTTCGGTGCGGACAAAATCGAATAGGCGCTTCAGTCTTTGCGCGGTTTCGCCGAGATAGCTGGTCACCACCGCTTCATAACGAACCGTCAGCAGTGGCAGGGCCATTTCATAGGCTAGGCTTTCGGCAAGGGAGGTTTTTCCGTTTCCAGGC
>CAYSMJ010000071.1:0-11236 GCA_964432075.1 uncultured Caulobacterales bacterium | reverse complement strand
GGCCGACGAGCAGGACCCTGTGGCGCGGCTCCATGCCGTGTGCGCGAAGGAGATCGGCGCGCTGCTGTTCCTCTACCAATTCGTCGCAGGCTTGTCGGATATGCGATTGCAGATAGAGCGTGGAAATTGCGCGCCGCGGTTCCTGGCGCGAGATACCTCCGGAGCCGTCGCGCAGGCGAGGGCGCATCGTGTTGTTGAGCGGCGCGGTCGTCGCGACAGGTGTTTCAAGCACCCGCTCGATCCGGTCAGCGACGCCAGTGTGCTTTTTGGAGCGTTCTTCGGCGACCATCGCCTCGGCAGTGCGGCGTGCGCCCTCCACGTCGCCATGGAGGCCTGCTTTTACCAGATTTATGATTTGGTCACTGCGCGCCATGCCGACAATCGAACACTTCCTGTTGGGGTTGAAGGTGGAATATTCGCCACCGATTGACACATACTTGCACCGATTCACGATTTTGTCCTCCGCAAATGCAATTTTCGTTGCGGCGATGGGTGGGGCCAGACTCAATCGCTGACAGGCAATCAATCGAGTACGGGGACTGGGGCATTGTCGAGTTGCGGGATCATGCCGCTGTCAGCTATGGGCGCAAAACCAGACATAGGTCACGGATGGTCTCAGTGACTGGGATTGGCCCTTTTGCGCCACCAGCAAGCAGTTGGGCGAATGGCAGCAACTTCCAGAAAGAGACATCAGCTCCGAGACCTAGCTTCGCCCTACAAAGGTCGCTCACCGCTTTCGCGACGCGAGCAAAACCGAAACGAAACATGCTGTGCCACTTGATAGGAAGGTCGTTGCATGAGCGATTGACTGTGCGGTCTCACATCGGAGTCACAAGGTAGGTCTTGACGTGTCCGGCAATTTTCCGTACGTAGGTCAAGAAAGGAGTACACCATGTTGGCATTTACCGATACAACGGCCGTGATTGACGAGCCGAAGTCAGCGCGCATGGAGCAACGCACGAAGCCGCATGTCAAAGAGCAGATACAAGCGGCCGCGGCATTGCTCGGCGTGGATGAGACCACATTTATCACAACCGTCGCCTATGAGCGTGCTCGCGCAACGATTGCCGACCATGAGCGAACAATCCTGACCACCGAGGACCGGAATATGTTTCTTGCTGCGCTTGATGCGCCGGCACAGCCGACAGATGCACTAAAAGAAGCCGCTGCAGCTCATGCTGCCAGAGTGGCGAATGGCGCCTGAAGACAAACAGACGATCAAAACTGAGCCGCTCGATCCTGCACGACATGATCGGGCGGCTTTTACATGCGGGGTCGAGCGGCTTGACAACTTTCTCAAACTCACCGCGAAGAAGCATCAGAAGGGCGACTTCACGCGCGTTTGGGTCGCAACCGCGCCCGATGACACCTCAATTCTCGGCTACTACGCCATCAACGCTCATAGTCTTGAAGGTGAAGAGCTACCGGGAGCGCTCACAAGAGATGCTCCCAGAACGGGACTCCCAACCGCCTATCTTTCCACGATCGCCGTGCATAACGACGCGCAAGGGCAGGGGATTGGTGTCTTGCTTATGGCGGACGCTTTGAAACGAATGCTTGTCGCATCAGACCAGATCGGCCTGGCCGCCGTCTTGTTGGATGTCCTCGATGATGATGGGGAAGAGGCCCACGAAGCCAGGAAACGCTTCTATGAGAAAATGGGGTTCAAATCGTTTCCTTCTCAACCCTCACGCATGTTTCTGACAATCAAGGATATCCGCGCCGCCTTCGCGGACTGACAGCAGGGGAGGCCACATCCATCTCTGACGTCGAGCCCCATCTTTGAGCCAAGTTCATTTCGGCTGCTTTCGCGATCAAGCTGCCATCTGATTGTACCTGTCCAATCGGCAAGTCAGGGCCAAACCCCGACATTCTCATTGGGGTTTGAACTGAGCGTTTAACCGAAAAATCTATTTTGTCTGTCGAAAACGCCTTTTCGAGAACCTGAGCGCAGCGCACATGTGACAGGTGAGCACCGGAAGCGCATAAAAGGGCGTTTGCAGACGGCGAAAACAGAGTTTTCGGTCTGCCTCTCAGGCACCGGGCCGCCGGAAGGCGAGGACCGCGTTCAACCCGCCAAAGGCAAAACTGTGGGAGATTGCGAGATCGACCGGTCTGTCGGCGGCCTTGTTTGGCGTCACGTTGATGGGGCAGCGCGGATCAGGCTCGTTAAAATTGATCGTTGGCGGAATCCGGTTATGGTTGATCGCCGCAAGACAGGCCGCCGCCTCAATGGCGCCGGCAGCACCAAGCAGGTGGCCGTGCATCGCCTTGGTGGAGGAAACGGCAATCCGGTCCACGGCCGGTCCGAACGTCTCAAGAATGACTTCCGATTCAAGAATATCGTTATACTGAGTGCCTGTCCCATGGGCATTTACATAGGTCCGCTCGGCCATGGCGTCGAGATCAATGCCCGTTACTGCCTGGCGGATGGCCGAGAGCGGGCCTTCTTTGGTGGCGTTGACCATATCACCGGCATCTGCCGACATGCCGAAACCGGCCAGTTCTGCATAAATCCTTGCGCCGCGCGCCTCGGCTTTTTCAAAGGTTTCGAGAACAAGGATGACCGCCCCTTCGCCAATGATCAGACCATCCCGGTTTCTGCTGAAAGGCCGGCACAGCGTGGGGCTCAGCACCTTCATCGACACCCAGGAGGCAAGCCCGCCCCAGGACAGGCTGGCTTCCGTTCCCCCGGTCACGGCGATATCGACAGCTCCGGTCCGAACCATATCGGCCGCGACACCAATGGCATGGGCCGCTGATGAACAGGCACTCGCAATCGCAAAGGACGGACCCTGAATGTTCTGGCTAATGGCTGTCAGGCTGACCGGTGCATTTGGCAGAATTTTCAGGAGCGTCAGTGCCGGGACATTCTTTTTACGAACAAACGCCGCATCATAGCCAAGATCCTGGGCATGAACCCCGACCGTTGCCGAGCCCATGATGCAGGCTGTCCTCGGTCCCTCAATATCCGTCCGCGCCATGCCGGCATGGGCGATAGCCTGGTCAGCCGCGATCACGGCAAGGTGCGAAAACCGGTCTCCGCGCTGAACATCTTTTGGATAAATGCTGAGGTCCGGCGAGAAATCGGCCAAAGGGACGGCGCGGACACGAAAATTTTCCGGCGCATTATAAGGCGTATAATCAACCGTCGCCGAACGACCGGCAAAAAGGCTCGCCGAAAAACTGTCGAAATCAAGCCCGATCGGCGAGACAACGCCAATCCCGCTAACGACAACACGCCGGGTCATCTATCCGTCACTAGGCTCGGACCCGGCGTCGCCCTCCGCCTCGGCAGGTTCCGGCGGGGGTGAATTCACCATCCTGATGATGTGATCAACAAGATCACGAACCGTGCTGTTCTCGTCCAGATTGTGGCTGTGGGCATTAAACGGAATTTCAATCCCGAGTTCGTCTTCCAGCTCGATGACGATTTCCACAACGCTGAGCGAGTCGATTTCAAGCGCCGCAATCTTGTCGTCAGGATTGACTTCGCGCGGCGGCGTTGCGTGCCGACCGACCGTCTCAAGGATGACTTTTTCTGAAATTTCTGTCTCTGCCATCGAACAACCCTGATTGTGTTACCCTGATAACAAATTGACACGCTGGCAACGCAAAGGCAACGGCACCGCCGCCCGGGTCTACAGGTCCGCGGGCACAAATTTTTCGTGCAGGGTCACAAGCTCTTCCGCCGAGGTCGGATGCAGCGCGCAGGTCGCATCGACCTGGCTTTTGGTCACGCCCATCTTGACTGCGATCGCCATGGTCTGGATCATTTCCGGCGCCCCTTCGCCGACAATATGACAGCCGAGAACCCGTTCGCTGTCACCATCGACAACCAGCTTCATCAGTGTTCGCTGTTCATTTCCGCTGAGCATGTTTTTCATCGGGCGGAAGTCCGCCTTGTAGATGTCGATATTGTCAAACTGCTTGCGGGCCTCATATTCTGAATAGCCGACCGTGCCGACAGGCGGCTGGCTGAAGACTGCCTTTGGGATGAAATCATAGTCGAGTGTTGTCGGGTTGTTGTTGAACTGGGTCTCGGCAAAGGCCGCCCCCTCCCGGATGGCGACCGGCGTCAGCGCAACCCGATCTGTCACATCACCAACGGCAAAAATATTT
This sequence comes from uncultured Caulobacterales bacterium, assembly GCA_964432075.1. Lineage (GTDB taxonomy): Bacteria > Pseudomonadota > Alphaproteobacteria > Caulobacterales > Parvularculaceae > CALLPQ01. Next base: position 7,114 of record CAYSMJ010000071.1, on the reverse strand, counting down.
TCAGCTGAGGTCCGCGAGAATTCGTCGACGACGATTGCGCCTTTTCCTTTTGTCTCGACACCAGCTTTTTCAAGCCCGAGACCCTTTGTATTCGGATGGCGCCCGACGGCCCAGAACACAAGGTCACACTCAAGCTCTGAGCCGTTTGAGAGCGCGACTTTCCGGCGACCCTCACCAAGATCTGTAATCTCCTCAAAGACAGTCTGGGTGATAATTCTTACACCCAGCCGCTTCATTTCGGCATGAACCTGAACAGAAATGTCGCGGTCAAAATATCTCAGAATGTCCTCACCCCGATAAACAAGGCATACATCCGCCCCAAGTCCCTTGAAAATACAAGCAAACTCGATGGCGATATATCCGCCACCAGCAATCACCACATGCTCGGGCAGGCGGTCAAGATAAAAGGCTTCGTCAGAGGTAATGCCAAGGTCGTGACCGGGAATACTGTCATCGATCCAGGGCCGACCACCGGTTGCGATCAGAATCTTGTCAGCGGTGATATCCCGGCCTTCAGCCTCGAGGTGAACCGTATGCGCATCCTTCAGAACGGCCCGCGTATCAAAGATGTCGACACCGGCATTTTTGAGATTGCGGATATAGATCCCGTTCAGCCGGTCAATCTCGTCATCCTTGTTGGAGATCAGTGTTTTCCAGTCAAACCGCGGGGTGTCCGCCGTCCATCCATATCCCTTTGCCTCATGGAAGGCGTGACCAAATTCACTGGCATAGACCATCAGCTTTTTGGGCACGCAGCCGCGGATCACACAGGTCCCGCCCACACGCGATTCCTCGGCAATACCGACACGGGCACCAAACCGGCTGGCAAGACGCGCCGCCCGGACCCCGCCTGAGCCGGCACCGATAACAAAAAGATCAAAATCATACTCGCTCATTGTAAATTATCCTTTCAGGGAAGAAATCCGATCCCGTTTTTGAAGCGGGAATCGGCAAATTCCAGCACTTCCATTTCAAAGGTTCTGATAAACTCACGGTGCACAGCCTCGAAGACCGGCGCCAGATGGCCGTCAAATTCAAGAGGTATACGGATTATTGGCTGATTTGCGGCAAACACGTCAAACGTATCGCCCGTCACCTCGATCGAGAGGTGAGTACGCAGCCAAAGCATACCCGAATCCTCGGTATTGCGTACAATCAGGCACAGGCCAAAATGGACAGGTTCAAGAACAATCACATCGCGCCGCGAGAAACTGAAGGCTTCATCGCCATAATTCTTTTTGGGATCAAACGACCCCTGCGGCGGGACGGCGTGAACACAATCAGGCGGGCATTCAATGTAGGCGTGAAAACCCTCGACTATGGCCTCACCCAGCGCCTTGCTGCGCATCAGATTTTCAAAGGCAGCGGCGCCATAATTGTGGATTGCGGCCTGTAGGTCTTCATATTTCGTCGGCATAGGCTTCTCTCTGTTTGTATACTGAGTTTCTATACCTTTTTTATTGTCCCGTCAGGGTCGGCAAGGATGACCTCGTCGGCCAGGTCGACAAAAAGGCCCGTTTCGATGACGCCCGGGATCGCCCGAAGTTTTTCATCAAGGTTTTGGATATCGTCAATTCGCTCTAGCGCGCAATCGAGGACATAATGTCCGCTATCGGACTGGAAAAGCCCGTTTGTGCCTGGCCGGAAGGAAAGTTTCGGGGATGGGAATCCAGCCCCGTGAAGGGTCTGGCGCACAACCTGTACGGTCAGGGCAAATCCAAAGGGCTCCACCTCAAGGGGTGTGGGAAACGCGCCCAATGTGCGGACAGCCTTGGTTGTATCGGCGATCACGACAAAGCGCCGCGCGGCTCTGGCAATAATCTTTTCCCGGAACAAAGCCCCGCCACCGCCCTTGATCAGGTTGCGGTTCGGATCGATTTCATCAGCGCCGTCAACAGCAATGTCGATCACCGTGGTCTCGTCCGGCTCAATGATATCAATACCGGCGGCCAGCGCACGCGTTTGCGTTTGCATCGAGCTTGGAATGGCGGTGACCCTCAGCCCGTCGCGACACCGCGCGCCGAGAAGATCGATAAAGTGACCGGCGGTAGACCCGGTACCAAGACCGACCACCATGTCCTGACCGATGGCTTCCAAGGCCTTCGCGGCGGCCGCCCTTTTTGCATCCTCTGCGCTCATGCCTGTTCCTTCAGCTTTTTCTTCCGGCCCCGGAATTTATCGGCCCACCCCGAAATCTGCGTCTGGCGTGCCCGCGCAACCGCCAGCGCATCCGGCTCGACCGATTTTGTCACGACCGACCCCGACCCCACATAGGCCCCGGCGCCGATTGTAACCGGGGCGACCAGGGCCGAGTTCGACCCGATAAAGGCGCCATCTCTTATGGTTGTGACAAACTTTTCGAACCCGTCATAATTACAGGTAATCGTGCCGGCGCCGATATTGACACCCTCACCGATCTCCGCATCGCCCAAATAGGTCAGATGACTGACTTTCGTATCACGCCCGAGCCTGGCCTTCTTGATTTCAACAAAATTGCCAACCTTGACGTCAGGCCCGAGATCGGCACCGGGACGCAGCCGCGCAAAAGGCCCGGCCTCAACACCGCTGGCAAGCGTTGCGCCTTCAAGATGGCTGAACGGCTTGACCTCAACGCCATCGGCAATGGAAACCCCAGGACCGAACACCACATGCTGGCCAATGACGACATCACGCCCGATTTGCGTGTCATGGCTAAAATACACCGTAGACGGATCGCGAAGCGTTACCCCGTTATCCATCATTGCCCGGCGCATCAGGTCCTGGAATATCCGCTCGGCAACGGCAAGATCAGACCGGCTATCAACGCCCATGACCTCGGCCTCATCGGCCTCACGTGCCGCGCAGGCAAAACCGGCGTGCCGCGCCATCGCAACAAGGTCGGTGAGGTAATATTCTTTCTTGGCATTATCGTTTTTCAGGGCGGGAACGGCTTCCCGAACAAACGCCGCATCAATGGCCATGACGCCGGAATTGCAGAAATCGATCTCAAGCTCATTGGGCGTGGCGTCCCGCGCTTCAACGATCGCCTCAAGCCCGCCATTGGCGCCGAGGACAAGACGGCCATAGGCATGCTCAAGACTTGGCCGAAAGCCAAGAACGGCAACCTTTGTACTCGCCTCTACAAGGCTTGCGAGGTCGGCAAGCGTCTCGCTGCGCATCAACGGTGTATCCGCATACAATACAAGGACCGTGCCGGAAAAGCCGTCAAGCACGGGCAGCGCCCGGCGCACCGCATCGCCCGTGCCTTGCGGCGGATCCTGTACAAAGACCCTGATCCCCGGATGAAGCGACCCGGCAACATCCCCGACCTCGGGTGCGTGAGTGCCGATCACGATGGCCATGCGATCCGGAGTGAGGGCCGACGCGGTTTTCAGGGCATGGCCCAGTAATGGCAGCCCGCCGATCTCGTGCAACACTTTGGGCAGGGTGGATTTCATCCGCGTACCGTGGCCTGCCGCAAGAATTATCACGGCAAGGGCGGGCGCGGCGGCTTGCGTTTCTGGTTGGGTCATGGTCTGAGCAACAGGCTTCTTTATGGGGTCAACGCTTTCGTCTTGTTTCAAAAGCTGCTGGCAATGTCTACTCACTCTCCAACACCCGCCCCATCACAGGCTCGCCATGGGGTGATATTTGATCTCGACGGCACGCTGATCGACACCGCCGACGATTTGGCGGCGGCCATGAACCATGCCCTCGCCCTGCACGATATCGCGCCGGTGCCGACCCGGGATGTGCGTCACCTGATCGGCCATGGCGCCCGCGCGATGATTAAGGGCGGCTTTGAACAGATCGCCGGCAAGGTCCCGGCAGACGCACAGCTTGACCGGCTGGTGGGTGAATTTATCGACTATTATCGCACCAATATCGCCGTGCATTCACGTCCCTTCCCGGGCGTCCTTGGCTTTATCGACCTCATGCAAAACGCCGGGGTGCGGCTTGCGGTCTGCACCAACAAGCGTGAAGGGCTTGCGCGCCCGCTGCTTGAGGCGTTGGCGCTTACCGATCGTTTTGATGTGATTGTCGGTGGCGACACGGCCGGCGTCGCCAAGCCCGACCCGGCGCCGGTGCACCGCTGTCTGGAGGGCATGGGGATTGACCGCGAGACCGCCGCGGAGCGGGTGCTTTTTGTTGGCGACAGCGACACCGATCTGAAGGCCGGAATCGCCAGCGGGCTGCCTGTGGTCCTGTGCCGGTTCGGCTACGGTCCAACACTGCTGGGCTCGGAAGCCGCCTTGACCCTGGAACATTACGACGATCTAGGCCCCTGGGTCCTCGCACGATTTGGCCTTGGGGTGGCCGATTGAAAGGCGCGCCAGCCGCTTGAAGGTAAAATCTCAGCTTAAATGGACGTCGCCGGAGCGTCGGGGCATCCCGTTGACCATATCGCTGCGCAGATCGGTACGCGCAGAGCGCATGGTCGAAACAAATCCTTCATCGCGGGTTTCGATCGTGACCTCAAAGCCTTTTTTACGCCAGTAATCCCTGATCTTTGCGGCCAGTCGGGAAGCGCCGTCATTCGTGCAATATTCGTTCATGCTGCACCACTCCTCGCATTTTGGATCGACACATAATATTAGAAATTCTGATTTTTACAACGCCAAATTATAGGATAGTTGCATTTTGGCAAAAAACTTTCGCCTGATCAGCCAAATTTTTGCGCTGCAGCGCGAAAAAATTCTTGCCTTACAGGTTTTTATCAGAAAAGCTTATAATCACTTGGAGGGTCCCCTATGAAGGTTCTGGTTCGCGATCTTGAACGCCATCGCACAACAACCATCGGTGAGCGGATTCGCAAGGCCCGCAAGGAAACAGGGTTGAATCAGGCCGATCTCGCCGCGCGGATTGGCGTCAGCCAGCCAACAGTGGCCAACTGGGAAAGCGGGATCCACGATCCGCGGCGTTTGATGCTGGCCAAGCTGTCCGAGGCGCTCGGCGTGCCCCTGACCTGGCTGTCGGAGGGCGCGCGCTCGCTCAGTGAACAGGACAAGCATCCGGCGGCCGCTTATCTGCGCCGCTATCTCCAGCATGTGCCCATCATCAGCGCAGGGAATGCGGCGGGTTTCGCCAAGAGCCCCGAGCCCGATCCGCATGATTATGCCGAGGACTATATCCCCGTGACCTATGGCGAGGCGCGGCTGTTTGCGCTGTTTGTGACCGATGATTCGGTCAATCTTGCCTTCCCGCCCGACACGCTGGTGGTAATCGACTATGAGGACACCGAGCCAAAGGATGGCAATTTCTGCCTTGTTGCCATTGGCGGGGTCCCGTGCGTGCGGCGCTGGCGCGACGAGCCGGCCCGGTTCGAGCCCTATTCAACCGTCACCGATTACGAGACCCATTACTGCCCGGGCGACATCCCCGCCCCCGGCACCATCATCGGCTGCGTCCGCGTCTCTATCCGCTTCCATTAACCTGCCCGGCGGTGCGCCTGTCAGTTCCGGGGCAGGATGCGGGCTTTGAACCGGTCCCGGCGTGAGCTTACGGCTTCCTCGACGCGTTCCGGCACAGGCCGCCGGGTCCTTGGGGTTGCGCTCACTGCTGCTGCCTGGCTGACAAGCGTGTCGCGTTCGCGCTCACTGAGGCTTTTTGCCGAAAGCGCCGCAAGCTGATCATCGGCATCGCCAAGGCTGCCCTGGCCGCTGAGGTCCTGGTAGATTTCGCCAAGCGCGATGAAAGTATCGATGATCACACCGACATTGCCACGCGGTATGCCGTAATCGGCAATATCATACCGGTTGAGATAGGCATTGCCGTTTTCATTGATGCCCAGATTGGCGAAGGCATAATTATTGTTGAAATCGCGAACCTGTTGCGGGTCTGCCTGGCCGTCAAACACCGCCACAAGCTGCATGCCGATACAGTCGCTATTGACCGTGCCGCGACAGGCGAGCGGCTCGATGATGAAGACGATCCGGCCATCGGCATTGGCTTCGATATAGGGGCGGCCCTCAATGTCCTGACGGGTCTGCCACAGCACGTCGATCTCCGTCAGGATCGGCCCGATGTCCGCCGGATCGAATGCCGTAAGGATCTGTCCGGGATTGGAGACGAGATCCCCCGTCGCAAAGCCGGGCTGGGCATCTGCCCCCAGTTCCCGAGCACTTGTTTCCTGAGCACTTGTTTCCTGAGCAGTAACGGCCGGCAAGCTAAACAGAATGGCCAGCGCCGACGCTTTCAACCTGAATTGTGTCATGGTGCCCACCTTTCCCCGTTTAACCTCGAAGATATGATACAAGCGCGCCGCGAAAAGAAAAGCCACAAAGCCGATGACAAGGTCAATCCGAGCGCTTAGGTGATCGCGATGGAAAAAAGCCCTCTCAGGACAGACCGAAAAGGCGGCCCCCGTGAAAAAAAAGTCTCCCCCGGCGACCGCGGGCCGGTGGGGGAGCATACCCCCCTGCTTGACGAGCCAAAGGGCATCGCCTCGCGGCGGGCCGCGCTTGAGTTGCTCGCGCTGGTGCAAGACGGGCTGTCGCTGGACGAGGCCCTGTCGAAATGCAGGGCCTATCAGGCGCTTGACGGACTTGACCGCGAGCGTGCGGACGCCCGCGATTTTACTCTGGCAGACAAGGGCTTTGCCCGGAACCTGGCAACGCTTGTGCTGCGCCGACGCGGCACGCTCGATCATCTGATCGGCCCGTATCTTGACCGCCCCCTGCCGCCGCGGGCGACACGGGTCATGGATATCCTGCGAACCGCGGCCGTGCAGAGCCTGTTTCTGGAGACACCGCCCCACGCGGCGGTATCGCTAGCCACTGCGCTTGCCAAGGAGCGCAAGGAAACCGCCGGCTATGCCGGGCTTGTCAATGCGATTGCCCGGAAGATTGCCACCAACGGCCCGGAAAAGATTGCCGCCTTGCCCGCGCGGATCGATACGCCCGCCTGGCTCTGGCGCAGCTGGGAACGCGCCTATGGCCCGATGGTCGCGCGCCGGATCGCGCTGGCGCACCGCAAACCGGCGCCGCTCGATCTGCGGTTCAAATCGATTGAGGCCCGCGATGGCTTTGCGGCGGAACTCTCGCTGCCGGTGCCGGACGCGTTGCGCGCCATCCCGGTCATGCGGCTTAACGAGCCGCCATCAAAGGTCAGCGCCCTGCCCGGCTATGCCGCCGGT
>CAYSMJ010000070.1:0-13076 GCA_964432075.1 uncultured Caulobacterales bacterium | reverse complement strand
CGCTTTTACCGGTGGCTGGCCCCGAGCGGCAATTGCCGCTAACGGGAGCGCAGGAAAGGGGTGTTCTGTCACCATGATGCGCGCGCTCGCCACTGTTTCTGGCATGACCCTGCTTAGCCGGGTCTTTGGATTTGTCCGTCAGGTTCTGATTGCGGGCGTCATTGGCGCTGGCGGCAGCCCGGTGGCCGATGCTTTCTGGGCTGCCTTTCGCCTGCCAAACATGTTCCGCCGCCTTTTTGCCGAGGGGGCTTTCCATGCCGCCTTTATTCCTCTGTTTCAGGATCGTGCGGTCAATCCGGACAAGGATGAGCGTATTTTTGCCGAGGAGGTCTTGTCCGGGCTTCTGGCCGTCGTTCTGATACTGACTGTCATCGTAGAAATCTTTGCACCCTTGTTTGTTTACCTGATCGCGGGGGGGTTTATTGATGATCCGGAAAAGTTTGATCTGACGGTCCTGTATACACGGATCATGTTCCCCTATCTGGCCTGCATGTCGCTGGTCGGGCTTTTTGGGGGTATTCTCAACTCTTTTGGTCGGTTCGCCGCGTCGGCCGGGGCGCCTTTGCTTTTGAATTTCTGTCTTATCGCAGGGCTTTTGCTCTACGCCACGAGCCCGGTGGAAACGACGGGGCTTGCCACCGCCTGGGCGGTGCTGGCAGGCGGTGTGGCGCAACTCCTACTGCTTGTCTGGGCGATACGCCGTCAGAACTTCACCTTGCGGCTACGGATGCCGCGCCTGACGCCCGGTGTCAGACGGCTTCTCGTGCTTGGCGGACCGGGGTTTCTGAGCGCCGGTGCGCTACAGATCAATCTGATTGTCGGTACCAATATCGCCAGCCGCGAGCCGGGGGCCGTTTCCTGGCTGATGAATGCCGATGCCCTTTACCAGTTGCCTCTCGCGGTGATCGGGATCGCCCTTGGCAGCGTCCTGTTGCCCGGGCTCTCCCGGCAGGTGAAAGCCGGCAATGAGACCGGCGCTGTTGCTGCTCTCAACCGCTCGCTTGAAGTGGCCGCCCTGTTCACCCTGCCTGCGGCCTGTGCTTTTCTGGTCATGGCAGCGCCCATTTGCGAAGCGCTTTACCGTGGTCTCGCGGCCGATGCGCTTGGCCTTGTTGGAGTGTCCCGCTCGGCCTTTACCGGCGAGGATGTTGCCATGACCGGCGCCGCCCTCGCGCTGTTTGGGCTCGGGCTTCCCGCTTTTGTCTGGCAAAAAGTCTTTCAGCCAGCCTTCTTTGCCCGCGAGGACACGCGCACCCCCATGTCCTGCGCCATCGCGTCGATCATCATCAACATTGTCCTTGCTGTCACCCTCTTCCCGGTCTTCGGCTTTCTGGCGATCCCCGTGGCAACAGCAGCCGCGGCGTGGGTTCAGATCTCCGCCATGGCAATCTCGCTCCTCAGGCGCCGGCATTTTCGACCGGACCGGCGGCTGGGCACACGCTTTTTACGCATGCTGGCCGCCAGCACGGCGATGGGCTTCGGCCTTGCGCAGGCACTGGCCTATCGTGACTGGCTCGCCAACATGCTTTGGAACCGCGACTGGATTGCCGTAATCATGATTGCCGCATCAGGCGCGGTCTTTTATTTTGTCCTCGCCTTTATCCTTGGCGCTATCCGCCCTAAGGATTGGCGTCAGGCCGCCCGGGGCACCGGTCCCTCGGCATAACCCAAGACTTAAATTCGATGCATGGAAGATTAGGCCCAAGGCAGACACCACCCGGGTTCCCGGACAAGCGGCATTTGCCGCGCCGATCCCGGATCTCCCTCGCCTGCCCCGAGGGCCATGACCTTGCACCGGTACGTCCCGGATAATCGCTGATGCGATTTCCGTGAAAACCCAGACGATCTTTTCCTGAAAAGCCGCATCCCATAGAAAGACGATCATGAGCGAAACGATCCAACACACGCCCCGGGTTCTTTCCGGCATCCAGCCTACGGGTACGGTTCAACTCGGGAACTATCTGGGCGCGCTCGTGAACTGGGTCGCCATGCAGGACACCCACGAGACATTCTATTGCATCGTCGACCTTCACGCGATCACCGTTGCCCAGGACCCCAAGGCCTTGCGCGCAAATACCCTCGCCATGGCCGCAACCCTGATTGCCTGCGGCATTGATCCGGTCCGGTCGGTTCTGTTCCATCAGTCCGCCGTGCGCGAACATGCAGAGCTTGCCTGGGTGTTTAACTGCGTTGCCCGCCTCGGCTGGCTCAACCGCATGACCCAGTTCAAGGAAAAGGCCGGCAAGGACAAGGAACGCGCCTCCATCGGACTGTTCACCTATCCCGTTCTTCAGGCAGCAGATATTCTGATTTACAAGGCAACCCATGTGCCGGTCGGCGAAGACCAGAAACAGCATCTGGAACTGTCCCGCGATATCGCGGCGAAATTCAACCACGACTACGGGCTGGAGGATTTCTTTCCGCTGCCCGAACCCCTGATCCAGGGGCCGGGGGCGCGGATCATGTCCCTGCGCGATGGCACCAAAAAGATGTCGAAGTCGGACCCGTCGGACCTGTCGCGGATCAACCTGACCGATGATGCCGACACCATGGCCAAGAAGATCCGTAAGGCCAAGACCGACCCCGAGCCCCTGCCCGATGACCCGGAAGCGCTCGCTGATCGTCCCGAGGCGAACAATCTTGTCGGGATTTATGCTGCGCTGTCCGGCATGGACAAACAGACCGTCCTCACCGAGTTTGCAGGCAAGGGCTTTGGCGATTTCAAACCAGCGCTGGCCGATCTTGTGGTTGAAAAGGTGAGTCCCATCGCCGCAGAGATTGACCGTCTTCTGGCGGATGAAGTCCATCTTGCAGCGGTGCTCGCACAGGGCGCAGAAAAAGCCCGCGCCGTTGCCGAGCCGATCATGGCGGAGGTGCGCGATATTGTCGGATTTTTGTGAGGGGGCTTCGATGGCTTGCAGAATATTGAGCCTTGTCCGGAACACAAAAATCGTAGTGTCCGGAAAGAGAATAGGGACAACCGGCACCTCCCCCCCGCTTTACCGGAAAAGCCTGACAGCCATCCGGGGTGGCGCCCGCCGACTTGCAAGGCCCATTCTTGCCATAATTGTCCTTGCCATGACCGTCCTTCCGGGTGGCCAGCCAGCAACCGCGAACGCTGCTGACAAGAATAAAGAACACCCTGCCTACGAGATTCCGCGCAGTGAAGTGCGCACCATCTCCTCAAAAAAGCTCGGCAGGTCTTACGACCTCTATATCAAGCTGCCTCCGCGCTATGGCGACGAGAGGATGGCCCGGCGCACCTATCCTCTTATTCTGCTCACCGATGGTCCGTTTACGTTTCAGGTAGCAGCGGGCGTGACGCACATGCCGATGAACCTTGGCGGCATTGACCATGCGATTATCGTCGGGCTTGGCTATGCGCGGGGCGAGGGGGGCATGAAAAGCCGCTCCCGCGATCTGACGCCCGTGCCGCTTGGCCCCGAGGCCCGCTATGAACATGGCGGCGCGGAAAAGACGCTGAGCTTTTTCGAAACCGAACTCCTGCCCTTGCTTGAAGCGGAATACCGGATTGACCCGGCCCGGCGTACACTCGTTGGCCAGTCCTATGGCGGGCTTTTCGGCGCCTATGCGCTTTTGACGAGACCCGTGCTTTTTTCCGGATACATTCTGACAAGCCCAAGCCTGTGGTTCGCCAACAGGGCGATCTTCGACATTGAGGAGGCCAAGGCAGACGCACGCACCGAAATCCCGGCAAAGGTCTATTTCGCCATCGGCGAAACGGAAGGGCCAGCCACCCGGCCCGGCCATGATATGGTCAGCCAGCAGACGATGTTTGCCAGCACCCTGCGCCGCCGCGGCATCAAAGGCCTTGAAGTCCGTGACGAAATCATCGCCGGCGCCACCCACCAGACTACTTTTCCCATTGGCCTTACCCGCGGGTTGATGTGGCTCCACCCTGGTCCCGATGTTCACAATGGCGGGGCAACGTGGTATGGGGAATAAGGGTATTTTGACTGCGCAAATTGATTTATGTGTCAATCATCACACATCCTCGCGCCTTCCACTTTCGCACCCTGAAAGGACCTTCGCACAAGGACGCACCTTTATGATTTGGTCTTATCGTCCGGCATTTGCGCTGGCATGATATTGCCATGAACACCAAACGCCTCATTCGTGACCTGCACTACTGGGCTTCCGTTTTCATTGCGCTGCCGCTGGCGGTCATGATCGGGGCGGGGCTTTTCCTGATGCTCAAGAAGGAATTCGGGTGGATCCAGCCGCCAAGCCAGCGCGGGGCTGGGCTTGAGATCGCGTCTGATGGCGCGTTCGAGGCAAAGCCGCTCAAGGAGCTGTTTGCCGCCGCACAGGCTGCCCGGCCCGAGAGCTTCACCGCCTGGGATGATGTCGCCCGGGCCGACATCAAGCCCGGACGCGACATCATCAAATTTGTTGCCGAAGACAATTGGGAGGCGCAGGTCGACCTTGCCACCGGCGAGGTGTTACAGCTTGCCTATCGCCGCTCGGACCTGATCGAAAGCCTGCATGACGGCTCCTGGTTCGCCTCCTGGACGAAACTCTGGCTGTTTTTGCCCGCCGGGATTGTGCTCGCCGGCATGTGGGGGACAGGCCTCTATCTTTTCGTCCTGCCCTACTGGAAACGCTGGCAGAAGCGTCGGACAAAAGGATGAGACCCCCGCCGCATTCCCGAACGCGCCCCGGCGCGATTCTGGACCTCCGTTCCACTGGCCAGGAAGCAGCCCCGGGCGGTCGCGGCGCATGGCGCTTTGCGCCCTCGCCGGGAAGGCGGCGCACCCTGACGAATGCGTTTTCGGGTCGACATGGGTTCATTTTGTCTTAGTCTGGGCATGATCAGATCATCCGAACGGATTGAAACCCTCTGGAGACTATCATGCGGACCATTCTCACGCTTTTCGTCGCTTTTACCCTGGTTTTCGCCTTCACCCTGCCCGCCCATGCGGACAACCGCGAGACAAAGCTTGACGGCGATCTTTTTGCCGGGCTGAAGGCGCGGCTTGTGGGCCCGGCGGCCATGAGCGGGCGGATTGCCGCCGTAGACGCTAACCCGCACGATCCGAATTTCATCGTTGTCGGCGCCTCGACCGGGGGTTTGTGGATCTCGAAAAATGGCGGGCTTAATTTCGAGCCAGTGTTTGATGACAAGCCCGTCGCTTCCATCGGCGCGGTGAAGATCCACCCGAAAAACCCTGATATCATCTGGGTCGGCACCGGCGAGGGCAACACCCGCAACTCCACCTCCATTGGCGGGGGTGTTTACAAGTCCCTCGATGGCGGCGAGACCTTCACCTATATGGGCCTCAAACGTACTGAGCGCATCCACCGAATCGCAGTGCACCCGGATAATCCGGATATTGCCTATGTGGCCGCCCTCGGCCAGCTATGGAGCGAAAACCCCGAGCGCGGCGTGTTCCGCACCACCGATGGCGGCAAAAGCTGGAAGAAAGTTCTGTATGTGGATGAGAAGACCGGTGCCACCGATATCCAGATGGTGCCCGGCAACCCGTCAAAGATGTTTGCCGGCATGTGGCAGTTCCGCCGCTGGCCCTATCAGTTCAAATCCGGCGGCCCGGGCTCGGGTCTTTATGTCTCGCATGATGGCGGCGACAACTGGGCCGAGATCACCGAGGAAGACGGTCTTCCCAAGGGCGCGCTGGGCCGCTCTGCTTTCGCGATTTCCCCGGCCAATCCGAGCCGCATCTATGCCCTGATCGAAGCGGAAAAGAGCGCCCTCGCCCGTTCGGATGATGGCGGCGAAAGCTGGTCTCTTATCAATCAGGACCCGGATATTAACGACCGGCCCTTTTATTACAATGACCTTGCGGTTGACCCAAAGGACCCGAACCGGGTTTATCGCGTTGGCAGCCGGGTAAAACTGTCCGAGGACGGTGGAAAGACTTTCGAATATATGCCGGCAATTGACTGCTGTGCGGCCTCGAACACCGTACACATCGACACCCATGCGTGGTGGATCAATCCGGCGAACCCGCATCATATGATCGAAGGGAATGATGGCGGCATCGCCATCACCCAGGACCACGGCAAGACCTGGCGCTATGTGGAAAACCTGCCGCTCGCCCAGTTTTACCATATCGCTGTAGATGATGCCGAGCCTTACAATATCTATGGCGGCCTGCAGGATAATGGCTCCTGGAAAGGCCCGTCGGAAGTCTGGGAGAATGGCGGTATCCGGAACCTCCACTGGCAGGAGGTGGCCTTTGGCGATGGCTTCGACACCATTCCCGACCCGGAGGATCACACAAAAGGTTACGCCATGAGCCAGGGCGGAAACCTTTATCGCTGGGATATGAATACGGGTGAAATCCGCTTTATCCGCCCGCCTGCCAAAGCGGATGACGACGGCACGCTTGCCGACATGCGCTATAACTGGAACGCAGGCTTTGCGCAGGACCCCTTCGATCCGGCAACGATCTATTATGGTAGTCAATATGTCCACAAGTCGACCGACCGGGGGTTGACCTGGACAATTCTTAGCGAAGACCTGACCACCAACAAGAAAGAGTGGCAGACCTTCCGCAAATCCGGTGGCCTGACGCCCGATGTGACAGCAGCCGAGAACTACACCACCATCACCGCGATTGCGCCTAGCCCGCTTGAAAAAGGTGTGATCTGGGTGGGCACCGATGATGGCCGGGTGCATATCACCCGCAATGGCGGTGATAGCTGGACTTCGACCGAAGGAAATATGGTAAGGTCTGAAGGCGCCGCACCGGAAAACAGCTGGGTACCAATGATCGCTCCGTCGCCGCATGATGCCGGCACGGCCTTTATCACCATGGACGACCATCGCCGCGGCCATATGAAGCCCCATGCCTTCAAGGTCTCGGCCTATGGCGAAACCTGGGAGTCAATCATTGGCGATGGTGTCACCGGCTATGCCCTCTCGGTTCTGCAGGATCCGGAAGATCCGAACCTTCTGTTTCTGGGAACGGAATTTGGTCTCCATGTCAGCATGGATGGCGGAGCCAGCTGGATGAAATGGACCGCCGGTGTGCCCACGGCTTCGGTCATGGATATGGCGATCCAGAAACGAGAAAGCGATCTTGTGCTGGGCACCCATGGCCGCGCTGCGTTTGTGATTGACGATTACAGCCCGTTAAGGGGCTTGAAGCCAGAAATACTCAGTGAACGGTTCAAAATGCTTGGCGTCTCCGATGCCCAGCAATATGCGGTCAGGCAAACGCCCTCGAGCCGGTTTACCGGCAATGGCGAATTTCGCGCCGAGACCGAGCCCTATGGCGCAATGATCACCTTCATCGCCAGCGGCGACGATCTGCCCCATCCTGATGAAACCACAGAACGGGCCCGCAAGATCGCCATGCGCGAGGCAGCCCTCGCTGAAAAACCGGACGACACAACCCTGACCCAGCCTTCCGATGAGACTGAGGGCGAAACGCCGGACGAAGGCGAGCCTGCGGCGATGGACAAGTCGGACGCGGAAGAAGAAAAATCCGACGCCAAAGCAACCGTCGTAATCGCTGAAAACGACGGAACAGTCATCCGCACCTTCAAAACCGATATCCATCAGGGCATCAATCGTATCGTCTGGAACCTGCGCCGGGATGGTCTGCGCCCTGTGCCGCCCGGCAAGATGCCGGAGGATGGCACCCTGCCTGCCGGTATGGAGGTTATTCCGGGCACCTATCAGGTGACGGTGAAATTTGACGGGCAGGAAGCCACCGGCAAGACTATAGTCAAAGCAGACCCGCGATCACCCTACACCGAGGATGCCCACCGTGCCACCTACGCTATGCGACTGGAAGCCATGGCCCTCACGGAGAAGACCAACCTTGCCCTTGAACGCCTGCTTGATGCGCGCCGCGATATCGATATGGTTTCGACACTGATCGAGGCAAAGCTGGCACGTACAGACATCGCCGGGGACGACGACAATCACCCCCTGAAACAGCTGCAAAAACAGATCGCCGATCTTGAAGCCGATATCACCACAATCGAGACATCCTTCCGGGTTCCGCCAGATACAAGCGGCATTGTCTATGAGGCTGACAAGGTCTATGCGAAAATTGGTCGGGCGCAGTTTTATCTCGGCTCGTCAAACGCAGCGCCAAGCGAGGCCGCAAAACAGGCCATGGCCGAAGCCACACGCGTGGCCATGGTGTCGGTTGCAGCGGTGGACAAATTCCTGGTCAAGGATCTGGCAAATTTCCGCAATGCTGTGCGCGGTGCAGGCGTTTCGCTTCTTGCCCAGACGCCGGTCGGGGCCGAGTAAGACGGATTACCGTCAACGCGCGGCGCCGGAGATCAGACCGCGCTTTGTTGCCAAAACCGGTGTAAACCCGGTAGACCGGGCAGGACCCTTTTCCATCCTGTCCGGACCTGAACATGCCCGATCTCCTGCTTGAACTTTTTTCCGAAGAAATCCCGGCGCGGATGCAAAGACGCGCCGCGCGTGATTTTGAACGGCTCGTCAACGATCGCCTGCTCAGCGAAGGTATCATGCCTGAGGGCGTAAAGGCTTTTTCTACACCAAGGCGGCTGGCGCTTGTGGCGACCGGGCTTGCCGGTCAGCAGGCAGACAAAAAGGAAGAGCGCAAGGGCCCCCGTGTCGGCGCGCCGGACAAGGCCATTGAAGGGTTTTTGCGGGGCGCAGGTCTTGACAGTCTCGACGCCTGCGAGACCCGGTCTGATAAAAAGGGCGACTATTATGTGGCCGTCCTCGAACGAAAAGGCCGTCCGACTCCGGAAATTATTGCCGATATGGTACCAGAGATTATTCGCGGTTTTCCCTGGCCGAAATCCATGCGCTGGGGTGATGGCGATCTGCGCTGGGTTCGCCCGTTAAAATCTATCCTGTGTACCTTTGACAGCGAGATTGTTGCCTTTTCCGCGGGCGATCTTCAGGCCGGCGACACCAGTGAGGGCCACCGGTTCATGGCGCCCGGACGCTTTCAGTGCCGGACGTTTGACGATTATAGTCAAAGCCTGCGCCAGCGAAAGGTCGTGCTCGATGCCGACGAGCGCGGCGAAAAAATCATTGAGGAAGCGCGGATGCTGTGCACGGCGCAAGGTCTTGAACTGGTGGAAGATAAAGGCCTTCTGGAGGAAGTGGCGGGCCTTGCTGAATGGCCGGTCGTCATGATTGGCAGCTATAACGAGAAATTCCTTACCCTGCCGGACGAAGTTCTGACCGCGTCGATGCGCGGTCATCAGAAATATTTCTCCGTACGCAATCCAGCGACGGGTCGGCTGGCCAACAAATTTGTGGTGGTTGCCAATATCGAAGCGCTTGATGGCGGTGCGGCGATGCGCTCAGGTTATGCACGTGTTCTGACCGCCCGTCTTTCTGATGGCTGGTTTCTGTACAAGGATGACCTGAAAAAACCACTTGCCGACCGAATCACCGAGCTTGACAAGGTGACATTCTTTGAAAAACTCGGCAGCGTTGGGGACAAGATCCGGCGTGTGGCCGCGCTTGCCCGCGAGATCGCCTACACAGTGGGCGCCGATCCGGATAGTGCAGAACGCGCGGCCCTTCTGTCCAAAGCCGATCTTGTCACCGGCATGGTCTATGAATTTCCGGAGCTGCAGGGCGTGATGGGGCGATATTATGCCCTCGCCCAGAACGAGCCGGCAGAAATTGCCGAAGCCATCCGCGACCATTACAAGCCGCAGGGTCAGGACGACGATATCTCCACAGCACCCGTCAGTATCGCCGTGGCACTCGCCGATAAGATCGATACACTGACGGCCTTCTGGTCTATTGACAAAAAGCCAACGGGCTCCAGCGATCCATTTGCCCTGCGCCGTGCTGCCCTTGGGGTGATCCGGATTATTATCGAAAATGAAATTCGATTCGATATTCCCACCCGATCCGATGATCTGGTTGATTTTTTCCACGACCGGTTCGCTGTTTATCTACGCGAGCGCGATTTTCAATATGACTATATTCGCGCTGCTCTTGCGCCGTCACCGCTTGGTGTACGGACCGATCTTTACCATACTTACAAACTCCTTCGCGCGTTTCGCGATCTTTTGGGAACCGACGAAGGAACCAACCTCGTGGCGGGTTATAAGCGGGCAGCCAATATCCTCAAGGCAGAAGCCAAAAAGGCCGATCTGCCGGGTGCAGATCAGATCCGGCCAGACCGGTTTGGAGCCAATGAGGAAGCCGCGCTTTTCAATGCGGTCGAGGCCGTTGAAACCACTCTCGCCTCTTCCCTTGCAGAGGAAAATTTCGAAGCGGCCATGCGCGCCCTTGCTTCCCTGCGCGCGCCGGTTGATGCCTTTTTTGACGCCGTAACGGTTAACGCGGACGATCCGGACCTGCGCCAGAACCGCCTCGCCCTCCTTGCCCGGTTCCGCGATGCCACTCGCCAGATCGCCGATTTTGAGCAAATTGAGGGCTGAAACGCCAATACCCCGGGCTTGACGGCCCGGCCTGAACGCTGATGAGCGGAAAGCCTCGGAGGCAGCGCAAATTCTGACGACAGCAGCTTTGCCAAACATCGGGTGTTCAATTTGTGGCAGGGCCCGGGATCACGGTGGCTTGACAATATGGCGCAATTCACACACTCTGTATTACAGAGCTTTGGAGTTCATATGGCAGATCTCGATAAGGCATTGGCGGATCTGGATACAATCCGCTCGCAGATGGCGGCGGGAACCCTGTTTCAGGGCTTTGGCCCCCTCGTTATGGCGGCGACAGGGGCGATCGCGATTGCCACTGGCTTTGCGCAGAAACTGTGGCCCGATGTCCTTGCAGCAACATCCTTTGGCTATTTCTCTACGTGGATTGTCATTGCTGTTCTCTGTGTCGGGATTATTGGCCTTGAGATGTTCGCGCGTTCGCGCCGCCACCATGGCGGCCTCGCTGACGCAATGATCCTCAAGGCAATCGAGCAATATGTGCATGCCGGGCTTGTTGGCGCTGCGCTTGGACTGATCCTTTGGCGTTTCGCCCCGGAAGCCATGTGGCTTCTTCCCGGACTGTGGCAGATCTTCGTGGGTCTTGCGATCTTTGCCTCCTTGCGCACCATGCCGCGCGCCCTGGCGATTGCCGGTGGCTTTTACCTGATCGCCGGGATCACCGGGATTACGATCGCGAGCCTTGGTACGGCCCGCGCCGCTTTCGGCGATCCGGCAATCGAATTTGTGTTTTCACCATGGTTTATGGCGTTGCCGTTTGGCATTGGTCAGACGGTAATTGGTTTTGTTCTGTATACCGCTTCGGAGATCGAGCGATGAATAATAATGCCCGCTATGCCTATGAAGGCCTTGATCGGGTGATCCACGAAAAAGCCCGTCTGGGTATCCTCACCTCACTGATCGGTAACCCGGAAGGCCTGTTGTTTCGCGATCTGAAAACACTCTGTGGCTTGACGGACGGCAATCTCAACCGGCATCTCAAGGCGCTGGACGATGCGGGGCTTGTTCTTCTGACCAAGGAAGAAACAAGCCCCAGACCTGTAACCCGGTGCACCATCAGCCAGACAGGACGACAGAAATTTCTTGAGTATCTGAATGTGCTTGAAACCGTTGTTAAAGACGCTGCAGAAGCCGAAAAGACAGCATCCCGCAAACCGGCAAGGACATCAAAAGCGACCAAACCCCGTTCTGTCTAAAAAAATTTGCAAGAAGAGTTTGTGGTGCAGAGTATAATGAGGGGACGGTTTCAGAAGATGTCCACCGCCCGAATGCTACCATCATTACACAAATTAACACTGGCAGCGAAAAACCGGCGACAGCTGCCGCCAGTCCGCCGGGGTTGAGGCGGCGGCAGTGGCTCCTTTTTCGCAGAAAAGTCGATATTTTCATAAGACAAGAATTTTCAAGCGAACTGGGAACCGGTTTGCGTAAAGAAAATTTGGCAAAACAAGGCGCTATTGGATTGAAGCAGACGATAAAGGAACGGCGAAAATAATTTCGACCCACGTCAGACGCGGCCACTTTCCATCAGCAAACATTGTCAAGAGCCCGGGATATATCGACGATTTGTTGTATGCTTTTGGCCGCGATATTCGCCATCCTGACGGCGTTCTTGTTTTCGGCGATGCCGTCGTCACCCGCCGGACAACGCCGACGGCGTTACAAAAAAGGCCCGCATCGAATGACACGGGCCTTTCGCAAGGATCCGGCGATTGGCTTTATTCGGCAGGTTTGCGGAATTTCAAGGTCATCCGATCCGATTCGCCAATTTCGGTCATTTCCGCACGAAGCGCTTCATCATCGCGACTTGTTCCAAGCGACGGTGGCAAGCGCCAGACGACATCCTCTTCAGTGGGTGTATCCTTCGGATTTGCGTTGATTTCACTGGCCTCAACAAGGTCGAAGCCCGCTGCCTCAAGCTGGGCAATGACAGCACTTTGCTTGACATAGCCATTATCGCCGCTGGCCCATTCGTCTGCGTTCTCTTCGGGCGCGCGGTGCTGGACGATGCCAACGACACCGCCGGGTTTAAGAAGCGCCATGACATCAACAAGGGCTTTTGTGCGCCACTGGCCTTCATCTTCAAGCCGGTTGAAGTGGTGGTATGCGCGAACCATCATGACAGCGTCGGCAGTTCCCACCAGCTCTTCCGGCATATTGCCAAAGGCGAAAGCCCGCAAAGCGGCTCCGTTTTCAGCGCGCCACTCCTGCGCATCGGCAACCCAGGTTTCGGGCCATGTTTCACGGGTGCTCAGATATTCCTCGGATGCACGATTGCCGCCGAAATCTTCCCACATCCCGAGTGCATAATCCGCGCCGATCAGCATGCCGTCGTCACCGAGATAGGGGAGGAGGATTTTTGAATACCAGCCGCCACCCGGTAGCACTTCGACAACTGTCATACCGGGTTCAACCCCAAGGAATTCCAGCGTTTCCTTTGGATTGCGAGAGGGGTACCGCGCTTTGGCCTCCTCTGGCTGCGCGGCGAGAATGGCATCAAGTGTTGTAGCCCCCGCCGCCATTTCCGCATCGGCTGCCATTTCCCCGGTCGGCGCCTCGCTCTCCTCGGCAACCGAGCCCTGCTCGGGTGTCTCGGGCTCAACAGGCGTTGCCTCCTGATCTTCGCTCCCGCAAGCAGCAAGAACAAACGCAGCGCCAGCCATCAGCAG
>CAYSMJ010000069.1:3188-13112 GCA_964432075.1 uncultured Caulobacterales bacterium | reverse complement strand
CCGCAAAGCGCGACGGCTCGTTCGTGGTTGGCGGAGTTTGGTCGCCAGACTGCCAGCGCCGCAAGATAGCTTCTAGTTCCGCACCGACTTGCCGAACGCTGCTATGGCCCGCCGCATCCGCATCTGCCAGCCGGTGTCCGGCTTGCGGCAATCCGCGAGACCTTCGAAGAAACCGGCATTTTGCTGGCAGGACCAGCCGGTTCTCTTGTCCCTGAAGACCGGCTTGGTTATCGCGATCTTGTGGCGCTTCGTCGGGCGATCAACCAGACGCCAGCCCTGTTCCGGCGTTTTCTGTGTGCAAACACGCTTGTCCCGGCCATTGACACGCTGACCCCGTTTGCCTGCTGGGTAACCCCGCACAGCTTTGCCAAACGATTTATCACCTGGTTTTTTATCGCCGAAGTCTCAGGCAGGACGCAAGTTCTGGTGGACGGTCAGGAGACGATTTCCCATGAGTGGCGCACGGCAGAGAGGATTATCGAGGATCGGATTGCCGGTCGCACAAGGATGATTTTTCCAACTATCCGCATGGTCGAGCGGCTGAGGCAGGCGCCCTCGGTGGCCGCTGCCATTGAGGCCGCCCGGCGGACGCCCTGGGCCACGCCGATCCTTGCGGAGGAAATTCGGGAGGCCGGTAAGGCCTGGATCACCATCCCGCCCGGCCTCGGCTATCCCGTCACCCGCGAACGGGCCGAAACCGCCCACCGTCTGTGATGGGGCAAGCCACCCATTTCGCCTGAAACGCCCTTAACGGGTCGGTTAATGGGTGGCCTCTGCGCTTGGCGTTATGAATAGAACGCTTCGGTCGCGAGGATGCGCCCATCTTCGCCAATCTCGATATCCATCCGTCTGCCCGAACGGTCCCGGCCTTCAAATTCGTAAACGTGAATACCGTTCGCGCGGATCGAGACTTCGATATAGCCAATCGCGAATCCAGGAAGTTCATTTGAAAGCGCGTTCATGACTGTCGATGGAACTTCCGCTTCCCCGATCTCCATCTCGATTTCCTCAAGCGACCCATCGGCGCGAACGTCCACTTCAATGTGGCGGCCGCGATAATCCTCCGCCTCAAATTCGTAAACGTCGAGCCCATTGGCCCGTTCGATCGAGACCGAATGGAAATCGACACCGGGCGCAGTGGCGAGCGCGGTCTCGAGGACAGCTTCCGGCACGTCGGCCATATTGACTGGCTGTGCCAGGACCGATGTTGCCAGGGATATTGCAAAGAGGGCCACGCTGGCGCGGGCAAAGGTGTTTAACGTACTCATGATCGTCCCCGTGTTTCACAGCGGAAAAGCCCGCTGATGTTGCAGCGCAATAAGCAGCTTGCATGACGGTTTTACGAACTTGCGATGACGGATCTGTAAAATCGACAACAAAAAAAAGTGTTGAAAAAACAGCATCTTAAATGGGTCTATTTAAGGTGAAATCTGCCAATTGCGAGACCACAACAGGCAGATTATTGCGCTGCAGCAATCTGGCTTGGGGCAAGCAGGGTGTCGAGCTTGGCGCGATAGTCCTCGAATTGTGCAAGGGTATACCCGTTCAACTTTGTTCCCGTCGCGATTTTCAGCGTCTGCGGGTTTACGGCGGTCCCCTTCCGGTGCACTTCGTAATGCAGATGGGGCCCGGTGGAGCGGCCGGTGCTGCCGACATATCCGATGATGTCGCCCTGACGGACGCGCCTACCGGCCCGGATGCCACTGGCAAAGCCCTTCAGATGCGCATAGGCGGTTTTGTATTCGCTGTTATGGCGGATCCGGATGTAATTCCCGTAGCTGCCATAGCGGTCTGCGCGTTCGATGACGCCGTCGCCTGTGGCCTTGATCGGCGTGCCGCTCCGTGCTGCGAAATCAAGACCTTTGTGGGTTTTTTTGTATCCGAGGATCGGGTGGCGCCGGGTGCCAAAGCCCGAGGAGAGCCGGGCTCCGTCGATCGGGGTTTTCATCAGAAGCCGGCGCGCCGACTGGCCGCTGGCATCGAAATAATCAGCATCGGCGCCGCGCGCTTCGAACCGGTAATAGCCTTTTTCCCGGCGACCGCCCCGCCAGCTCAGGCGTCCATAAAGGATCCGGCCGCCATCAACGAGAACGCCCTCATCATCATAGATGGCTTCAAAGATTGCCATGAACTGGTCGCCGCGGAAGATTTCTCTCTGGAAATCAATGTCATAGGCAAATGCATTAGCAAGTTCGGTGATGATTCGGTCCGGCGTGCCCCGGGCTTGCATCGAAAGATACAGGTTCCCGACGATCTCGCCTGAAACCGCTTTGAGACGTGTGGTCATCCGTACCGGTTCGCGCGCGACCTCAAGGCGTCCGAAATGATCGCGCACGCGCAGACGGTGGCCCGCATCGGGACGCACGGTCAGCCCGGCGAGATACCGGTTGGCAAGGTCAGGCGCTGCCCAGGCCTCGAAAACCGTCTCATCCGGTGGCATCAAGGTCAGGTCGACAGTAAATCCGGGGCGTAAGGCGCGCAGATCCAGGTGCCCGGCCAGCGTCTCGATAAACCGGTTGCGGTCGGCTTCGCGCACCCGGGCCCGGCGCAGAAGATCAACAAGGGTTTCGCCGCGCACCAGTTCAAGACTCAGGGTTTCATAAGCGTTGTCGCCGGACGCGGCATCGGATGGCGCACCGGTCGCGAGGCCTGTCGGGGGGGCTGGGGCCACATCCCCCGGAACAATCGGATTGAAATCGGCAAAATCCGGTTCTGCCCCGGCTGGGTTCATTGAGAAAAAGGGGCGGGCGCCAAGCCCATCGGCGGCAGTGCGGACGGGCTGAATATTGAGCGGATCGGTATCAAGCGGGTCAAATGTGACATTCGCCACCTTGAACGGCCCGGTTCCGCGCCGTGGCTTGACCCTGGGCCAGAAACCACGCGGTTCGGGTGTGGTTTGTGCGACCCCTCGGGCGCGCTCATCGGAATTATAGGCCGGGTAGTCGATGGCAAGCGGATACGATCTTTGCGTCGCTGCGGGGGCAGGGGACGGGTTTATTTCCAGAAGGGGCGGTGCGGCGCCGGCAGGGATTTCGCCCGGATGGTCATTCGATCCGGGGGCCGGAGAGGCCGCGGCGGCTCGCGCTGATGGGTCTTGCGTCGCAGGCTTTTGCGCCGGGATGTCGGCCTGCAGGATGGGCCGTGATGCGGTATCCGGCTGACGGGTCGGGCCGCCGTCGGTAACCTGCAGGATCAGGATAAAAGCGCCCCCGGCAATGATCAGGCCGGCACCGATAAAGGCCGCAAAAAAACTGCGCGGCCGCACCGGCTCTTCGGGGGGGAAAGAGTGACGGTGAAAGGAGGGTCTGAAGAATTCCTGTTCCATTGAATGCAATCATCACTCCCGCTACCGACTTGCCGATTTTGGGCGGCCGTTTGGCTCTGTCGTCTTAAACCCTGACCGTCTTGCGTTTGCACCCCGGCCCGTCTCATACCGGCACCCGGCATGGCAAACAACAGCCAACCGAACCAAAACGAGGCAAATGCGGCTTGCCTCTCGCCCGGTCGCGATAAATCCCGATGGCGTCGTCGAACAAATCTGAACGAATCATCGCAAATACGAGACCATTGTTCTGTTTCCCGTGCGAGGATAACCGCCATGATGACTGCGACCGATCTTGCCGCCAATCTTGCTTCGCGGCTGTGCCACGACCTGGTGAATCCGATCGGCGCCGTCAGTTCCGGTCTCTCCATGCGCGAAGAGGAGGGCGCCGATGAGGAGATGCGCGCGATGGCCGATGGGCTTGTCGCGGAGGGAACGCAAAAGGCGCTGGCCCTGTTGTCATTTGCCCGGCTGGCTTACGGGGCTGCCGGTGGGCTTGGCGCTGAAATCAAGACTGAGGATGCGGAAAAGGTGGTCCGTGATCTTTTTGCCGTAATGAAAGCCGACCTCGACTGGCAGATTCCCGCAGAAATCTGGCCAAAAAACCGGATCAAGATTTTGCTGATTTTTGCGGCCGCTGCCGGTGAGGCGATCCCGCGCGGGGGGCTTGTGCGCATAGAATCAAAGGGCTCGGGCGGCTTCACCCTGACCATTACCGGCAGCAAGATGTTCCTGAACGAGGATTTTCTGAGCGCCCTTGGCGGTGACAGTACGGACATCAAGCCAAAAACAACGCCCGCCTATCTCGCCCATCTGTTGGCCAGCGAGGAAGAGGGCAGCCTTACGGCGGAAAAGACCGATGCGGCCATCACCTTTTCGGCAGCATTTTCAGGCGTCGCCGCCGTGCGGGCTTAACCGTGCGGTAAAGCGTTCATGGCATCGTCCTGCGGCGTCCCTATGGAAGGAAAGCCGTCATGGTAAAATGTCTTGTCGTTGAAGACAGCCCCGTCATCCGCGATGTCGTCGTCAGCATGTTCGAACCGTTGGATATGGAAGTCTATGCTGCCGATACAGTCACCGACGGCGTGGCCCTTCTGGTGAAGCATCGCCCCGATTCGATTCTGCTTGACTGGGATCTGCCATCCTTTGGCGCGCTCGATTTTCTGCGCGGTGTGGGGGACCTCGACCCCGAGGAGCGTCCTGTTGTGATCCTCATGGCGACGGAAAATGACCAACAGCAATTCGCTCTCGCCAAGGGGGCTGGTGCCGGCTTTCATATCCTGAAACCCTTTGACGGCGCGGAACTGCAGGCAAAGCTGATCGAGGCCGGTTTGCTGACGCCGCAAGCCACGCCCGAGGACGACGCTATCACGCCAGAAATGTCGGCTGCGGTGTCCTGAGGCCGGTTTGGATTGGCTCCTCGCCTGGCCGCAACCTCGGCTCGGTTGGTCGTGCTACCCGTGAGATTGCCACAAGCTTTCCCCGCCACCGGCACACAACCGGTTGGGTTTGGACACAATTTCAGGTCACCGTCATCCTGTCTCCAAAAACGAAGAAAGGGAGCCAGTGATGAAAGTGAAACCCAACCTCCGGTACCGAAAAGGACTTGCAGGCGCGGCCCTCGTGACATTTGGGCTTGCGGGAATAGCGAGTGTTCAGGCCCATGCTGAGCCGCGATACGAACCCTGTCCGGCGAACAACCGCTCGATTGGATATTATGATGATAGCGGACGGACCGATCGCCAACCGGTTGAGTATTTCGCCAAGCGGACCGGTGTCTATCGCGGTGCGCCGCCCCGCCGCGGATCAGGCCACACGCTGGTGCGCCGGGAAACCTTCAATACCCGCGTCGGCGCACAGATTGTTCTGACCGAATATTACGAGCGTGGCAGCTGGGCTGGGTATACAGGTCGTGGGGGCCGACAACTTGTTTGCCGTGTCAGTTTGCGCGGCCCTGATGCCCGCGCCGTGCCCTACCACCGACTTGAGCGCGTCGCCACAAGCAACTGCGCCCGGCAAGCCCGGGTCGTCATCAACTAAAGCGCGTTGACAAAAGGTGTGATCGTCGATGGTTCCCATCCATCGACCTGGGTTCGAACCCGCGACAACTCAAGATTCCAGACTGCGTTTTTTGATTCAACAAAAAGGGTACGCAGTCTGGACGGTACCGGCAAAAGTTCTGACCGCCTGCACATTCCGCGCAGGCGATTTTTGTGTGACCAGAAGGGGTTAATCGTACGCGTAGCGCCGCCCGCCGCCAAACAGCGACCCGACAATCCCGAACAGGATGCTGGCGACAAGCCACAGGCCAACAAAACCGCCGCCGCCATAAACGGCGCCGTCAACCGTTGTGGGCACGGCGGGCTTGTATTCCGTCAGCGTACTGTCAACGATATCGCGTTTGTAGCTGCGCGCCAACACGAGCGGGCGTTCAAGCGATGTGGCCGCGCGCAAGGCGTCGAGGTGGGCCTGCAGGTCTTCATAGCGCTTTACGATTGAGGCGTACCCATCGCACAGGGCATCCAGCAGCCCGTCAGCCAACTGGCATTCATCAAGCGCGCGCGCTCGCGTATAGCCGTAACGACCGACATTGGTGTCAAATTCCTCGACCCGGGGGCGCAGTTCATCGACCCGCCCGGTCAGGTTCTGCATATATTGCAGTGTAAACCCCGGCGCCTGCGAGCCAGCGACACCTCCGATAATTGCAATCACAATCGCCAGAAAACGACCCATAGCCAACCCCATCCTCGTTAAAGCGAAACCGCACGTCCCTAAGTCCCGTCCTAATTGAGCCGGAAGCCTATTGCAACAAATCCGATGTCAGCCGGTCATTTTGGGCTGGTGCCGCGATGTCCCGGGCACAGTGTTGGATAAGCGTTGCAGCGCCGCAAATGGACCGCTTTACCGCAAAGACGCCTCGTCCTGTCGACAAGCCTTTGTGAACGACGCTAAAAGCGCCAAACACACAGCTTTTAGAACGCAACAAAAGGGGATTATGATGACCCGTATGGCGCTTTTCGCCGCCGCGAGCCTCGCCTTCCTCGCCGGACTGTTTCTTCAGCCCGGTGCCGTGGCGCAGGAACTCGAAATACCTGTCGAATACCACAAGCTCGATAACGGGCTGAAAGTAGTCCTGTCACCGGACGATACGGTGCCGACCGCCACCGTTGCCGTCTATTACGGGATCGGCTTTCGGATCGAACCGCGCGACCGGACCGGTTTTGCCCATCTGTTTGAACATATGATGTTCCAGGGCTCGGAAAACCTTGGCAAGGGTGAGTTTATCGGGCTCGTCAATGCCAATGGCGGGGTGCTGAATGGCTCGACCCGGTTTGATTTTACAAATTATTTCGAGGTGGTGCCCGCCAACAAGGTGGAGACCTTTATCTGGGCCGAGGCAGACCGGATGCGCGGGCTGGACATCACCCAGGAAAACCTGACCAACCAGCAGGGCGTTGTGAAGAGTGAGGTCCGGGTCAATGTTCTAAACCAGCCCTATGGCGGGTTCCCGTGGCTCGACCTGCCACAACTGGCCAATGAGAACTGGTATAACGCCCATAATTTCTATGGTGATCTTGAAGACCTCGATGCCGCAACGCTGGAAGATGTGCAGGCGTTCTTCGAACAGTTTTATGCGCCAAACAATGCCGTCCTTGTCGTTGCGGGCGATATCGATTCCGAACAGACGCTGGGCTGGGTTGAACAATATTTCGGCGGCATTCCGGCCTCGGACAATCTGACCTACCCGGATGTCTCCGAACCACGGCAGGAAGCGGAAAAACGGGCCGAGAAAACCGACCCGCTGGCGCCGCAACCGGCGCTCGCCTGGGCCTATCATGTGCCGGAGCGGGGCACGGATGAATATTATGCGATGATCTTCATCGATTATCTGTTGACCAAGGGTAATGACAGCCGTTTCTACCAAAAGCTGGTTTCTGAAAAGGGCTATGCCGGCTCTGTCCCCGGCGGGATTAACTGGCCGCTTGGCAATGCCTATAACTATAACGGGCCGATGATCTTTTCGGCTTATCTTGTTCACGGTGCTGAGCATGAGCCGGAGACAATCCTTGGCGATGTTAACGCGATCATCGAGGACCTGCAGACAAATCTGATTGCGGAGGAAGAATTTGAACGGGTCCGCACCAAGCTGCGCTCGGACCTTTATGACACGCTGGGTGATGGCAATCGGATTAGCCTTGCCGACATGCTCGCGGTGTTTGCCCTGTTCGATGACAATCCTGACCGGGTGAATACGCTTATCGATGAGTTTAATGTGGTCACGCCGGAGCTGATCCGGAAAACCGCCCAGGACTATCTTCGCCCGACCAACCGGTCGATTATTACGTTGAAACCGGGTGCCGGTCAGAGCGCCCAGGCGCCGGCCTCAGGCTCCGGCGAATAAGGGGAGGATGAGGATAATGATAATGATTGTAAAAACGATCAGGCGGCTGGGAACAACCTGTTTGGGCGTTCTCGCCCTCACTGCCGCACCCATGGCGCTGGCGCAGGACGAATTTCCCGCCGAACCCCCGGCGGGCAGTGAACCGCGCGATTTCACATTGCCGGATGCCGAGACTTACACCCTGCGCGCTAGCGGTGTGCAGGTTACGCTTGTTCCCTATGGCCGGGTGCCCAAGGCGACCATCCGCGCTGTTGTGCGGGCCGGAAACCTTAATGACGGGGACAAGACCTGGATCGCCGATCTCACGGCGGCCATGATGGAAGAGGGCGCCGGCGGAAAGAGCGCCTCAGAGCTGGCGCTTGAGGCCGCAACCATGGGCGGTGATCTGAATATCGGTGTCGGTCTTGACCGGACCTTTGCCGTCATGGATGTCCTTGCCGAGCGCGCGCCGGATGCCATGGCACTGATCGCCGATGTTATTCAGCGGCCCAATTTTCCGGAAACGGAGCTTGATCGCCGACGGGCTGATCTTGTGCGCAATGTCTCGATTGCCAGAACACAGGCCCAGTCCCAGGCATCAGAGGCTTTTGCCGCTATCTTGTATCCGGATCATCCCTACGGAGACACGCTGCCCGATGACGGTCAGCTTGAAAGTTACACAATGGAGGATGTGAAGGCCTTTCATGCCGAGAATTTCGGCGGGAAACGCACCCACATCTATGTTGTCGGACAGTTTGACCGGCGCGCCGTCAAACGGGCAATCAAGCGCGCGTTCGGCAAATGGGAAAGCGGACCGGAACCGCTGGTGATGCCGCCCGAAATGAATGAAGCGCACGATGTCGTTCTGAT
This sequence comes from uncultured Caulobacterales bacterium, assembly GCA_964432075.1. Lineage (GTDB taxonomy): Bacteria > Pseudomonadota > Alphaproteobacteria > Caulobacterales > Parvularculaceae > CALLPQ01. The sequence continues at coordinate 4,539 of CAYSMJ010000069.1, read as the reverse complement.
TGACCGTCCCGGTGCCCCGCAATCGACCATCCGGCTTGGCAAGCGTGTCCCGCCGATTGATGGCTCGGTTGATCTGGAAGCGGCCAATACTTTGCTGGGCGGTTATTTCTCCTCGCGGATCACACGCAATATCCGCGAGGATAAGGGGTATACCTATTCCCCGTTCTCGCAGGTTGCGACCCGCTACAAGGCGGCAAACTGGCAGCAGAATGCCGATGTGACAAGTGAGGCAACGGGCCCGGCACTCGCCGAAATCCTCAAGGAAATCCGTACCCTGCAGGCCGAGGCCCCGGGTGCGGCGGAATTGGAGGGGATCAAGAACTACATGAACGGGCTGTTCGTGATCCGGCTTGCCTCCCGCGGCGGTGTTGCGAACCAGCTTGCCTTTGTTGATCTCCACGAGCTGGGCGATGACTATCTGTCGAGCTATGTCTCGAAGATCTCCGCCCTGTCCGGCGAAGACCTGGTCAATGCCGCACAGGAGCATCTCGATATTGGTGCCATGTCGCTAGCGGTGGTTGGCCCGATCGAGATGGTCCGCGACCAGCTCGGTGCCTTGCCCGCCATTGCGGATCGTCTGCCGAAAATGCCTGGAATGATGGATGCCCTCGAAGATGCGGCTGGCGATGCGGCAGACCGCGTGATGGACGAAGCCGACAAGGCGGCCGATAGGATGAAAGACACGGCGAAAGACGCTGTGATGGACAAGATGAAAGAACAGGATCCGCGAAATTAGGCGGTGGCAGGATATAAGCCGCTGATTACAGGGTGACAAACCATTCTTCTCGGCTTATATCTCCGATCAAACGCAATTCTTAAAGAACGCGGCCCCCTCGGGGGCCGCATTTTTATTTCGGGCCGGGAGGCCATTTTCTCGCGAGGTAAGGTCAGCGTGAAAACGCTTACAGAACGCCTGCACGATTTGCTCAACCCGACCATTGAAGCGATGGGCTTTGAGCTTGTGCGCCTGCGGGTGACCGGTTCGCGGACCGTCACCTTTCAGGTCATGGCTGAACGGCCTGACGGCAGCATGAGCGCGGAAGACTGTGCAACGCTCTCGCGTGCCTTGTCGCCGATACTGGAGGAAGCCGACCCGTTCGCGGACCGCTATACCCTTGAGGTGTCCTCGCCCGGGATCGACCGGCCCCTAACGCGGGCCAAGGATTTCGAACGCTGGGAAGGGTTTGAGGCCAAACTGGAACTCGACCGGATGATTGAAGGCCGCAAGCGCTTCCGGGGCGTTCTGGCCGGGCTTGAGGATGGCAATGTGCTGATGGACCTGGACGGGGAAGAGGAAACCGCGCTCTTTCCTCTTTCAGAGGAGCACGACGCTCAGGGTGAGCGCCATGCC
>CAYSMJ010000069.1:1116-3178 GCA_964432075.1 uncultured Caulobacterales bacterium | reverse complement strand
GGATTCAGGATGCAAAGCTGATGCTGACCGACGCGCTGGTGCGCGCGAGCCTGCAGGCGGCAAAGCAGGCGGGCAGACCCGTCGATGACACTGAAACCGGGATTGAGATACCGCCGGAGTCCGGCGGGGCTGCAAACGATAACTGACTAAAGACAGGACCGGTCGAAGACCGGCCGGGATAAAGGAGACCAGACATGACCTCAATTTGCGGAGACAAGGCATGAACGCCGTCAGCGCCAACAGGCTTGAACTTATCCAGATTGCCGACGCTGTTGCGCGGGAGAAGTCAATTGACAAGGCGCTCGTCATCGAGGCGCTTGAAGAGGCGCTGTCACGCGCTGCGCGCTCGCGCTACGGCCATGAAACGAATATCCGTGCCGAGATTAATCCATCCACTGGCGAGACCCGTTTGTGGCGCTTGCTTGAGGTTGTTGAAGACCTGGAAAACGAGTCGGCGGAGATCTTGCTCGAGGATGCCCGCCATAAAAATCCGGCTGCGGAAGTTGGGGACTTTATCTCCGAGCCGCTTCCGCCGATGGATTTTGGCCGGGTTCCTGCAATGATGGCCAAGCAGGTCATTACCCAGAAAATCCGCGAGGCAGAACGTGAACGCCAATATGAAGACTTCAAGGACCGTGTTGGCGAGATTATCAATGGACTGATCAAACGGGTCGAATATGGCAATGTGATCGTCGATCTTGGCAAGGCCGAGTCCATCATCCGCCGCGACCAGCAATTGCCACGCGAAAATTATCGCACGGGTGACCGGGTTCGGGCTTATATCATGGATGTACGCCAGGAGCCGCGCGGCCCGCAGATCTTTCTTTCGCGCTCTCACCCGCAATTCATGGCAAAACTGTTCGAGCAGGAAGTGCCGGAAGTCTATGATGGTGTCATCGAAATCAAGGCCGTAGCCCGCGATCCGGGAAGCCGCGCCAAAATCGGCGTGCATTCCAATGATCCCGGAATAGACCCTGTGGGCGCCTGTGTTGGCATGCGCGGCAGCCGGGTTCAGGCTGTTGTCAATGAGCTTGGCGGCGAGAAGATTGATATCGTGCCGTGGTCAGACGATATTGCGACCTGTATCGTCAATGCGCTGGCGCCGGCCGAAGTGGCCAAGGTGGTCCTTGACGAGGAAGCCGAGCGGATCGAAGTTGTGGTACCCGATGAACAGCTTTCCCTTGCCATCGGTCGGCGCGGACAGAATGTCCGGCTTGCCTCGCAGCTGACCGGTTATGACATTGATATCATGACGGAAGAGGAGGAATCGGCCAAGCGTGCAGAAGAATTCCGCGTCCGCTCAGAGCGGTTCATGAACGGTCTTGATGTCGACGATATCATGGCTGGGCTTCTGATTTCCGAAGGGTTCACCAGGATCGAAGAGATCGCCTATGTGGAGATCGATGAGTTGATGGAAATCGACGGTCTTGATGAAGATACTGCCCAGGAACTGCAGGCGCGGGCCAATGATTTCCTTGAGGAGGAGGCTCGCCAGTTGACTGAAGAGCGGATTGCTCTTGGCGTTGCCGATGATCTTGCCGAGTTTGAAGGGCTTGATCTGAAAATGTTGGTTGCTCTTGGCAAGGAAGACGTCAAATCGCTTGAGGATTTTGCCGGCTGTGTGACCGATGATCTGACCGGTTGGACCGAGCGGGTGGATGGGGAACGCCAGCACCACCAAGGCATTCTTGAGAGTTTCAAGATCAAGCCGGCCGAGGCGGAAGAGATGATCATGCGCGCCCGCGTTGTGGCGGGATGGATCACCGAGGAAGACCTCGCCGCTATGCGGGCCGATGATGAGGAATTGCTTGAGGAGGAAACCGCTGAATAACCCCGAAACCGACGCCGGCCCTGCGACAGGCAAGGGTGAAACCGTTGAAAACGCCGTTGCGGCACCTGACATATCACCAAGTGCGGTGCCAGGCGCTGAACGCACCTGTCTGGTGACGCGGCAGGCGCAGCCGCGTTGGGGACTGATCCGTTTCTGCCGGGCGCCCGATGGTTTGGTTCGAATGCCATTTCACAAAAGAGAGACGTGCACTGACTGGGCTGTAGACTAGTC
>CAYSMJ010000069.1:0-1106 GCA_964432075.1 uncultured Caulobacterales bacterium | reverse complement strand
GCCGGGCGCCCGATGGTTTGGTTGTTGCGGATTTGGCCGAAAAACTGCCGGGGCGCGGCGCGTGGGTCAGTGCGGATCGCGACATTCTTCTCACGGCGCGTCGGAAACAGAGCTTTGCACGGGCGTTTCGTGCCGGTGAATGCCGGTTTGCCGCTGAAGCGGACCAATGGCTCGACGGACTGGCAGAAATGCTGCTGGATCGGTGCGTCAACCTGTTGGGTCTGGCGCGCCGGGCTGGCCAGCTTGCCACCGGTTTCGAGGCTGCCGAAGCCGGGTTGAAATCGGCAGGGCCGCGGGATCGGCTTGTGATAGCTGCGGCCACCCGCACCGATAGCGCGGGGAAGCTGGAGCGATTGGCCGTCTACAGGAACGTCCCGGTCTGCCGGGTATTTTCGGTTGAGGCGCTGTCGGCAGCGCTTGGTCTTGAGGCGGTGCGTTACCTCGTTTTGCCTGAAAGGGCGGGCGCGGAAAAATTCTGGCGCGATGCGTTGCGTTATCAGGGGGTTGCGGGCAGATGACCCGCACGAATCAGACGGGTTGCGGTCTTCCGGCTCTGGACCCTGCCGCCCGTGCAGAGTATGCCGTGTGCACGGTCCGGCGTGCCCCGGAAAACAGGGAGTCCGGATATTCGGGCTTGCGGGGTTTTCCGCGCCCTATCCGGTGCCGCTGTCCGGACACAGTTTGGAGATTGAATGACTAACGACGTCGAAGAAAAAACCTCGGACGAGACCACGAAATCCGGTCGTAAGCCCTTGTCGCTGCGCCGCACGGAAAAGGGACAGGTCAAGCAGAGTTTCTCGCATGGCCGCTCGAAAACCGTGGTCGTCGAGACGAAAAAAAGACGTACGCTGACCCCGACGACGAAGACGGCGGCTCCGAAGTCGGAAACAGCGACTGCCAAAAAGCCAACACCCGAAAAGAAGGTTGCGCCTGCCCGGAAAGCCGCGCCAGCCAAAAAAGTTGCGCCAGAGGCGGCGTCGGCGAGAACCGACACTGCCTCGCCGAGGAAAGCCGCCGTCCTTCGGACCCTTTCAGAAGAGGAAAAGCAAGCGCGGGCAAAGGCGCTGGCCGTCCTCCAGGGCCAGCACGGCACCGGTCATCTCGAA
>CAYSMJ010000068.1:0-13465 GCA_964432075.1 uncultured Caulobacterales bacterium | reverse complement strand
GCTTGAAGCCCTGGCGGAGCGCTATGATGACAGCGCCAATGAAGACCAGCGAAATGAAGAGAAGCTGATCCCGGGTCCAGACAAACTCTCCCGTCAATGGATCACCCGGCTGGAGTGCACTGCCGGTACGATCGTCGATCATCGGGTGAAATTGGGTGCGGGAGTAGGATTTGAACCTACGACCTTCAGGTTATGAGCCTGACGAGCTACCGGGCTGCTCCATCCCGCATCATGTTTCCGGTTAAGAAAAGCGGGTATAGCTACAGCACGGCACAGATGCAACCTCATTGCCCGCCAATCCGCGGGCATTTATTCAAAAAAATGTCACGACGGTGAGCGCTTAACGGCACCCAGCCGTCATGTTCCACAAAAGGTCTGGCGCACCTCTTCACCGGGCGTGGGCGCCGCCTCGAACGCCGCAAATGCCTCAGACTCGGTGTAAGGATCTGAGAGGGCAGCGATCAGCTGAGCCGTCGGCCCAAAATCGCCGTTCTGCTCCGCCGCGATAATCGCCTGCTCAACACGATGATTGCGCGGTATTCGTACGGGGTTGGCCTGTTGCATTGCAGACAACCGAACCCCACCGACCGGCCCGACAAGCGCTTGCCACTCCTCCAGCCAGGTTCGGGCGATATCCGGTCGGTCAAACAAATCAAAAAGACTGTCAGGATCATGGCTTTCGGCGTGACGCGTCAGGGCACGGAAGAAGCGGGTGAAATCAACCCGCCCTTCGGTCATGACAGAGAAGGTTTTTGGCACAAGACCAGAACCGTCAGAGCCATCGGCGAGTCCCAGTTTTGCCGCCATCCCGGATTGAAACGCCGCTTCAAAAGCCGGTGCATAAATCGCAAGAGTCTGTGTTGCCATCTCAACAGCCTTTTCCTGATCGTCAGAAAAAAGCGGCAGAAGCGCTTCGGCCAGCCGACTCAAATTCCAAAGCCCGATTTCGCCCTGTCGGTTCCAGGCGTACCGGCCATGATGATCAATTGAAGAAAACACCCTCGCTGGATGAAACTGCTCCATGAATGCACAGGGGCCATAATCAATGGTCTCGCCCGACAATGCCATATTATCCGTATTCATCACACCATGGATAAAGCCGAGGCTCATCCATTTTGCGATCAGGTCGGCCTGAGCCAGGGCAGCTGACTTTAGCAGCATAAGGTATCGCTCTGGGCCATCCCCGACAATTTCCGGGAATAGCCGCTCTATGACGAAATCGGCAAGTGAGCGAACAAGATCGCGCTCTCCCAACGCGGCCGCATATTGAAATGTTCCCACACGGACATAACACCGTGCCGTCCGTGCAAGGATTGCGCCGGGAACAGGTCCTTGCTGACGTACCACCCGCTCGCCCGTTGTCAGGATGGCAAGCGCTCGCGTGGTCGGCACGCCGAGACACGCCATGGCTTCACTGACAATGTATTCGCGGATCGCTGCCCCGATTGTTGCCCGGCCGTCGCCGCCACGTGAAAACCGGGTCGGGCCCGAGCCTTTGAGATGAAGCTCATGCCCTGCCCCATCGGCGTCAGTCAATTCGCCGACAAGTAGCGCGCGACCATCACCAAGTAACGGATTGTAATGGCCGAATTGATGCCCGGCATAAGCCATGGCGACGGGGGCATTGCCATGCAGCGTACTTTGCCCCGAAAGAACGGCGATCGCTTCTTCACTGTCAAACCAACCGTGGTCGATCGCCATCGCGCCGGCAAGGCGCTCATTGACAAGGGCGATCGCAGGCGCCGGATAGTCCGCGCCGGTATTCGCATCATAAAAAAGACCTGGCAGGGTCATGAAGCCGGGCGGTACCAGGTGTGCGGGACGACTGGCGAGGTTCTTGTCGGTCATATTACCACTCTTTCATCGTATCCGGATCGATCCAACCCTGTTTGCCCGAACCACGCCGGGAGACCTGGTGGTATAAACCTGCGTCATTGATTTTTAATGGCAAATCGCCACCCTAAGGAACACACTTTCTGGACTCATCAGCTCCGATCCTCAAACCCAGTAAAAGCCCATGCCCTTTTCTGAACCCTTTTTTCGCATCAAACAGCTTCCGCCCTATGTCTTTGAGGAAGTTAATACCCTCAAGGCAAAGCTCCGGCGCGAGGGGCGTGACATCATTGACCTTGGCATGGGCAATCCGGACATGCCCACACCGCCGCAGATTGTGCAGAAACTGATCGAGAGTGTCCAAAACCCGAGGAGCCATCGCTATTCGGTTTCCCGCGGGATCACCGGTCTGCGACGGGCGATGGCACGCTATTATGAGCGCCGCTTCGGTGTTACGCTTGACCCGGAAACCGAAATCGTCGCCACGCTCGGCTCCAAGGAAGGGTTTGCCAATCTTGCCCAGGCGATCACGGCACCGGGCGATATTATTCTGTCGCCAGACCCGGCCTATCCGATCCATGCCTATGGCTTCATCATTGCGGGTGGTGAGATCTGTGCCGTGCCGGCGCCGGACCCGGAAAGCTATCTGCGCGGACTGCATGACGCCGTCATCGCCTGCCCGGCGACACCGCGGGCGATGGTGATCAACTATCCATCCAACCCGACAGCGCAAACCGTTGGTCTTGATTTCTATAAGGATGTCATCGCACTTGCAAAGAAACATGGCATTCTGGTTCTGTCCGACCTCGCCTATTCCGAAATTTACTTTGAAACGCCGCCGCCCTCAATATTGCAGGTGCCCGGCGCCATTGAAATTGCGGTCGAGGTGAACTCCCTGTCAAAAACCTTTTCAATGGCCGGATGGCGGATCGGCATGGCCGTTGGCAACCCACAGATGATTGCAGCCCTTGCCCGCGTAAAATCCTATCTCGACTACGGCGCCTTTACACCCATTCAGGTTGCAGCCATTGCTGCCCTCGACAGCCCGGAAAGTCTGATCGCCAACGTCCGCGATATCTACCACCACCGCCGCGATGTGCTGGTCGATGCGTTTTCCCGGGCCGGATGGCCGATTACACCGCCCGCAGCCTCCATGTTCGCCTGGGCGCCGATCCCGGGGTCTTACCGGGAGATGGGGTCCGTTGCATTTGCCAAACACCTCATGGAAGAAGCCGACATTGCCGTCGCCCCGGGTCTTGGTTTTGGCGCTGGTGGCGATGGGCATGTGCGGATCGGTCTTGTGGAAAACGTCCAGCGGATCCGCCAGGCGGCGCGCAATATGCGGCGCCTGTTTCCGAAGGCCGCGTGACCATCCGGCAGGTGTATCATGCCCGTGAATGACACATCGCCAGGACCCGAATTAGCAAGAACATTCAAAATTTTTGTCTAAATTTATTTTTTTGGTTGCCAGATCGCGCTTTTTCGGCCTAACGTTTCAGAGGAGTTTTTGTTTGTCGTCTCCCCTATGTGACAGAAATGCCGAAATCTCTCCCCACTAGGCATTGCGTTTCGTCACAATAGCAACGGAAACTCCAGTCTGTAGTCTCGTTCTGAAGGGTAAGGATGGGCGGTCTACAGAACCTCCAGAATTAAGCCCCGTTTCTGCAAGGAAACGGGGCTTTTTTGCCAAACAGATCGCCACTCAGGCTGATAAACGGATTTGCCGATCGGCGACAAAAGAGTTCTATACTGCGATGTCAAAACGATCAGACGCCATCGTCAAGGGAAATGCGCGGGCCCCGGCGCGGGCCATGCTGCGTGCCACCGGCATGACCGACCGCGATTTCGATCAGCCGATCGTGGCGGTTTTCAACACCTGGACCACCGTCACGCCCTGCAACATGCATCTGGCAGACCTTGCCGGGCCGGTCCGCGATGGCGTTCGCGCCGGCGGGTGCACACCTGTCGATTTCAATACGATCGTGGTTTCCGACGGCATTTCCATGGGCGGACAGGGCATGAAAGCCTCGCTGATTTCCCGCGAAGTGATTGCTGATTCAATCGAGGTTGCGGTTCGTGGCCATTCGCTCGATGGCGTTGTCATTCTGGTTGGCTGCGACAAAACCCTGCCCGGAGCGGCCATGGCGCTGGCCCGGATGGATATCCCGGGTCTCATCTTTTATGGCGGAACCATTTTGCCGGGTGAGTGCAAAGGCCGTATGCTGTCGATACAGGATGTTTTCGAGGCTGTTGGCGCACACGCCAAGGGCGATCTATCGGTAGACGAACTGACCGAAATCGAAAAAGCCGCCTGCCCGGGCGCGGGCGCGTGTGGCGGGCAGTTCACCGCCAATACGATGGCCATGGCCCTGACATTTCTCGGGCTTTCCCCCATGGGCGCAGGCGACCCGCCCGCGGTAAGCGAAAAGAAACCAGTACAGGCCGAACGGTGTGGACGGCTCGTAGCTGACCTTGCCACAGCACAGACCGGTGCACGCACTTTTCTGACACCGGCAGCGTTTGACAATGCAGCCCGGGCCGTTGTGGCAAGCGGCGGCTCAACCAATGCCGTTCTTCACCTCAAGGCGATTGCAACCGAAGCCGGTGTTCCGTTTTCGATTGACCGGTTTGATCAGCTCTCGGATGAGACACCGGTCATCACCGACCTGAAGCCGGGCGGACAATATCTTGCCCGCGACCTTGATAGCGCCGGCGGCATGGCGTTGTTCGGAAAAAAATTGATGGAAGCCGGCAAGCTGGCCGACAGCCCTACAGTGTCCGGCCGGACCCTGTTTGAAGAACTGACTGAGGCCCGCGAAACCCCTGGCCAGAATGTTGTTTCATCCGTAAGCAAGCCATTCAAGCCAACCGGGGGGCTGCGAATTCTCTACGGCGAAGTCGCAGCCGAGGGCGCCGTTCTCAAGACTGCGGGCTATGGCGACGGCGCGTTTGAAGGCCTTGCGCGTGTTTTTGAAAGCGAGGAAGCCGCCTTCGAGGCCGTCTCACGCAATGAGATCGTCGAGGGCGACGTGGTAATCATCCGCTATGAGGGGCCCCGGGGTGGGCCCGGCATGCGCGAAATGCTTGCGGTTACAGCGGCGATTGCCGGGCAGGGCCTTGCCGGCAAAGTTGCCCTCATCACTGATGGCCGCTTTTCAGGCGCCTCGCATGGATTCGTTATCGGTCATGTCGCCCCGGAAGCTGCTGCCGGAGGCAATATCGCTCTTCTGCGAGACGGCGATACGATTCGGATTTCGCTGAAAGACCGGCGGATTGACGCAAATGTCGACTGGACTGCCCGCCGTGCAGCCTTTACGCCACCACCACCAAATCGTATGGGCGGCGTCTTTGACAAATATGCACGGCTTGTGGCTTCCGCTTCGGAAGGCGCTGTGACCACACAGGTCAGCAAATGACCATTTAACGGAGGATATCATGGCAACCATTTACATGCGCGAAGACTGCAACCCGGATCTGGTTCGTGGCGGCAAAGTGGCGGTGATCGGCTATGGCAGCCAGGGGCGCGCCCACGCCATGAACCTGCGTGGCTCCGGCGCCAATGTTGTGATTGGCGCGCGACCGGGTGGCAAGGGCGCCAAACAGGCATTGAGCGATGGGTTTGCTGTAAAAACAGTGGCTGAAGCCGCAGCCGAGGGGCAGCTTGTTGCAGTCTTGACGCCCGACATGTCCCACGAAGAAATATTCCAGAGCGACATCCTCCCCGGCCTGAACGAGGGCGACGGCCTTCTGTTTGCCCACGGATTTACCGTTTTGTATGAACGGGTGCAGCCCCCTGCCAATGTTGACGTCATCATGGTTGCTCCCAAAGGGCCTGGCGATCTCGTCCGCCGCGAGTATGAACGCGGACGCGGTGTTCCTTCCCTGATTGCTGTCCATCAGGATGCAACCGGTCAGGCACGCGACAGGGCTTTGTCCTATGCGGCGCTGATTGGCGGGGCAACCGCCGGCGTTATCGAGACAAGCTTTCGGGAAGAAACCGAAACCGATCTTTTCGGCGAACAGGCGGTTTTGTGTGGCGGCGCGACGGAACTCGTCGTCGCCGGCTTCGATACGCTGGTTGAAGCGGGATACCAGCCCGAAATCGCCTACTATGAATGTCTCCACGAATTAAAACTGATCGTCGATCTGCTTTATGAAGGCGGTATTTCGCGGATGCATGATTTCATCTCGGAAACGGCCAAATATGGCGATCTCGTTTCCGGCCCTCGGGTCATCAATGATGAAACGCGCGCGCGGATGAAAGAAGTGCTGACCGATATCCAGAACGGCACCTTCGCCGCCAACTGGGTCACGGAAAACCAGACAGGAAAGCCGAATTACAAGGCAATGCTTGATAAAGACCTGAATCAGCCGATTGAGACGACCGGCAAAGAGCTCCGTAATCGAATGGCCTGGCTTGAAGCTGAAACAAAAACAGCCGCAGAATAAGGGTCTGACCGGTGCGACACAGCATGGCAGGAACAGCGTCGTCAACTGCCCCTACGCTGGTAACAGCGTGCCCGGTGATGACGGTTCAGATCGGTCAGGACAAACTTGTTTTGTTGAACGGACGTGATTGACGTAATGCCTGAGCAAGCTCCCCAAACCCTGTTTGAGAAACTCTGGACATCGCATGTGGTTGTGCCGGAAACCGCCGATACGCCCGCCGTGCTTTATATTGATCTGCACCTTATCCACGAAGTGACCTCACCCCAGGCCTTTAGCGTCCTGAAAGAGCGTAAGCAGAAGGTCCGCCGCCCGGACCGCACGCTTGCCACGCTGGACCATTCGACGCCGACCCTGCCGGCCGACGCATCCGGGCGCCTGCCCTATGCAACACCCGAAGCTGAAGCCCAGGTGGCGGCTCTGATTGCCAATTGCGCTGACCATGGCATTGAGCTTATGGGTCTTGGCGATGACCGTCGTGGCATTGTCCATGTTATCGGCCCGGAACTGGGCGCAACCCAACCCGGCAAAACAATTGTCTGCGGCGACAGCCATACCTCAACCCATGGCGCCTTTGGGGCGCTTGCCTTCGGGATCGGTACGACCGAAGTTGGTCATGTCCTGGCAACTCAATGCGTGTTCCAGCGCCGTCCCCGGACAATGCGGGTCTGGTTTGACAATGCGCTCCCTGATTATGCCAGCGCCAAGGACATGGCACTGGCCATGGTAGCCGCCGTTGGCGCCGATGGCGGCAGGGGGTTTGCGATAGAGTTTGCTGGCCCCGCAGTCGAAGCGCTCTCAATGGAAGGGCGCATGACGCTGTGTAACATGTCAATCGAGGCGGGCGCGCGTTTCGGTATGGTTGCGCCGGATGAAACGACCTTCACCTGGCTGAAAGGCCGCGACCGTGTCCCCGCAGACTGGGATAAGGCGCTTTCGCGATGGACGGCGCTACATTCCGATGACGGGGCAATTTTCGACAGGGAAGTGCCTATTGATGCGGGCATGATCAGCCCCATGATTACCTACGGGGTCTCACCCGACAGTGCCGCGCCAGCAAGCGATTTGGCACCGGAACCGGCCAATGACGAAGACCGAAACGCCAATGCCTATATGCGGTTTGAGGCGGGCAAGCCTTTCGCCGCAATGGTTGTGGACCGCGTGTTTATTGGCAGTTGCACCAATGCCCGGCTTGAAGACATGCGCGCTGCAGCAGACATTCTCCGGGGCCGGAAAGTCGCTCCCAATGTCACCACGCTGATCGTACCCGGCTCAGAGCAGGTGCGGCGCGCCGCGGAAACCGAAGGGCTGCACGAAATCTTCATCGCGGCCGGCGCCGAATGGCGTGAACCGGGCTGTTCCATGTGTATCGCCATGAATGGCGACCGCGGCGAGCCCGGGGAACTGGTGGTCTCCACCTCCAACCGAAATTTCAAGGGTCGTCAGGGTACGGGCGTGCGTACGGTCCTTGCCAGCCCCGCAACGGCCGCAGCCTCAGCCGTGACGGGTCATATCACCGATCCGCGCGCGCTTGAGCCGACGGAGAAAAGCGCATGAGTTTCGATCCCATCACCAGACTGACCTCGCGCACGATCGTGATCGCGCAGGAAAACATTGATACGGATCAGATTATCCCGGCCCGCTTTCTGACAACCACCAGCCGGGAAGGTCTTGGTGAGGCGGCCTTTTACGACTGGCGCTATGATGGGCAAGGAAACCGGAAACCGGGAAGCCCGCTGGACAAACAGAACCCGGCAACCCACCAGATCCTGGTGGCAGGCGCCAATTTCGGCTGTGGTTCCTCGCGCGAGCATGCGCCATGGGCCCTGATGGATTATGGGTTCCGTGCAGTGATCTCATCGGACATCGCTGATATTTTTACCAGCAATGCCCTGAAAAACGGGCTTGCCGCCATTGAGATCGATTCTGATACCCACCGCCTGTTGATGGCACGTCCCGGTGAAAGTGTAACAATTGATCTCGAAGAGAACCGGCTTGTGATCGGAAATCACGCAACGACGTTCACATTAGAGCCCTTTGCACGCCAATGTCTTCTTGATGGCACTGATAGCCTCGGTGCACTGATGAAACATCTGTCGGCAATCAGGGCCTTTGAAGCGGAACCGCAACAATGACAGCGCGGATCGTCTTCCTGCCAGGCGACGGGATTGGCCCTGAGATCACGGCGTCGGCACGTGCAGTCCTCAAACGTGTGGCCACCCTCCATGATCTGGCAATGACACTCGATGATCACCCGTTTGGCGGGGCAGCGATCGACCAGACGGGAACCCCCTTTCCAGCAGATACCAGGGCCGCCTGCCTTGAGGCTGATGCAATTTTTCTCGGTGCGGTTGGCGGGCCGAAATGGGATGGCGCGCCGGCCCGGCCTGAGCAGGGGCTTCTTGCCATCCGCAAGGAGCTCGGCCTGTTTGCCAATTTGCGACCGACACGAATTTTTGAATGCCTGCGCGACCGATCCCCTATTCGCGTGCAGGAAAATGCCACCATTGATTTCCTGATCGTCCGTGAGCTGACGGGCGGTATATATTTTGGTGAACGTGAGGAGGGTAACGAGCTTGCCAGCGATGTCTGCGCGTATTCCCGCAGCGAAGTTGAACGGATTGCAGATGTCGCTTTTCGGGCGGCCCAAAAGCGTCGCGGCCACGTCACGTCCGTCGACAAGGCCAATGTGCTTGCGAGCTCAAGGCTTTGGCGGCGCACTGTGATAAGTAGTCATGTTACTGAATATCCTGATATCGCACTTGATCACGAACTCGTCGACGCCATGGCGATGAAGCTGATCACTTCGCCGGAACGGTTCGATGTGATCCTGACCGAAAACATGTTTGGTGATATTCTGTCCGATGAGGCATCGGTATTGACCGGGTCAATCGGACTTGCGCCATCGGCTTCGCTGGGCGCCGGGCCTCGTGGCCTTTATGAACCGATCCATGGCTCGGCCCCTGATATCGCCGGTGAGGGAATCGCAAACCCAATCGGCGCCATTGCCAGCATCGCCATGCTTTTGCGTCATTCCCTCAATGCCATTGCCGCTTCAGATGCGACTGACCGGGCTGTTGAACAAGCCCTTGAGGCGGGCCACCGCACGCGTGATCTTGGCGGCAGTCTTTCCACTGAGGCCATGACGGAACGCGTCCTTGCTGCTCTCTGAAGGCAGCATTACCGTAGATGCACAGACCCAGCGTATGCTGAATTTCATTCTCATTATTATTTGACCTTGTACGGAAAATTGCGTAGACGAGAGCCGAAACAAAATGCAGGGCTCATGACAGAAGCGATCGCCGAACCTCACACTGAACACCATATGATCCACCGTACAGGCTGGTTGCGCGCTGCTGTGCTTGGCGCCAATGACGGGCTGATTTCAGTGGCGAGCCTGCTCACCGGGGTCGCCGCCGCCCGGGTGGACCACACAACCTTGTTGATAACCGGGCTTGCCGGGCTGACCGCGGGCGCCCTTTCCATGGCGGCGGGCGAATATGTTTCGGTATCAAGTCAGGCCGATACGGAAGCGGCAGACCTTGAGCTTGAACGCGAGGCCCTGAAGGAAGATCCGGAAGAAGAACGCAAAGAGCTTGCCGCTATCTATATCGGCCGTGGGCTTGATCCGGCACTTGCCGGCGAGGTTGCCCGGCAATTGATGGCGCATGACGCCCTTGGCAGCCACGCACGCGATGAACTGGGCATAACCAACACGCTCTCCGCACGCCCCTTTCAGGCTGCCATTGCCTCAGCCGCCAGCTTTGCAGTCGGTGCGCTGGTCCCGGTCGCCGCTTCCGTCCTGGCGCCGGTTGGCCATGCGTTCACGCCAATCGTGATGGCGACGCTGATCGGGCTTGTGCTCCTCGGCTATATTTCGGCCAGTGCTGGCGGTGCCAGTCCGGCAAAGGCGATCACCCGGATCACCATTCTGGGGGCCGGCGCAATGGCGCTGACAACGCTTTTCGGCCTCGTGATTGACACGGTGTTTTTGACCGGCTGATCACGACAGGACCTCAATCGTCTCCAGAAGACGATCCGGCCCCATCTGCCCTGATAATCCGATCCGTAGAAAAAATCCGGACACAAGGCTCCAGACCACCGCAAACCCGCCCAGAAACAACAATGCCTGATGGGGCCCGGCGCCCGGCTTTGCGCGGTCAGGACGGTCTGGATTGTAGCGCGCCGTAAGACCAGTGTGCGCAGATCAGTCATCATCGGCGCGCACTGGTATTAGCTCAGGCCAGAAGAACACCGCTCAATACCGATGATATTCTACCAAGGTCGAGCGTACTTGTGTTGCCGCGCCGCATTGACAGGTCTAAGACACTGGCAAACACGAAAACCAGTGACGGGAAAGTGCACGCATGGCTATCCTCATCGATAAATCGACCAAAGTCATCTGCCAGGGTCTTACGGGCAGCCAGGGAACATTCCACACGGAACAAGCGATTGCCTACGGCACCACTATGGTCGCAGGCGTGACCCCGGGCAAAGGCGGACAGACCTGGGAAGGCGGTGGCGATGCCGGCGGCAAAACCCTGCCCGTCTATGACACGGTTCTCGAAGCCAAACAGGCCCACAGCGCGGATGCCAGTGTGATCTATGTGCCGCCGCCCTTCGCAGCAGATTCGATCCTCGAAGCCATTGCCGCTGAAATCGCGCTCGTTGTCTGCATTACTGAGGGAATTCCCGTCCTTGATATGGTCAAGGTCAAGCGAGCTCTTGACGGATCGAAAACACGGCTCGTCGGGCCAAACTGCCCCGGCGTCATCACGCCGGACGAATGCAAGATCGGCATCATGCCCGGCCATATCCATCGCGACGGCCATGTGGGTATCGTTTCGCGCTCCGGCACGCTGACCTATGAGGCCGTTCACCAGACCACCATGGCAGGGCTTGGTCAGTCCACCTGTGTGGGAATTGGCGGCGATCCGGTCAAAGGGACCGATTTTATTGACGTGCTCGAGCTGTTTCTGACTGACGATGACACCCATTCGATCATTATGATCGGCGAGATCGGGGGCTCGGCAGAAGCTGATGCTGCGCGGTTTCTTGCTGAAAACAAGGTCAAGAAACCAACGGTCGGCTTTATTGCCGGTGTTACCGCACCGCCTGGCCGACGCATGGGCCATGCCGGGGCCATTGTATCGGGTGGCGATGACACGGCAGAAGCCAAAATCGAGGCGATGAAATCTGCCGGGATCGCCGTTGCGCCGACACCGGCCTCCATGGGCAAGACACTGCTCGGCCTTCTTAAACAATGATTATGACGCAAGGACTTGTTTGGAGAAGATTAGGGCTCACCTGCCATATGCATCCAAACACCGCATGCCTTGCGCTTTGAATGTTCACGCAAACCAACACAGACCCTCCATGGACCAACGCACCCCCTCCACAATCCTTTCCGGCGATCACCCTGAAAATTCAGTCCTCAACGGCGTCAACGCCGCTTTCCTTGATGCTCTTTACGCCGATTACAAGGCAAATCCCGCATCGGTTCCGCAGGCTTGGCGAAGTTACTTTGATCGGTTGGAAAAAGACGGTGGGAGCGTCGATGCCGGGGAGGCACGGCATTTGGTTGATGGCCCCAGCTGGGCTCGAAAGGACTGGCCGCCACGTGTCAGGACCGAAGAAACGGCCCTGATGGATGGCGACTGGCCACTCATTGAAAAGAAGATAACCGACAAAATGGCCCGGCGCACGCCCGAGGCCAACCGCGCGGATGTACAGTCCGCAACAAAGGATTCCATTCGCGCCCTGATGTTGATCAGGGCGTATCGTGTTCGCGGCCACCTGATCGCGGACCTTGATCCACTCGGCATCAAACGCGACCCGCATGATCATTTTCTGCGGAGCGGCGAAACCCACCCGGAGCTCGATCCGGCTACCTATGGCTTCGGATCGGAGGACTGGGATCGCCCGATTTTCATCGACCATGTTCTTGGGCTTGAAACCGCGACCCTCCGCGAGATCATGGATATTCTCAAACGGACCTATTGCGGCACCTTCGCGGTCGAATTCATGCATATGTCTGACCCTGAACAGAAGGCCTGGATTCAGGAACGGATCGAAGGACCAGGCAAAGACATTTCCTTCACAAAACAAGGCAAGCAGGCGATTCAGAAAAAACTGATCGAGGCTGAAGGCTTCGAAAACTTCCTGAACGTCAAATATACCGGCACAAAACGCTTTGGGCTCGATGGCGGCGAATCCATGGTTCCTGCCCTTGAACAGATCATCAAACGCGGCGGGGCGCTCGGTGTTTCCGAGATTGCCATCGGCATGTCCCACCGTGGACGGCTTAACGTCCTTGCCGCCGTGATGGGTAAACCATACCACCATATCTTCCATGAATTTCAGGGCGGGTCCGTCACGCCCGATGATGTGGCGGGTTCTGGCGATGTAAAATACCACCTTGGCGCTTCGTCAGATCGCGAATTTGACGGTAATGATGTGCACCTTTCCCTCACGGCAAACCCTTCCCACCTCGAAGCTGTAAATCCGGTCGTTCTCGGGAAATCGCGGGCGAAACAGGACAAGATCAAACGCGCGGCTAAAAACCCGGATAACAAGCGACACAAGGTGTTGCCCCTCCTCCTGCATGGTGACGCTGCCTTTGCCGGTCAGGGCGTTGTCGCCGAATGCCTCAGTTTCTCCGGACTTCGCGGTTATCAGGCCGGCGGGTGCATCCACTTCATCGTCAATAACCAGATTGGTTTTACGACGAGCCCGCAGTTTGCACGCTCGTCCCCCTACCCCTCGGACGTGGCGAAAATGATTGGCTCACCAATCTTCCACGTGAATGGGGATGATCCCGAAGCGGTTGTCTATGCGGCAAAGATTGCAACTGAATTCCGCCAGGAATTCGGAAACGACGTTGTCATCGACATGTTCTGTTATCGCCGGTTTGGCCATAATGAAGGCGACGAGCCGAGCTTCACCCAGCCGCTTATGTATAAGGCGATCAAGGATCATCCAACCACCCGGGAACTCTATAATGACCGGCTTGTCGAAGAAGGTGTGATCGATCCGGAATGGACCGAACGCGAACGTGCGGATTTCCGTGCTTTTTTGGACAGCGAATTTGAAGCCGGAGAAAATTTCCGTCCGAACAAGGCGGATTGGCTTGACGGCGACTGGCGCGGTTATGGTCTACCCACCGATGATGAGCGGCGCGGCGACA